>JBAVDD010000402.1:0-13846 GCA_049587035.1 Acidobacteriaceae bacterium | reverse complement strand
GTGGTTGAGGGAGTGCGAGGCTGGGCGGATGAGCATGAAGCCGCCACCGCCGATGTTGCCGGCGGCTGGGTAGACGACGGCGAGGGCGAAGCCGACGGCAACGGCTGCGTCGACGGCGTTGCCACCTTCGTGGAGGATCTCGAGGCCGGCGTCGGTGGCGTCATGGTGGATGGTGACGACCATGGCGTGGGGGGCGGTGACGGGGGTTTCGGCGAGGTAGTCGGTGGGGGCTTGCGCGACCAGCGTGGTTGAGGCGAGAAGGGCGATAGCCGACGAGAACGCACGGTGCTTGATGGACATGAGATGAGCCTCAACCAAAGAATAGATAGAAGGATAACGCGAGAGTGGGTTTTCCATTGGGGTTCGAGGGCGGGCGGGTGTTGTCACCCTGCTCGGAGGTTGGGAAGGATTTCTGCATTGGAGTTCGGAGGAGGCGTGAAGACCTTCACCCCACTCATCCGCAAAGTGCGCGTATGAATGGGGCACCCGGCGCGTATTGGTGGGGCTTCTGAGCGCGAGGGTAACCAGGCAAAAGTGAGTGACTTATTATCAGGTTTTATGCGACTCTTTGGTTGACGCTGCGTCTAAGGAGATACTGGGTTTAGGTGATTGCGCCTTCTTGTCCATGAGAATCAGTTAGATAGGGTTGCGGATTTGTCTGGTTGGGAAGGGCTGGATTCGTCGCGGATAAGGACGGTGATGAGGACGGTGACGAGTGGCAGGCAGATGAACCAGAGGGTGTGGTTGAGGAACTTAGGCGAGAGAATGGCGCCGGCGACCGCACCAGCGAGAAAGGCGAGGATGATGGCGGAGAGGTCGCGGAATTTGCGCAGGCCGGCTTTGCGATGGGCGGGGTCGAGAGCGTCATATAGACCATCGACGGCGGAGCGGAGGTTTCCGGTGATGAAGGTGGAGTTGTAGGCGTAGGTGTCGGCGCGGCGGAAGCTGGTGACCTGGTAGGCGGCGACGATGGCGATGAGGGGAACGAAGACGAAGTCGGGAAAGCTACCGGGAAGGAAGGATGCGGTGAGGAGGACGGAGATTTCGCCGAGGAGGCCGGTGAGGACGGCGTGGTGTTTGAGTTTGGAGTCAAGGACGTTGGCGAGGAATATGCCGAGGACGAAGCCGAGGATGGCAACGAGGTGATGCGCGGCATGGAGGTAGTCGTGATGCAGGAAGGCGACGCCGAGGAGGACGCCGTTACCGGTCATGGCGGCGGCGAAGACGTGGCCGTGGTTGAGGTAGACGAAAGCGTCGAGTGAGCCGCCGGTGAGGGCAAGAAGGATGGCGCTGCGAAGGGAGTCGGCGGCGCGGTACTCGATGCGTGATGAGGTGGTGGACGGGTTGGTAGTGGAGGGCATCGGGCTGTGAGGTTGGATGCTGAATGGTTTGCAGGACAGTTGATACAACGAGACGGATGTTGACCGGCCGGGGCCGGTGAGGAGAGACGAGATGGCGATCAAGTGGGATAAGTTTACGGTGAAGTCGCAGGAGGCGCTGCAGGTGGCGCAGGGGAGTGCCGCGGAGAATGGAAATCCGGAGGTGTTGCCGCTGCATTTGATGGCGGCGCTGCTGGAGGACAAAGAGGGCGTAGTGCGTCCGGTGCTGGAGAAGGTGGGCGTTGCCGTGCCGCAATTGCAGAGTACGGTGCAGGCGGCGATTGCGAAGTTGCCGAAGGTGCAGGGCGCGGCGCAGCAGCCGGGGTTGAGTGCGGCGCTGACGAAGGTGTTGGATGGTGCGTTCAAAGAGGCGGAGAACTTTAAGGACGATTATGTTTCTACCGAGCATCTGCTGCTGTCGCTTGCGAAGCAGAAGAATGAACCGGTGCAGATGGCGCTTGCTGCCGAGGGTGCGGATTATGCGGCGATTCTGAAGGCGTTGCAGGCGGTGCGGGGGTCGCAGCGGGTTACGGATCAGAATCCTGAAGGGAAGTTTCAGGCGCTGGAGAAGTATGCCAAGGATCTGACGGAGATGGCGCGGCGCGGGAAGCTTGATCCGGTGATTGGGCGCGATGAGGAGATTCGGCGCGTGATTCAGGTGCTGAGCCGGCGGACGAAGAATAACCCTGTGCTGATTGGCGAGCCGGGTGTGGGTAAGACCGCGATCGTCGAGGGATTGGCGCGGAGGATCTTCCAGGGCGATGTGCCGGAGGTGCTGCGTGAGAAGCGAGTGATCTCGCTTGATTTGGGATCGATGCTGGCTGGTGCAAAATTCCGTGGTGAGTTTGAAGAACGGTTGAAGGCGGTGCTGAAGGAGATTGAGGAGTCGAATGGGCAGATTATTTTGTTCATCGATGAGCTGCATACCCTCGTAGGCGCTGGCGCCGCAGAGGGGGCTATCGACGCCAGCAATATGTTGAAGCCGGCGCTGGCGCGGGGGGAGTTGCGGGCTATTGGCGCTACTACTTTGAATGAGTACAGAAAATATATTGAGAAGGATGCGGCGCTGGAGCGGCGGTTCCAGATTGTGTTTGTGGGCGAGCCAAATGTTGAGGACACGATTGCGATTTTGCGCGGGCTGAGGGAGCGGTATGAGATGCACCATAAGGTGCGGATCAAGGACTCGGCGATTGTGGCAGCGGCGGAGTTGTCGCACCGTTATATCTCGGATAGATTTTTGCCGGATAAGGCGATTGACCTGGTGGATGAGGCGGCGGCGGCGCTGGCGATTCAGATTGGATCGGTGCCGGTGGAGATTGATGATCTGGAGCGGCGGGGTACTTCGCTGGAGATCGAGAGGAATGCACTGACGCGTGAGGACGATGCGAACTCTCGTGAGCGGTTGGTGGAGGTGGAGCGTGAGTTGGCTGAGGTGCGGGAAGAGGCGGCTGGGCTGCGCGCGCGGTGGCAGAAGGAGAAGGGTGCGATCGGCGAGATTGCGGCGCTGAAGGAGCGGCTGGAGCAGATGCGGTTTGATGCGGGTGAGGCTACGCGCAAGGGCGATCTGCAGCGGGCGGCGGAGTTGCAGTATGGGGAGATTCCGACGACGGAGAAGGAGCTGGCTGAGTTGACGGCCACGCAGGATGCGAGCGTGGCGGATGCGAAGTCGGGCGGAAGTGCGTCGCGGTTATTGAAGGAAGAAGTGGATGAAGAGGACATTGCGAAGATCGTTTCGAAGTGGACGGGGATTCCTGTGTCGAAGATGTTGGAGGGCGAGGTTCAGAAGCTGACGCAGATGGAGTCTCGTTTGGGCGAGAGGGTGGTGGGGCAGGATGAGGCGCTGGTTGCTGTGGCGAATGCGATTCGGCGTTCGCGCGCGGGGCTTAGTGATCCGAAGAGGCCGATTGGTTCATTTATTTTTCTGGGGCCTACTGGTGTGGGAAAGACGGAGACGGCGAGGGCGCTGGCGGAGTTCCTGTTTGATGACGAGAACGCTATGGTGCGGATTGATATGTCCGAGTATATGGAGCGGCATGCGGTGGCGCGGTTGATTGGCGCGCCTCCGGGGTATGTCGGATTCGATGAGGGTGGGCAGTTGACGGAGGCGGTGCGGCGACGGCCTTATGCTGTCGTGCTTTTTGATGAGATCGAGAAGGCGCATCCGGATGTGTTCAATGTGCTGCTGCAGGTGCTGGATGATGGGCGTTTGACGGACTCGAAGGGACGCACGGTGGATTTTAAGAACACCGTGTTGATTATGACGTCGAATATTGGTGCGGGGCAGTTGGCTACGGCCTGGGCTGAGGGTGAGGATGGGTTCGACGATGCGAAGGCGCGCGTGATGGAGGAGCTACGGAAACATTTTCGTCCGGAGTTTTTGAATCGTGTGGACGATATTGTGGTGTTTCATCCGCTGGGTGAGAGCCAGCTTACGCACATTGTGGATCTGCGGCTGAAGGAGCTGCAGAAGATGCTGGTGGATCGGCACATTACGCTGGAGCTTACGGATGCCGCGCGCGAGGCGATCTTCAAGGCTGGGTATGATCGCGCTTATGGGGCGCGACCGATGAAGAGGGCGATTCAGCGGATGGTGCAGGACAAGTTGGCGATGAAGATCCTCGATGGCAGTGTGCTGCATGGAGATCGTGTGGTGGTGGATGCGGGCGCGGAGGGGCTGGAGTTTAATGTCCAGCACTCCGCTCCTGCGCTCTGAGGTCCTACGCGACAGCGCAGGCTTTAAGCGCGCGCTAGTTATTGGTGACGCGGACTAGCTGGCCTCGGAGGCAGTGTGCGAGGTTCTGCTCGGGGGTGTGGTCGGCGTCTAGTTGCTTGTCGATCCACTCCCAGCCGGTGTGGTTGAGGAGTAGGAGAGGATGGGGTTGCTTGAGGAAGTCGGAGTAGGACGTGATGGAGAGCGGCGTGAAGTGGAGCATGTTCGTGGCTGTGATGTAGTTGGTGTCGTGCTGGAGCCAGTGGATCTCCTGCTGCTGACCGTAGAGGAGGGAGAAGCGCGGGCGCAGGGTGGGGTCGGGGTCGTAGTAGGTGTCGAGGTAGAAGTCGTTGAGGCTCTGGAGGTAGATGAGCTCTTGGGGGTTCTGGTGGAGCGCGGCGGAGGCTTCGGGGGTTAGCTGGAAGCTGGCGAGGATGGCGTTGGAGTCGCGGTGCTCCTGCGCGATGTTGTGTGCGTTGATGGCGATGGCGGCGACGGTGATGATGGCCAGGGTGGCGTAGTAGAAGGTGTTGCTGCGGAGCTTGCGCTCGAGGACGATGGCGAAGATGGCGGCGAAGGCGATGAGCGCTGCGATGACGTAGCGGACTTCCATGGTGTGGGTGACGAAGCGTCCCATGAGGTAACCGAAGAACGGGAGCAGGGCCATGGTGGTGAGGGCTACCCAGGTGTAGGCGTGCTCGGTTGCAGCGCGGCGCTTGAAGCGCTTGTAGCCGGCGTAGGCGAGGGTCAGGGCCAGGACGACCATGATGGCTGCGGCTAGTTTTTGCAGCGGGATGGGCCAGGTGGTGTAGCGGAGGAAGAGCTCGCGATAGCCCTGGCTGATGTCGTGGATGTTTACGCCGGTGATGTAGTAGTGAACGCGGTAGACCATGAGCGCGCGCTTGAAAGGGAGGATGATTCCTACGGAGGCGAGGCCTAGCGCGAGGGATGTTAGGACGCCGAAGTCGAGGCGCTTGCGGATGAGGATGCGGGAGAGTTCGCCAAGGGAGACAGGAATGAGGATGAGTACGCCGAAGTAGTGGCTGGTGATGGCTAGCGCGATGGAAAGAGTGAGCCCGCAGAGCGGAAGGATGCGGGACGTTGTTGCGTTGTTGTCGTCTTGTGTGGCGATTTGCCAGCAAAGGAGTGAGAGGGCGTAGAGACCGAGGAGCAGGCCGTAGGGGCGGCCTTCGAGCGAGTAGCGGAAGCTGGCGGTTAGGAGGGGTACGGCCATGGCTACGATGGCGGCGCGGGGGCCGGCGAGGCGTCGAACGATGAAGAAGAGGCAGAGCTGGAAGAGCAGGAAGCCAGCGAGCGCGGGTAGACGGAGCGCGATGGCGTTGCGCCCTAGGATGTCCATGCTTAGGTGCGAGAGTAAGTGGTAGGTGGGGGGGTCGAGCGAGATGGGGTGGTGGAGTTGGACGAGGATGACTTGTTTGAAAGTGGCTACGCCGTCGGAGTAGAAGGAGAGGAACTCGTCGTTCCACATGAGGCGGGCGTGCGACCAGATGAGGGAGAGGGTGGCGGTTAGGAGGAGGAAAAAGGCCAGCAGCGCGTAGGTGCGCGTTTGCTTAGCGGGGGTGATGGGTGCCGCGCTCATGCTGCGTGGATCTCCGATGGGTGCGTTGTGGCGGAGAGTTGTGGCGGGTTTACCTGCAGGTCTCTCCACTGCGCTGCGCTCCGGTCGAGATGACAGATTTGTGGCAGGGAGAATGATGTATGGGTGGCAGGAGCGAAATACAGGGATCTCTTGACTGCGCTGCGCTCCGGTCGAGATGACGAGATTTTAGGGGCTGCAGAGTTTAGTGATGCGGAGGTGGATGCTGGTGCGGTGGATGCGGGGAGGGTGGGGAGGAAGAACTGCTCCAGGCGCGGCATACGGATGAAGAGGAGCAGGCCCATGACGATCACTGTGGATGCGAAGGAGGCCATGAGGAGGGGTTCACGGTAGAGCTTTTCGGGGTTCTGGACGGCGCTCTCTGGTTTGAAGGCTAGCTTGAGATAGATGGCCATGGTGAAGGCGACGAAGGGGAACGAGAGGATAAGCTCGATGCGGTATCGGATGATGAAGGCGCCGAGGAAGAGCATCGCCGTGGAGGCGTAGAAGAGGACGGAGACTAGGAGCGACTCCGGGGTGTAGCGCTTGAAGGAGGCGCGGTAGGAGCCGGCGAGGGCGTGGTCGCCGGACTTGTGGAGTTCGGAGAGTTCGCTGAAGCGCTTGAGGCCCATGAAGTAGCAGCCGATCATCCAGTAAGCGATGAGGAGCGAGATGGGAGGGACGAGGAGGCTGGTGACGGCGTACCAGCCGAGCAGCATGCGCAGGGGGTTATTGATGGATTCGGTGAGGACGTCGAGGTAGGGGACGTCCTTGGTGCGGATGGGCGGGAAATTATAGAGGCAGCCCATGATCCAGAGGATGAGCGCCATGAGAGCGAACATCTTGGAGATGAGAAGGCCGATGGCGACGCCGGCGATCATCATGAGAAGCCACTGGACGTAGGCGGCGGGGATGCTGACGAGGCCGCGGGCGGCGGGGCGGTTTTTCTTGATGGGGTGGAGGCGGTCGAAGGGCGCGTCGAGGACTTCGTTGATGACGTAGTTGCTGCAGGCTACGAGCGTGATGGCGACGAAGGCCAGGACTAGGGTCTTGATGAGGTGGCGATTGAAGAGGGCGGGGTCGACGCTGAGGGGAACGATGACGCCGGGAAGGACGAAGAGATTCTTGATGGAGTGGTCGAGCCGGGCGATGGCGAGATGGGCGCGAAGCCTCTCTCCAAACGGTACTCGGGTGCGCTCGCTTTGAGACATCTGCAGGGTGCTCCGGGGAACGGTTGTGGATGGAACGGACTGCTTCAGTATAGCTTGCGGGGTTGGGCGGGAAGGGTTGATTGGGGGTGGTCTAAGGGTGTGCGAGGCGAGGGATGGAGGAGTTCAGTAGAGTGTAAAGGGTATGTGTGCGGTTGAGTATGAAGAGAGCGTTGCGGGCTGGGTGAGCGGCTCGGTGCGTTGGTGCGCTGGATGAAGAAGGCGATTGTGATTGGTGCGGGACCGGCGGGGCTGACGGCGGCGCTGGAGTTTCTACGCAGGACGGGCGTGCAGCCGATTGTGCTGGAGGCGTCGGAGGAGATTGGGGGGATCTCACGGACGATTCGGTATAAGGGCAACCGGATGGATATTGGGGGGCATCGGTTTTTTTCGAAGAGCGACAGGGTGATGCAGTGGTGGATGGATTTGATGCCGGTGGAGTCGGATGCCGGCACGGCGGAGATTAGCTACCAGGGGAAGCAACGTACGGTGGCAGTGCCGGTGGCGGTGGAAGAGGAGCCTCCGCTGCGGGGGATGGGGCCGCTGCAGACGGTGGATGATGCGGAGGAAGTTAGCGCGGAGGAGCTGGCGGAGCATGCGCCTACGGTGACCGTGGTGGGAGCCGCTGCTCCTGAGAGCGATGACCTGGTGATGCTGGTGCGGCCGAGGAAGAGCCGGATCTATTATCTGCGGAAGTTTTTTGATTATCCGATCAAGTTGAGTGGGACTACGGTTTCGAATCTGGGGCCGGTGCGGATGGCGAAGATCGGGGTTAGTTATGTGATGAGCCGGGTGAAGCCGATCAAGGAAGAGAAGAGCCTTGAGGATTTTTTGATTAACCGGTTTGGGCGCGAGTTATATTTGACTTTCTTTAAGAGCTATACGGAGAAGGTTTGGGGGACGCCTTGCGATACGATCTCGGCGGAGTGGGGGGCGCAGCGGATCAAGGGATTGAGTTTGACGACTGCGTTGAAGCACTTTTTGCGCAAGATGTTTTCGCCGCGGGTGAAGGGTGGGGATGGGAAAGATATCGCGCAGAAGGGGACGGATACTTCGCTGATTGAGCGGTTTCTGTATCCGAAGTTTGGGCCGGGGCAGTTGTGGGAACACGTTGCGGAGAAGGTTGTCGCTATGGGCGGCGAGATTCATACGGGGTGGAATGTGGTGGGGTTGGATGTTGAAGGAACGCGTGTGGTGGCGGTGGAGGCGGTGAATGCTGCGGGAGAGACGCGGCGGTTTGAGGGAGATTATTTTCTTTCTACGATGCCGATGCGGGATCTGGTGCGGGCGCTGAAGGTTGAGGCTCCGGCGAATGTGCGCGAGGTTAGTGAGGGATTGCAATATCGGGACTTTATTACGGTGGGTGTGCTGGCGAACAAGCTGGATGTGGAGGAGTCGGATAAGACCAGGGGCGGGTCCCGGTTGATACGCGACACATGGATTTATATCCAGGAGCCGGATGTGTTGCTGGGGCGGCTGCAGATTTTTAATAACTGGAGCCCTTATATGGTGAGTGATCCTACGAAGGTTTGGATTGGGCTCGAGTATTTTTGTTATGAGACCGATGCGCTTTGGTCGATGCCGGATGAGGAGCTGAAAAAGTTTGCGGCGGGGGAGTTGGAGAAGATTGGAATATTGAAGACGGCTGAGGTTTTGGATGCGCATGTGGTGCGGGTGCCGAAGACGTATCCGGCTTACTTTGGGACGTATGAGCGATTTGGGGAGTTGAGAGAGTGGGTGGATCGGTTTGAGAATCTTTATCTGGTGGGGCGGAATGGGATGCATAAGTACAACAACCAGGACCACTCGATGCTGACGGCGATGGCGGTGGTGGATGGGATTGCGGCGGGGTATGTCGATAAAGATGCGGTGTGGGGGATTAATTCGGAGCAGGAGTATCACGAGGAGAAGAAGAGGTAGTTTTAAAGCTTCTAGCTTCTAGCTTCTAGCTTCTAGCTTCTAGCTTCTGGCTTTTGGGTTCTAGGTTCTAGGTGCGAAGTTGGATTTGCCATTTGCAGGGAGGTGTTTGTGAGGAAGTTTATTTTGTTGCTGGTGGTGTTGGCGGTGGTGTTTTTGGTCTGGAACCGGCAGCGGCTGTATGTGCGGGACCCGCTGGGGTCGGTGGTGCGGGATGGGGTGAAGGAGAAGGGCGCGCAGGTGCTGATTAACTACTCGGACGATGTGCTGCTGCAGAACTATAACGCGCCGATGTATGTGACGCTGGTGCAGCATGGAGACCGTGTGGGGTCGCCGGCGGAGATGCACTGCATGCTGTATGTGGCCTGCCTGATGGATGCTGATGAGCCCACGTTCGTGATGACCGATACGGCGGCAAAGGTGACGACGATGACAGGGAAGTTGGTGGAGTATAGCGACGGAAGTGGACGCGATACGGTGGTGACTTTGCGGTAAGGGCTAGACGCGGACGATCATGACCTCGGTGGACTTGATGAGGGCGCCGGCGGTTTGGCCTTTGCGGAGTTGCATCTCGCGGGCGGCATCGGCGGTGATGATGGAGGTGATCTGCTGGTCACCGATTTTGATTTTGACCTGGGCTAGAAAACCGCTGATCTTTACCTCGGCTATGGTGCCTACTAGTTGATTGCGGCCGCTTACGTTGCGGAAGCGTTCTCGTGAGGCCTTGCGGGTTGTGGTGGGTTTGGACTTCATGAGCGGGTTGAGCGCGCTCTGGGGGATGCGGTGGTGGCCGCCGGGGGTCTTGATGGTTTTGAGGGTGCCGGCGAGGATCCATTGCTTGAGGGTGGGATAGCTAACGCCGAGGGCGGTGGCGGCTTCGCGGGGTTTGAGGAGAACGTCTACGGTGGGCATTGGAATCTCCTGGGGGCTTGGAGTTGGGGCGGTGATTTACTGGTGTA
This sequence comes from Acidobacteriaceae bacterium, assembly GCA_049587035.1. Classification (GTDB taxonomy): domain Bacteria; phylum Acidobacteriota; class Terriglobia; order Terriglobales; family Acidobacteriaceae; genus Granulicella. Next base: position 4,076 of record JBAVDD010000402.1, on the reverse strand, counting down.
AAGAATCGTTATGTAAAATCGTATACATATGAAGTTTTGCTACGGGTTTAATTGGGTTCGAGGGTGTGGGCGTTTTGTGTCCGCGCGTGCATTGGTTGTTGCTGCAGTTCTGATTGTGGGCGCACCGGCGGTGCTAGCGCAACAGACGGCTGGTGGTGCGGAGGGGGGTTCGTGGTGGGGGCGGTATGAGGCTCGGGTGTCGGCTACGCAGAGCCAGCAGCCTCATTGGATTACGCCACTGGTGACAGTGACTCCGCGGCTGGAGCAGGAGGTTCGGGCGGATTTTCTGCACTACTACAACACGAGCGGGCACCAGATCTGGAACTATGGCAATGGGAAGGGCCTGGAGTTTATTCCGGAGAAGCATACGGAGATCATCATTAATGTGCCGCCGTTCTTTGACCGGTCGAATGGTGAGTCGGATGGGTTTGGGGACATGTCGTTTCTGATGAAGGAGCGGCTGTATTCGCGGAATGAAGAGCATGGGAATGGGATTGTGACGGTGTTTCTGGCGGGGTCGGTGCCTACGGGGAAGAATGGCAATGGAAGCTGCTGCGCGGTGGTGACGCCTACGCTGGCGATGGGCAAGGGCTACGGGCAATGGGCGTATACGACTACGGCTGGGGTGTCACTGCCGGTGACGAATGCGCACGGGCTGGGACATACGATCGCCTGGAACAATACGTTGCAGTATCGCGCGGCGAAGACGGGGTTGGGTCGGTTGTTCTGGCCGGAGGTTGAGTCCAATACCAGCTTTTATGACGGCGGAGCAAACGATGGGAAGGTTGCGTCGTATGTGACGGCGGGCGTGGTGATTGGGCGGGTTGCACTTACGCATGATGCGAATGGGAAGCCCGGGCGGTTGGGGCTGACGTTTGGCGCTGGCGAAGAGGTCGCGGTGACACGGTTCAAGACGCTCAACCACGAGACCATTCTTACGTTGAGGATGCCATTCTAGAGTTGCGAGAGGTTTGAGATTGCCCCGGCCTAGGGTTGGTCGGGGCTTTCTTGTTTGGGGAGGTGGGTTAGGAGATCGGCTATGGTGCGGTGGAGGGTGGGGTGTTGTTGGTTGGGGGCTATTTCGGCCAACGGGGCGAGGACGAAGCGGCGCTGATGTAGAGCGGGGTGGGGGAGGGTTAGCTCGGAGGTGGTGAGGATGGCTGGTGTGCCGGTGTTGTCTGTGTAGAGGAGTAGGTCCAGGTCGATGATGCGGGGGCCTTTGGGTAGGGCGGTGGAGCGGTCGCGGCCCATGGCTTGCTCGATGGCCAGGAGGTGGTGGAGGAGGTCGAGGGGGGAGAGGTTGGTTTCGAGGACGGCGGCGGCGTTCAGGAAGCGCGGTTGGTCCAGGTAACCTACGGGGTCGGTGTTGTGGAAGGTGGAGATTGCGGTTATGTGGCCCAGAGTGGCGAGGCGGTGGATGGCTTCGCGGAGGTTGGCTTCGGGAGGGCCGATGGGGGAGGGGAGGTTGGAGCCCAGGGCTATGGCGGCGATCATTTTTGGCTTCTGGCTTCTGGCTCTTAGCTTCTAGCTACTCGTTGCTTGCTTGTAGCTGGTGGTTTGCCTGGTTCAGGCGTGGGTGGGTTGGAGGGTTGCGGCGCGGGTGGTTCGGTTGGCGGGGGTGGCTTCGGCTTTTGCTTCGCTGGTGTTTTCGAAGCGGTGGGCCAGCTCCCAGGCGGAGCGGTCGCGGAGCAGGCGTTGGACGAGGGCGGTGTGCATGGCGTGGCCGGCTCGCTCGGCTACTACTCGGCCCCAGATGCGGCGACCGGCAAGGGCCAGGTCGCCGATTAGGTCGAGGACTTTGTGGCGGACGAACTCGTCTTGGAAGCGGAGGGGACCGTTTAGGACGGTGCCGGGGTTGGTGGGTGTGGAGCGGGTGACGATGATGGCGGAGTCGTCGGATACGCCGCGGATGAGGCCCATGTCGCGGAGCATGGGTTCGTCTTCTTTGAAGCCGAAGGTGCGGGCGGGGGCGATGAGATCGGCGTAGGCACCGGCTTCGAGGTCTCCGATGAAGGTGTCGTGGCCGATGGGTTCGGGGAAGTCGATGGAGTAGTGGATGGAGTAGCCGTCGCCGGGATAGACGCCGATGAACTTTGAGCCTTCGTGGACTTCGATGGGCTTGAGGATGCGGATGTACTCGCGCTTGCGGCGCTGGCGCTTGAGACCGGCGGCCAGGATGGCGGAGACGTAGGGGAGAGAGCTGCCGTCGAGGATGGGGACTTCGAGGTTGTCGATTTCTACGATGATGTTGTCTACGCCGAGGCCGATAAGAGCAGACAGGAGGTGCTCGGTGGTTTGGATGAGGACGCCCTGGCGCATGAGGGAGGTTGCGTAGGAGACGCGCGCGACGTTGCGGCCGGTGGCGGGAATCTCGAAGTTGTCCAGGTCGGAGCGGCGGAAGACGATGCCGGAGCCGGCGGGCGCGGGGATGAGACGCATGGCGACGTTGACGCCGGAGTGAAGGCCTATGCCCTGGAAGTCGATGGGGGAGTGGATCGTGTGTTCGAGTTGGGGATGGTTGGACAGACGGATTTCTCGCTGGGAGGGCTGCAATGGAAGGCTATACCTAGGGTAGCAAAGTGGGAGTGTGGCAAATTTACCACAGGTGTGGCGTTTGGTGCGGGCGCGGCGTGGGAGCTATTAGGGAGTTTAAAGATGCGGGGTGGGGGCTGGTCGCTGTAGGGTATTGGCATGCGAATGATGGATTTGGAGCGGGTGGTTCGGGCGAGTGAGGGACGGCTAAAGGCCAAGTTGCGGGAGTTGGTGGAGGTGGAGTCGCCTAGTGAAGATAAGGCGGCGGTGGATAGAGCGGTGGATTTGGTGGCTGGGTGGGCTAAGGCGCTGGGTGGGAAGGTGAAGCGGCATCGGCAGAAAGCGTTTGGGGATGTGCTGGAGCTGCGGTTTGGGACGGCGCGGAGCAAGCGCGGACGGGTGTTGTTGCTGGGGCATCTGGATACGGTTTGGCCTATGGGGACGCTGGCGAAGATGCCCTGGAGGGAAGTTGAGGGAAAGTTTTTTGGGCCGGGAGTTCTGGATATGAAGGCTGGGGTGGTGATGGCGCTGGAGGCGGTTGCGGCGCTGCGGGAGTTGGAGGCTGAGCGACCGGTGACGTTGTTGCTGGTTAGCGAGGAGGAGGTGGGGAGTCCGGTTTCGCGAGCTATTACTGAGAAGCTGGCGGCGGAGTGCGCGGCGGTGTTGGTGCTGGAGCCGGCGCAGGGGTTGGCTTACAAGACGGCTCGCAAGGGTGTGGGGAACTATGGGCTGCGGGTGGAGGGCGTGGGGTCGCATGCGGGGGTGGACTTTGGGAGTGGGCACTCGGCCGTGAGGGAGATGGCGCGGTTGGTGGAGAAGGTGTCGGGCTTTACGGATTTGAGTAAGGGGTTGACGGTGAATGTGGGAGTGGTTGCGGGGGGGACTCGGTCGAATGTGGTGGCGGCGGAGTGCGTGGCGGAGGTGGATGTGCGGATTGCGAAGGCGTCGGATGCGGCGCGGGTGGAGCGGATGTTTCGGGGGCTGAGGGTTACGGACAAGGCTTGTCGGTTGACGGTGACGGGTGGGATCAATCGGCCACCGATGGAGAGGAAGGCTGGGACGGTGGCGCTGTTTCGGCTGGCGAAGAAGTTGGCGGGGGAGATGGGGTTGGAGTTGGAGGAGGCGGCTACCGGTGGGGGGTCGGATGGGAATTTTACTGCCGCGATGGGTGTTGCGACGCTGGATGGAATGGGTGCGGTGGGTGCGGGGGCTCATGCGGCGCATGAGCATTTGGTGGTGGGACATTTGGTGGAACGGACGGCGTTGCTGGCTGGTGTGATTGCGGGGATTTAGCGCATTTCCCTGATGCTGTAGAGGCAGCGCCAGCAGAGCTGCAGGTCTCTCCACTGCGCAGGACGATAGAACAGTCCTGCTCCGGTCGAGATGACAACTTTGTACCTGTAGGGCGAATGCTCCAGGGGCGCAGAGAGAGCAACCGCGATCCGTAAAAAGTATGGGCGCTGTTGTGCGCTCGATTGCAGATTCGGATTAGAACGTGATCGACGGCAACCAGGCGCCGGATGGTTCGTTGTAAAGCCCAGCGC
>JBAVDD010000401.1:0-7469 GCA_049587035.1 Acidobacteriaceae bacterium | reverse complement strand
AGGCTCGCCCGTGGAAGCATCGCGTGGCAGCAACGTCGTATCTGTCTCACTGCTTGAACTCATCTCGTCCTCCTGCGCAACAGACTGGCAAGGCCTCCCAGCATTCCGGCAGCTCCGAAGAGCAAGGGAGCGAAGATTGGCGGACCGTACATGATGTTGTAGAGAAGCCGCTTTCGACCTCCGGGGCGGCGCAGAACGCCACGTCCGTGATAGAAGAAGCCAACAGCGGCGTCCACAGAGGCAACTGCGGAGAGAGCAGGCAGTGCGGTCCTGGCCATGCGTGGACTTTTCACCGATGAGAATGCAGCAAAGGCGAGCATGGGAGCGATGGCTACTGGAGTCCACTGCACCCAGTAGCGGAAATTATTTTTGTAGTGCGAGTAGTACGCTTCAAAGCCGCTCAAAAGCGCGCTGATGCCGGTAACGATCGCTACCTGTCGCTGAAACTTGCCTTCTCTCTCATCCTGTTCCGCGGATAACAATTCGCGACCTTCGTTTGAGGGCAGACATCTTGCTAACCAACCATCCTTGCCGGAAGTTGACGGAGCTCCCTCGGCTTCTTCGCGCTGCAGGTAGGAGGCAATCAATCCGAGATAGGCGCTTGTTCCGAATAACAGCGGCGCAAAGATTGGAGGCCCCATAATCATGTTTGTCATTGGTAGACGCCATCCGCCAGGCTTGCGATGAATGCCTCGAACATGAAAATAGAAGCCAACGCCAGCGTCGATTAGCGTGACGACGGAGACCAGTCGAAGGACGGTCCTCGCTGCGCGCCGGCTGAAGAAGCCCGCAAGCCCAGCGGCGGCGAGCAGGACACTCAGTATCACAGGGGTATACATCACGCGCCGGCTATAACTACCGCGGTAATGTTCGTAGGCAACTTCGAGTCCGCTAACAATACTCGTCGCCGCGGTCAGAAGGGAAAGGCAGCGCTGAAATCGGCCCTCCCGAATCCGATTGACAGCAATGGCCGCGTCGCGCGCTGGATGCCGCAATGAAAGTGAGGCCTCTTCCAGCATTGGCTAAATCACCTCGCGAACTTTGTCTGTGGCAACAGTCTTGATGATTTTCAGCGCATTCTTTTGCCCCCGAACCAACGCCTCGGCGAACTTGATCGCTTGCTCCGTGGTGATCTTTCCCGGCATGGGCGGCTCATTGGGATCGACAACTGCTTGCACCACTGCTGGTCCGTCGCCATCGAGCGCTTGGCGAAGTATTTGCTCTGCTTCTTCAGGCCGTTCGATGGTGTATCCACGAGCCCCGCAAGCCTTTGCCACCATCGCAAAGTCGATGGGCTCCAATTCCACGCCAAACTCTGGATTGCCCTCCAGGATCATCTGTTCCCACTTAATCTGACCGAGCACATTGTTTTTGATGACGATGACCGTCACGTTGAGTTTGTACTTCACCAAGGTCACGATTTCTCCCATCAGCATCGTCAGTCCGCCGTCGCCCACAACGCAAACGACCTGTCTGCCCGGATAAGCCACGGCGGCGCCAATGCTATAGGGAAGCCCGTTGGCCATGGTTGCCAGTGAACCAGAGAGCGAGAACTGCATCGTGCCTCGAATGTCTACGTATCTCGCGGTCCAGGTGGCTATCGTGCCGCTGTCAGAAGAGACTATTGCGTCATCCTTCAGGAGCTTGTTAAGCGTGTGGGTCACGACTTGCGGCTTCATCGGCATGTCCTTGCGGGTGGCACGTTCTTCCATCAGCTCGAACCAGGACTTCATTCGCTCCTGCGATTTCTTGAGGAACTTTTTGTTCTTTGCCTTCAGCATGGGCAGCAATGCCATAAGGATCGCTTTCGCATCGCCGACTAAGCCGATGTCTACCGGATGCCTCAGCCCAATGCGGGTTGGATCGAGCTCGATCTGTACACACTTCGCCTGACCCGGTTTGGGAAGAAACTCGATATACGGATAACTGGTGCCGATCATGATGAACGTATCGCACTCTTCCAGCGCATCGACAGAGGGTGCGGTTCCGAGAAGACCAATGCCACCGGTCGTGTAGGGGCTGCGATCGGGGAGAACAGCTTTTCCAAGCAATGGCTTGATCACTGGCCCACCGACGGTTTCGGCGAGTTGCGTTAATTCTTCCTTGCAGTGCATCGCGCCACGGCCCGCGAGGATAGCCACGCGCGAGCCATCATTGATCAGATTGGCAGCCTGCTTGAGCAAGCTCAGTGAAGGCACGGCGGAGGAGGGTGCGCTCCAATCTCCGCTGTGACCTTTTACGTTTGCATTGCTGCGGTGCTTGTCTGTGACCGGCCACTCCTGTATGTCCTTGGGAATGCAGATGTGGCTGACCCCACGACGCCCGTAGGCTGTGCGAACCGCCATGTCAACGCAATTGACGGCATGCGCTGGTCCCATCACGCGCTCGTTGAACTCAGCGACATCCATGTACAACTTGTCCAGATCCACGTCCTGCTGATAGTCCATGCCGATCAGATCGTGAAAGGTATGGCCGGTGATGGCCAGCACAGGTTGGAGATCGCATTTCGCGTCGTACAAGCCGTTGAGCAGATGAACGCCACCTGGGCCGGAGGTCGCGCAGCACACGCCAAGTCTGCCCGTGTATTTGGCATAGCCCACTGCAGCAAACGCCGCTGCCTCCTCATGTCGAACCTGAATGAACTTCAATTTGTCCTGATGCGTGCGAAGCGCCTCAAAGAATCCGTCGACTCCGTCGCCGGGAAAACCGAAGATCGTGTCCACACCCCATTCGATCAGCCGTTCGACAATAAGATCGGATACCTGCTTGGCCATGTTGCAACTCCCTTCAAATTTTGCGTCGAAACGCGCTTGTTAACTGTGGTCGGGTTCAATGAGCAGCGTCAAACCAAATAGGGTGCGGCATCCTTCTCTTTCAATTCCAAGCCGTTGCCGGGCCGGCTCCGGTCTGGCGACATGATTCCCTTCACGGGTTTGCAGAAGCCATCGAAAAACATCTCCTCGATCCGGACGTGATCGTGAAAATACTCCATGTGAATCGCTCGCGGTACTGCGCAACATACATGTAGATGCATGCTGGGACCACAGTGTGATGAGAGCGGTACGTTTGCCGCCCAACAGAGTGCGGCAGCGTCGAGAAATCCACTGATACCTCCGCATCGGGTAACGTCCGCCTGGAGGACGGTGACAGAGCCCGCGTCGAGCATTCGCGCGAAATACCAGGCGGTGTAGCCATACTCCCCTGCTGCGGTATCCATACCCACAGGAGCGCGCTCGCGAAAGGCCCGCAGACCGGCCAGGTTGTCGGAGCTGACGGGCTCCTCAAACCATCGGACGCCAGACCCGTCGGCGAAGACTTGGGCGAGTTCCAGCGCCTGGGTAAGCGTGTATGCCCCATTCGCATCGACGAAGAGTTTTGTCGAATCACCTATCGCTTTTCGTGCAACCTCGACTCGCCGAGGGTCGTCGTCAGGATGGGTACCGACCTTCATCTTCACCATCTCCAGCCCTTGCGAAGCCCACCCTCCTAACTGATCCGCGAGCTGTTTATCGCTATAAGAAGTGAATCCCCCGCTTCCGTAGACCGGGATACCATCGCGCACTCGCCCAAGCAGACAGACCAGTGGCGTCTCAAGGATCCGCGCGCGCAAATCCCACAGCGCATTGTCGATGGCTGCAACAGCCATGCGAGTGACGCCAGTCTCTCCGGAGTTTCGGACATGGCGAAACATGGATTGCAGGATTCCACCATGCAGGAAAGCATCCTTGCCGACGACTACGGCTTCAAGGAGGGAACTGATAACTTTGGCTGTTGCTGCATCGGCATAGGTATAGCCCAACCCCGTCAGGTCCGCAGCTTCCAGTTCCACGAGGATCATGGTCGTACTATCCCAGGCGAAGGTTCCATCTGCCTCTTTCGCATCCGTGGGCACCGTGTATACCCTGACGCTGCTGCCCGTGATGATTGCACTCGAAATCACTTTGCTCCTAGAAGTCCGATAGAACCTTGTAGCCGGTCTCGGTGACTGCAACTACATCACAGTGCCGCATTCCGCCATATCCATCGAAGTAAGCAGCGGGTTCGATGTTGAACGTCATTCCCTCCTGGAGAGTGTCCGGCGAGCAGGGATGGATTCGAGGCAGGCCGTTCGCATTTGCTGCTGCATATCCCACTCCATGCCCGGTGGCGTGTTGGAATGCATCTCCAAAGCCATGTGCGCTCATTACAGAACGCGCCGCTCGATCGACCTCGCGTGCTGCTATTCCCGGCTTGATCGCATCCAGCGCGGCATGGCGGGCTTCTTTAATGGCGGATCGTATTTCCTGGTGGCGTCCGCTTGGCTCACCGACGCTGTAGGTCCTCGTTATATCCGTCCAGTAGCCGTCGGCGCAGGTGTTCGCGTGAATCATGACCAGATCACCGTCCAACAATTCTCGACGTCGAGTTCTGGCATAGGCGACACCCGCCTTCGCCGAGTTGGGACCAGACATGCAATAGAAGGAACCGTAACTGCGCTGAATGGAATCAGATTCAAAGGCGCAATCGAAGGCGGACCGAGCTATGGACGCGACTTGAGGTTCAATCAAGCGTGGCTGAATACAAGCCTCTGCAGCGTTGAACCCCCGACTGGCCAAACGAACTGACTGCAAGATATGCGCCAGCTCCGACGAGGTCTTGACGGCCTTTTGGTTTTCCAAAAGATCGTCGCATCCGAGCAACTTCGTTTGGGGCAGCACAGAAGAGATCAGCGCCGTTAGCGAACCATGAAAATTGGTCGAAACTACATACGGCTCCGGTTGAAGAGTCAAATTCATCCTGATCCCAATTTTGCTATTAGAGAGGTGCAGGCGTCGCCCGAGCTCTGCAAGAGGGGCGCGGAGCTGTGTGCTTAGATTCGAGACTTTGTCCAATAAGCTTGGCTTGTACGTTAGGAGCTTCGCCCTTGAAGTCGCTTCGGCCAACTCTTGCTCATCTTCGGGCAGGATGACATGAACCTCACCGTCCGCCGTGAATACCGACAAGCTCATCGACATGACGGGCCAATACCCGGTGCACAACAAAACGTCAGTTGCGGCACTGCATATTATGGCGTCTAGACCAGCATTCGTGAGCGCACACGCCAGCCGGCTACGCCGCTCTGGGTCGACCTGCATGCAATCACCTCAGACTTACTGCGAACGATTATGTGATGAGGCTACTTGTGGAGCGAGTTGTATGCGTGGAGACTCTGGCTGCGGAAGTCCGATCTCAAATGCATCTCTACAAATCTCAAGGCAAAGATTGCATCCTATCGGTGATGGCGTTGAACCTGTATGCCAGGGAGCAGCTATGTCGAAGGATCTTGTGGTTGTGGTCACCGGTGCATCCGCTGGTTTGGGGAGAGCTATCGCACACGGATTTGCGAAGCGAGGAGCTTCGGTTGGTCTGCTTGCAAGAAACCCCGAAGCGCTGAACGCCGCCAAATTGGAGTGTGAGGCGTTCGGCGGGAGAGGGCTGGTTCTGCCGGTCGATGTATCCGACGCGGCTGCCGTCGATGCAGCAGCGTCTCGTGTCGAGGAGGAGTTCGGCCCCATTGATGTTTGGGTAAATGACGCGATGGTGAGTGTCTTTTCCCCAGTGAAAGAGATGGAGCCTTCCGACTATAAACGCGTTACGGACGTCCTGTATTTAGGATTCGTGCACGGTACGCTTTCAGCCTTGAGGCGCATGATCCCAAGGGATCGAGGCACCATCATTCAGATCGGTTCGGCCCTGTCCTACCGTTCCATTCCCCTACAGTCCGCATATTGCGCGTGCAAGCACGCGATCAACGGCTTCACCGATTCGTTGCGTTGCGAGTTGCATCACGACGAGAGCAACGTGCGGATCACTACGATCCAGATGCCGGCGATGAACACGACGCAATTCAACTGGGTGAAGAATCGCATGCCTGACGACACGCAGCCTGTCCCTCCTATCTTCGAGCCGGAGCTTACCGCTGAAGTAGTGGTGGAAGCGGGAACTGTTGAGAGGCCTCGTAGAGAATACTGGGTAGGGTCCCCGACGGTCCTCGCGATTGTCGGTCAAAAGTTTATTCCGGGCATTCTCGATAGGTATCTCGGCAAAACAGGTTACAAATCACAGCAAATTCAGGGTGAAAAAAGAGACCCAGACGCTCCAAATAATCTGTACGCGTTTGTACCGGGAATCCACAGCGCGCGCGGAAAGTTTTCCGATCGATCCTCTCGAACGAGTGCCGAGGTCTTTGTGACATTGCATCGCGGCTGGTTCATGCTCGGTGCGGCGCTAGCGCTGTCCGCCGTCGGCGCTGCGTTCGCTTCAAAGCGGATGTCATCATGAGCCGTCTTGAAGAGCTGCCGGCCAGGGTTGAGACCGAGGGCGAAGCTTTGATGCTTGGGGCGTGTTGCACCGCAATCGCCACACTCGTAGTTGTTTCGCTCTACCAGCTCGGGAAGATCGATCATCTCCCTGATCCGCCGGGGAATATTTTTGCCTCAGAAAAGATAACGTCATCGAAGGTGGCCCATCCGCTGGGAATTCCGGATGGCCTATTGGGATTGGCTAGCTACGGCAGCACCCTGGCTCTCATCGTGTTGAGCTACCGCAATACAGCTTACACGCGAGCACTGGGCGTGAAGCTCGCATTGGACGCAGGAGCAGCGTCCGTCAACTCAGGACGGCAGGTAATTTGCTTCGGCAAGCTGTGTAGTTGGTGCACAGGTACCGCGCTGGCAACCGGAGTGATGGCTTACGCAGGCCGCCGCAGAATCGTCGATAGTGCGACATCGGTCGCTCGCGCTGTCTCAATCAGAGCTTAACCGCAGGCCGTAGCGGGCGAGGAGAAGCATGGATCAGCTGACCGAAAGCCACCGAATCATAAAGTCTCTTCAAGGAAATCCTCAAATCTGTCTCATGAGAGACGAATTGTTCGTGGTTTATATCGATACGTGTATGCGACGGACTAGCTCAGAGGGGCGACCTCGCGCATAAAGATGGCGTGTGTCTTAGGTGGTAGTTAGAAGACCTTCACCGCTAACCACCGCTTCTGATTCTTCTGGGGCTGTCATGAGCACGCGTCCGCCTGCACCAACCCATGTCCTGGTCCATTTACGAGATACGACGTAAAGCATGATCATCATCACGAACGTGAACGCTGCATAAGCTGCAAAACCCGCACCAAACGAACCTGTTCGCTGCCTGCTTTGCCCGAGAACGTTGGGAAGGATCCCGCCGCCGAGTGCGCCGATTTCTCCGATCATGCTGCCCGCGATCGCGGTTGATAGTGGCCAGCGCATGGGTACGAGTTGAAAGAGTGCCCCGTTACCTGCTCCGAGAGCTGCGAAGCTGATCATGAAAAGCGTGACCGTGATCCCAAGTGTCGGCGAGCTGGCTAATCCGCCGAGTGCGCCGACGGTGACGATAAAGACACCATACAGCGCATTGATGCCGCCGAACTTATCTGAAAGCCATCCACCAACAACTCGTGTCATGCTGCCAAGCAAGGTGGC
>JBAVDD010000400.1:0-3263 GCA_049587035.1 Acidobacteriaceae bacterium | reverse complement strand
GCCTTCTGCTCGGCGCGCTCCCCACGATCGCTGCTCCCGCTGCTCCCGCTGCTCCCGCCGCGCCCGCAGTGCATGCAGCTGCACTTGCCGCCGCCCCCGCCCCCATGCTCGTAGACATCAACACTGCCTCCAAGGACCAGCTCAAGGCGCTGCCTGGTGTTGGTGACATGTACGCCGCCAAGATCATCGCCGGCCGCCCCTACGCAAACAAGATGCAGCTCAAGACCCGGCACATCGTTCCCGCTGCAACCTACAACAAGATCGCGAACCTCATCATCGCCAACAAGGGCAAGTAGAGCGCACCAGCAGCGCCGGTTTCAAACCCTGACCAGAGCTGCCACGCCGTCCCGTCCATGCATTCATCGCACCACCGAACACCTCAGAAGGAGCGCTAAACAATATGAAAATAATTCAACGGCTCGCTTTCGGCTCGGCCTTGGCAGCCACCCTCCTCTTCGCTCTGCCCATGACGGCCCTGGCTCAACCAACCGCCCGGACATCCGCCCAGACCCAGACCAAGGCGCAAGCCAAGGCCGCCGCCAAGGCCAAAGCCAAGGCAGATAAGGCCGCGGCCAAGTCTGCCGCTAAGACCAATTCAAAGATGGCCACCTCCAAGCCGATGCCCAAGCCCATGACCTCAACGGACTCCTCCAAGCACATGTCATCCATGCACATGTCGCCGAAGCCGGCGGCGTCCACGCCCATGTCGTCGATGCCTGCCAAGTCCTCCAGGACTTCAATGAGCAAGCCCGCCATGGCGCCACCGGCCTCCGGAGATATTGCATCCGCCAGGTCCAGGGGCCTCGTCTGGGTCAACCTGAACACCAAGGTCTACCACAACTCCAGTGACAAGGAGTACGGCACCACCAAGAACGGCAAGTTCATGACCGAGTCGGAAGCCAAAGCATCCGGTGCCCGCTTGGCCAAGCACTAAGCCACAGCCACGAACCAAAAACGAAGAGCGGTCCCGGCAAGAGCGCCGTGGACCGCTCTTCGTTTTCTTCATCATCCTGACAGTCCGCACCCGTCAGTGCGCGCGTGACGTTGCAACAGATCGTCACGTTGCAACAGATCGATGACCTCTGCATCCTCCACCTGCGCGAAGTTTCTGTAGAACGCCCCCACGGAATAGAACGGATCCGGCAGGTCCAGGCAGACGAACTCATCCACCACCGTTCTCAACCACACCGATGTCGAACGCGGAGCCACCGGCACGGCCAGCACAAGCTTTGCGGGCTTCATCCCCCGCAGGGCCTCGACGGCTGCAAACACGCTAGCGCCCGTCGCAATGCCGTCGTCCACCAGGATCACCGTCTTGCCCTCCACCTGCAGTGGTAACCGCGCTCCGCGATACAACGCGGCCCGACGATCCAGCTCCGACCGCACCTCCGCCGTGACGCGTTCCACCTGTTGTTCCGTGACCCCTGCGGCCCGCACCATCCCCGCATCGACATATCGCCCACCCCCTGCAGCGACCGCGCCAAAGGCCAGCTCCGGCTGCGTCGGCACACCCAGCTTCCGCGACAGAAACACATCCAGCGGAACCTGCAGCGCCGCGGCCACCTCGCACGCCACGGCAACCCCACCCCGCGGCACTCCAAGCACAACAACATCCGAGCGGTCAGCAAACAACGCCAACAGCCTCACAAGCTGTCGTCCCGCATCGGCGCGGTCTTGAAAGATCATCTGGGGTCACCCACGGGGCCTGACTCCTTATACTCTGCTCCCGTCAGCACTCTGTGATGCAAGTAGCCCGTGGACTGAACCGTGAACGCCCCCGTCATCGCTGGCGTTGAAGCTCGCTTCGCAAACCTGCTAACCTTGTCCGTCCTCTGCTGGCGCTCCTCTTCGTCACCAAAGGCAACACATTCCCATCTCCCTCGGAAAGCCCCCCATGACGCGTCGCTCTGCCCTGCTTCCTGCTCTTCTGCTCCTCTTGCCTCTAGCGACATCCAGCTTCGCGCAATCGCCCGTATCCGACAGCCAGGCCCCCGACTCGCCCGCTATCGAACACCGCATCGACGCCATGCTGGCCAAGCTCACCACCGCCGAGAAAATCCAACTCATCGGCGGCCACGACAGCATGTTCACCTTCGCTGCTCCCAGCATCGGCCTCCCCCAGTTAAAAATGTCCGACGGCCCTCTAGGCGTCCGCACCTGGGGACCCTCCACCGCCTATCCCGCCGGCATCGCGCTCGCCGCCACCTGGGACCCCAAACTAGCCGAGCGTGAAGGCGTTGCTCTAGGCGAGGACGCGCGCGCCCGCGGCGTCAACTTCCTCCTCGGCCCCGGCATCGACATCTACCGCGCCCCCATGAACGGCCGCAACTTCGAGTACTTCGGTGAAGACCCCTACCTCGCCGCACACATGGACGTCGGCTACATCGACGGCGTCCAAAGCCAGGGCGTCTGCGCCACCGTCAAGCACTTCGCCGCCAACAACTCCGAGTACGATCGCCACAACATCAACTCCGTCATCGACGAGCGCACCCTCCACGAGCTCTACCTCCCCGCCTTCAAAGCCGCCGTCCAACAAGCCCACGTCTGCTCCGTCATGGACAGCTACAACCTCGTCAACGGCGAGCACTCCACCCAGAACAAGATCCTCAACATCGACATCCTCAAAAAGCAGTGGGGCTTCAACGGCCTCGTCATGTCCGACTGGGTCGCCACCTACGACGGCGTAGCCGCAGCCAACGGCGGCCTCGATCTCGAGATGCCCGACGCCGCCTTCATGAACGCCGCCAACCTCCTCCCCGCACTCAAAAGCGGAGCCGTAACCGAAGCCACCCTCAACGACAAAGTCCGTCGCCTCCTCCGCGTCTCCCTCATGTTCCACTTTCTCGACCGTCCTCAACTCGACACCAACATCTCCCTCGACAACCAGCACGGAGCCGAAGTCTCCCTCGAAGGCGCACGCGAAAGCCTCACCCTGCTCAAGAACGAAAACAACCTCCTCCCGCTAAACATCGCGCACATCCACACCATCGCCGTCATCGGCCCTGACGCCTCGCCCGCCGTACCCGGCGGCGGCGGCAGCTCGCAGGTCACACCCTTCCAGGCCACCAGCCTCCTCGACGGCCTCAGCAACTCCCTCGCCGGCAAAGTCAACGTCCTCTACTCCGCCGGCCTTCCCTCCGTCGAAGACATCTTCAACGACACCACGTTCACCAACCTCAAGCGCGAAACATTCTCCGGCGATGAAGCCTCCGGCACCGCAACCATCTCCACGCCCCGCCGCATCAACGGCCACGGACAAATGG
>JBAVDD010000399.1:0-2401 GCA_049587035.1 Acidobacteriaceae bacterium | reverse complement strand
CCGCAGGCTTCAGCCTGCGGCGTTGCTCTGAAACAACCCTCTCCTGCTTTTCGACGCACGAGGCGGGCTGCGCACCTATTTCGACAGTAGCCGAAGAGGTGCGGGCTCGTAACGCTGCTACATAACTTGACGCTATCGTAGTACATTTCATGCCAAGTTCTCCCTTGGCTCCACCTGAACTATTTGAACTGGATTCGCCTATCGCAGAGTTACAGACTTGGCTTTCCGGGCCCACTCAAATATTCACCCTGGAGCTCCCCATGAACTCACGCATAGTCCTTCGCTTCATCACGCTCGCCTGCTCACTCGTATCGACACTCGCATGTGCAACTACGACCCCCACCTTTGCCGCAAAGGTTGTTGCCGGAAGCTCGTCGATCCTCGTCCAGGGAAAGGGTCCCGACACAATCACCGTCTATCAATTTGATGTGGGATACAACGTTGGGACCACCTGCGATCCAGCGGCAGCCAGCAGCAACGCTGTGGTTAGCAGAAGGATCGTGTTGACCGCGATCACAAGCGGAACGGCCGCAGCACCCACCACAACCTCCGCCTCATTTCCGTTGACGTCAACCAGCCCCACAACCATCCCTCTGACGCAGGCCCTCGTAGCTGGAACCACCCTTTGTCTCTCAGAAACGGCCGGCTCCGACACCAGCTGGTCGACACCTCTTGTGGTCACCGATCCGAATGACTATGGTCGGTTCAGGAGCTATTTCCTGGTCGGCATCCAGGCGAGCAATCAACAATCCAGCACCTCTTCTTCGACCGCGGGGCAGTACCTCGAAGCCGGATTCAATAGCTCATTTGTACGTGCCTTGGACCGTTATGACTCCCGTCTGCGAGCCGATGAGATACCCACAAGTGCGTTTAGCGTGGCCGAGGCGAAGGCCAGGACCGACGCTGCTACCGACGCTGCGGCTGAAGCTGCGGCTAAATCTGCGGCCCCCGCTGACCGAGCCACAGCCACGCTTAGGACCCAGAAAGACGCCGCTACCGATGCTGCAGCGATTGCAGCAGCGCCCCGAAGCTCGACCAAAAAAATTCGCCCCGGATTAGCGACGAACGTCGACATCCGCCTCAGCCCCATTCCCGTCGCAGCCACTACGACCACCACTCCGGTAGGCACGGGCACCAACACTCCCGCAACAGTAACTCCCAACGTCCTCAGCTCGCAGCAGGCAGTCCGTGCCGTCGGCAGTGTTTACGCACCGTTCAAAGCAACCAGCTGGAACACACACGTCGATTCCTTTACGATCGCCCCTCTGGCCCGCGGAGGCTTTGGCACGCTGCTAAACCCCTCCACCGCAAACACCTCAACATCGTCCAGCTCGAGCACCACCAACGTCAGTTCCACAAGTTACAGCTCCGCGTATTACTTCTGGTCGATGGGATCGCGCATTGCCTGGGATAGATATTCCGCAAGCACCGATGAGGCTCCCCAAACCATCACTCAGTTTCTCATTACCTTCGGTGAGTTCTCTGAACTACCCAGCTATGTATGCAAACAGACATCGTCGAACCCATACGCCAATATCAACGAAACCACCTCATGCAACCTTGGAAAGTACGCTCCTTCGCCAACCATGAACCCAACAAACTTCTACTTCCCCTCGAAAACTCTCATCCCTCGTTTCGATATTGAAAGCTTCGCGAAGCTACCCGGATATCCCTTCGTCATCGGTGTTGACGCTAATCTCCAGCAGTACACGCTCTACCACAAGAGCAATCTCGATATTCTCAATAAACCAGGAAATGACATTCGCATCTTCATCGGTATCTCGATCGACCCCACCACATTCTTCTCCAAGACTGGTACCCCGTCACTCTAAAAGACAACTCCCGGGCGACCCATTCATGCGCAGCACTTGGCGCATGGTTGGGGTTCCACTCTGCCGAAGGCCGGAGCGAAGCCGCAGGCGTAGCGACTGAATTGCCCTCTTCCGCCCCGCCACAACCATCCCCGCCGGCAACCACCTCCACCCGCCACGCGAAGCCCCTCGCCGTCCGCGCAGGACTTACAGACCAAAGTCCTTTAGCATCCGCTCCCGCAGCATCTGGTTGGCGCGCGTCTGATACCCCTCGCCATCCTTCTTCAGCCACGCAATCACATCCGCATCCAGCCGCAGGCTCGCCTTCTTCACCGGACGATAGAACCGCCCCCGCACCGCATCCTTCCACCTGGCCGCCGCAAGCTCCGGCGCATCCGACACATCAATCCCACTCTCCGGCATCGTTGCCAGCGCGGCAAGCTGGCGCTTCTGCTCCCCCGCTCGCCCAGAACCGCCGCTGTCAAGGCCCCTTGACACATCTCACCCAAAACAGTCGCCCAAATCCCAGCTCAAACGACACCCGCGCACGCAAAACCGCGTTCAGACCAGCACCAAACTCACATCCCCCG
>JBAVDD010000398.1:0-36553 GCA_049587035.1 Acidobacteriaceae bacterium | reverse complement strand
AATCGGCTTAATGCCAGCGACTCTAGCCGAGCAGGACAATCCCGACCTTTGGGAGCCGTTACATCTCTCGGCCGCCGACGCCGGCTACCAGGGAACGAACTACCAGATGATCGCGCGGCTGAAGCCGGGCGTCTCACTCCAGCAGGCCGCAGCCGAGATGAGCGGTCTCACCCCAGCTATTTATAGGAAGTTTCCCTGGTACGCGCAGTACACGCCGCCGGGTGTTCCGCGCGAGCAGGAGTTCCTCTGGCCGTTGCAACAGGTCGTAGTGAGTGGAGCTCGCTCGAGCCTGCTTGCGCTCGCTTTCGCCGTGCTCGCCGTGCTGCTGATGGCTTGCCTTAATCTAGCCGGACTGATGACGGCGCGCTCTATCGCTCGGCGCGCAGAGATCGCTCTACGTACAGCACTCGGCGCCAGCCGGGTCACGATCCTTCGTCTGCTGCTCACGGAAAGCCTTATCCTCGCGCTGGCTGGTTCACTTCTCGGCATTGTTTTTGCATGGGCTGTCATTCCCGTGTTGGTGAACGCATCCCCAGTTCCTCTACCCCAGACGCACTTCGCGCCGATGAACCTTTCCGTCGCCGTCTTTGCCGTACTGCTCGGCTGTGCAACGACCATCCTCTTCGGACTCATCCCAGCTCTCACCGTTTTCCGGCAGTCGGTCGGAGCGCACATCGGAACTACACGCACCGCAGGCGAAACAGCGCCGCAGCAGCGCCTTGCCAGATCGCTGATCGTCGCACAAGTGGCGCTCGCCACCATGCTGTTATCGGCAGGGGCCCTCCTGCTCAGCTCCTTCCTGAATATGCGCGCGATTCCATCAGGCGTTCGGCAGCAACATCTGTACGCTATGCAGGTGAACCTCAAGGGCGACGCGTACGCCTCCGCTGCCCATAGTCAGCAGTTCATCTCTGCGGTTGAAGCTCGCCTGCGGCAGATTCCAGGAGTCGCCAGCGTTGCCACGGTGAATGGCCTGCCGCTTGACCGAGGGCTCAATGACGGCGCAGGGCCGGCCGATCATCCTGACCAGATCAAGAACTCCGAAATACGCATGATCACTCCCGGATACTTCCATACTGCGGGGACTACGGTACTCGCGGGTAACGACATCTCCGAGGCTGACAACTCCTCTTCCGCGCCGGTCACCCTGATCAATGAACTTGCGGCGAAGCGCTGGTTCCCAGGCGGCAACGCCATCGGTAGTTATGTCGTCGCAATGGGTAAGGCTCCACGCCGCGTCATCGGCATCGTCACAAATGTACATAACTACTCGTTAGCGGACGCGATTCGCCCGACTGCCTATGTACCCATCGCGCAGATCAACGACGCCGAAATGAAAATGATCAACGGCTGGTTCTCCACGACCTTCCTGCTGCGCGCCGTCGAGCGCACCGGCCACCCCGATCCCAATCTTGCCGCCGCCGCATCGGCTGCCGTTACCGCGGTCGATCCCGAAATATCCGTGGCGAAGTTCGCCTCCATGCAGAGCTTTGTGGACAGCAGCGTCGCGGCGCCACGCTTCTTCTCCTGGCTGGCCGGAGCGTTTGGGGGTTTTGCGCTTCTGCTCACGCTCATCGGGCTCTTCGGTCTGTTGAGCTACCAGGTAGCCTCGCGTACGCGAGAACTGGGCGTCCGCATGGCACTAGGCGCACAGCGCTCCCAGATTCTAATGCTGGTCCTGAAAAACGGCGTCGTGCTGACATCGATTGGCCTGGTGCTGGGTGTTGTAGGCAGCTTCGCGCTGCGCAACCTGATCGCCGGACTGATCTCCGACACGGTAGGCGTTGGAGCTACAACGGCCGCCGCGCTCCTTGGCAACCGTGCCTTGGCTATCGCGATTGCCGGTGCCGCGATGCTTATCTCCGCGGTCGCTGCAAGCCTGATCCCGGCGCATCGTGCCTCGCAACTTGAACCCACAGAAGCCCTTCGCAGCGAATAAGGAGACACCATGCAGACGCTCGTCCAGAACCTTCGCTTCGCCCTCCGCCAGCTTCGCCGCTCCCCCGGTTTTGCGCTCACAGTAATCCTCACGCTGGCATTGGGCATCGGGACGAACACGGCCGTCTTCTCGTTACTGGACCAGGCGCTATTGCGCTCACTGCCGGTACGAAATCCGCAGCAACTTGTCGTACTAGAAGGCACTGGCGAAGCATGGCAGGGGCGCATCAGCAGCTTCGGCGGTGACACGGCCGCTTACTTTTCCTATCCCATGTACCGAAATCTTCAGTCAGAGGCGAAGACCCACGGCCTCCAGGGTTTCATTGCAACGTCAAGAATTGATGTCGCGCTCACACTCCATGGCACCTCGCAGATAGCTCCCGGCGAGATCGTATCCGGCAACTACTTCGACCTGCTCGGTACCCCAGCCTACCGTGGACGTCTTCTCGTTCCCTCCGACGACACCTCTCCCGGCGCTAACCCTATCGCCGTCCTCTCCTACGGCTTTTGGCAGAACGATCTTGCCGGTAACGCGAATATCATCGGCCAGACAGTCTCTATCAACGGCTACCCTTTTCAAATCGTCGGCATCGCCTCGCCTGGTTTTCATTCCGCGATATGGGGAGAAACGCCTGCTCTCTTTTTCCCCATGTCGATGCTGGGTATTGTTTCGCCCCATGAGGGTTTGAAGCTTACCGAGCACAAGACTCGTTGGTTGAATATCGTTGGTCGCCTGTCACCTGGCGTCACGCGCGATCAAGCGCAAGCTGCGCTGGCACCCCTATGGCACGCGTTACGCGCAGACGAACTGAAAGCGCTCGGTAGCCAGTCGCCTCACTTCGTCAAGGATTTCCTGACCAACAGCCGCCTTCTCGTGCTGCCCGGCGCACGCGGCTTCTCCTATCAGCGCAGTTCGTTCCAAACCCCGTTGCTGGTTGTCATGGCGATGGCTTTGCTGGTCTTACTCATTGCTTCAGTCAACGTCGGCAGCCTACTCCTGGTGCGCTCGGCCGGTCGCGAACGCGAGTTTTCGTTGCGTGCGGCACTGGGAGCTGGGCAATCGAAACTTATCGTGCAACTCCTCATCGAAGGCCTCCTCGTCGGGCTCTTTGGAGGCGTCACCGGCCTGGTCCTCGCGCCGATCGCACTCCGTGTTCTTGTTCATCGGTTGACAGGTTTGGACAATGCTTCAGCGTTCTCATCTTCACTCGATCTTCGTGCCCTGGCCTTCACTTTCGTTGTGGCTCTCTTGGTCAGCCTGGCATTCTCGCTCACCCCGGCCATAAACTTGCGACGCTCCAGGCTCATGAACGCTCTACGTGGGTCGAAGTCCAGCTCCTCCGGAAGCGTGCTGGGTCTCAGGCGAGCAATCGTCTGCCTTCAAATTGGTCTCAGCGTCGTGCTGCTTATTGCCTCCGGGCTCTTCGTGCGCACCATGCACAATCTGCGCGCGCTCAACATCGGTTTCAACCCCCAGCATCTCGTCTCGTTTTCCGTCTCCCCCGTGTTGGCGGGCTACACCTCTGCACGTATCACCCAGCTGGCGCAGAACGCAACCTCCGAACTCAGCGCTTTACCCGGGGTGCAATGCGTTGCCGCGACCGATCAACCCGAGCTTACCGGCGACTCCCACGGAGGCAATATCTCGCTTGCCGGCTACACTCCGCCTCCCGACGAAGAGGTAGATGTGCAGAAGACATACATCAACCCGCAATTCCTGCCCTGCATGCAGATACCCATATTGGCGGGGCGAAACATCACCGCGGCGGATGCCGCCACCGGTTCTCGTGTCGCGATCATCAACGAATCCCTGGCAAAGCGCTACTACGGCTCTCCGGCCAACGCTCTTGGCAAGACGCTAACGGACGGTGCGCCCAATAAGCCGGTCTACGACACCCAAATCGTCGGTGTTGTCCCAGACTTCAAAGAGTCCGGCATCCGCGACGCAGTCGATCCATCGCTTTTTCGCCCCATCCCTCAGTACGCAGAAAAACGCGGTATCCAGCAGCTCTATTTTTATCTCCGTACCCCGCTGCCACCCGCACAAACGATTACCGCCATTCGCCACACGATGAAGCAGCTGGACAGCGCCCTCCCACTTGATGGCCTGCACTCGATGGATGCCCTGATCGACGAAGATCTCTCGAACGAGCGTTTGATCGAACTTCTCGCCATCTCCTTCGGTGTCCTGGCCACGCTGCTCGCCGGCATTGGCCTTTACGGCGTCCTCGCCTACTCGACTGCGCAACGCACCCGGGAGATCGGTGTCCGCATCGCGCTTGGCTCCAGCCGTCTGGCCATCTCGCGCATCGTTCTCGCCGACGTACTCCGTCTCGCCGCCATCGGCGTTGTCGTGGCTATCCCTGTCACACTCGGCCTCAGCCAGTTTCTAACCAGCCAACTCTTCGGTGTCTCCCCTACCGATCCGTTGACCATCGCATCTGTGATCCTGCTGATCTCGGCGGTAGTGATCCTCGCAGCGCTCATCCCAGCCACACGCGCCGCCACCGTCAACCCCACAGAAGCCCTTCGCGCCGAATAAGGAGACCCTCATGCAAACGATCCTCCAGGACCTTCGCTACGCCTGCCGCCAGTTCCGCAAAAACCTCGGCTTCACCGCCATCGCGGTAGCATCGTTAGCGCTAGCCATCGGCGCAAACACCACCATCTTCTCCTTCGCCAACCAGATGCTGTTCGTGAAACTTGCGGTGCCGCATCCCAACGATCTGCGCATGCTCTCGGTCACCGGCGACAAGCACATGGCCATCCATTCAGTCTGGGGTTCCTGGGGGGACGCCAACAGTGGCAACAAGACGACTTCCTTCTCCTATCCTGTCTATCGCGAGTTGCAAAAGCATACTTCCGTGATCGAACCGATCTTCGCTTTCAAGCGCCTCGGCAGCGTCAACGTAACAGCGAACGGATCTGCCCGGGCCGCGCAAGCGGAGTTGGTATCCGGCAACTTCTATACGCAGATGCAACTGAAGCCCGAGCTCGGCCGTCCCATCCTTCCCTCTGACGACGGCGTTCCGGGAAGTGGAACGGTCGCAGTAATCTCCGACGCCTTCTGGCACGCAGCCTTTGGCGGATCGCCCGATGTGATCGGAAAGACAATCACCGTCGACATGACTCCAGTGACGATCATCGGCGTCAACCCCCCGTCATTCAAGACCCCCGACGATCCGCAAAGCATCGCACCACAACTCTTTCTGCCGATCTCTCTGATCACCGTTCTGCATCCCGGAAGCAAGGACGACAACCCGCTTGGACCCGATCTATGGTGGGTGCAACTAATGGCGCGCGTTCGACCAGGCGTCTCGGACGCACGAGCCCAGGCGGCCATGAACGTAGCGCTCAGCGCCGCAGTGCATGCCACGATGTCGCTCAAGAAAGACGACACCATGCCCCATCTGCAGCTTTCGGATGGCAGCCACGGCAACTCCATGCCCAGGCTTGAAGAGCACCAGCAGATTTACCTGCTGCTGGGCTTCGCAGGACTCGTATTACTCTTGGCCTGCGCCAATATCGCCAACCTTATGCTTGCCCGCGCCACTGGCCGTCAACGCGAGATGAGCGTTCGCATGGCGCTCGGAGCCGGTCGCTCGCGCATCCTCCGCCAGGTGCTCACCGAGTCCTTGCTGCTCTCCGCCATGGGAGGCATCGCCGGCCTGCTCCTTGGCTACTTCGGGCGCAACCTCCTTCCTTGGCTCAACAGCAGCGGCTGGCGCGGCGACCAGATGGCCGTCGCATTTGACTGGCGCGTCTTCGGCTTCACCTCCGCTGTCACCCTTCTGACCGGTGTTCTGTTCGGCATCGCACCAGCATGGCGAGCCACCCGCGCGGAGATCAACACCGCACTCAAGGAAGGCACGCGCGGAGCCAGCCGTCGTCGGACGGCCTGGTCGGGCAAGACCATCGTCGGCTTTCAGCTTGCGCTCTCCACCGTGCTAATCATCTCCTCAGCCCTCTTTCTGCGCACCGTACTCAACCTCTACGCCGTCAACCCTGGGTTCCGCACCGACAACCTGTTACTGGTCGGAGTTAACCCACCGGAGAAGCGCTATCCCGCACCCACGGATGTCGCGTTGCAGCATCGGCTTGAAGACGCCTTCGCCACCGTCCCAGGGGTGCAGTCTGTCACCGTAGCCGCTGTCCCGCTTGTCGCCGACAACATGTGGAACGGTTATCTATACGTAGAGGGCACCAAGTTAGTTTCGTCGCAAAAGGAGGACCCGAGCTTGTTGGCCAATCTTGATAAGGTCGGCCCCAGCTTCTTCTCCACGATGTCCATTCCGATTCTCGCCGGTCGCAGCTTCAACTCGACTGACACGGAGACCTCCGTGCCTGTCGCCGTTATCAATCAGACACTGGCGCGCAAGTTCTTCCCTAACACTAACCCCATCGGCAGACGGTTCCGTCTCGCAACCGACGGCCTCGATGCGTCGCGCTGGATCACCGTGATCGGTATCTGCGCCGATACCCGTTACAGCAACTTACAGGATGCCTCTGTCCCCGTTCACTTCGAGCTATACCGTCAGGAGCACGAGATCGGTGGCGTTACGTTTCTCATCCGGTCGCCGCTGAAGCCGGACCAACTAGTCCCAGCACTACGCCGGGTCACCGCGCAGATCGATCCCGATCTGCCGCTCACGGACATCCGCACCCAGCAGCAGCAGATCAACGAAACCCTGCTAACCCAAACCATGTTCGCCTCGCTCACCACCGGTTTCGGCTTACTGGCACTGGCGCTTGCCTGTGTAGGCATCTACGGCATCATGGCCTACACCGTCTCGCAGCGCACCAACGAGATCGGCATCCGCCTGGCACTCGGAGCCATGCGTGAGCAAGTCCGCGCCATGGTCCTCCGCGAGGCCGCCTGGCTCGCGGCCTCAGGCGTAGTCATCGGCCTCGTCACCACCCTACTACTCCTTCGCCTCATCAAGTCCATGCTCTATGGCCTTAAGCCAACCGACCCTCTAACCCTCGCCGCCTCCGTTCTTCTGCTGCTCGTCATGGCCTTCGTCGCAGGCTTCATCCCCGCAACCCGCGCCTCGCGTGTAGAGCCAATCGAAGCCCTGCGTCACGACTAACGCAACACCTCAATCCGAAGACACCGGCGTCAACAAGCGAGTAGCAACCCAAAGGAATCCATGATCCAGATCCGCAACCTCGAACGCAGTTACAAGAGCGGCCACACCGAGGAGTTCGTCCTCCGCCGCATCCATCTCACCATCGCCGCCGGTGAGTTCCTCACCGTCATGGGACCCAGCGGCGCAGGCAAGTCTTCTCTGCTCAACATTCTCGCCATGCTCGACGACCAGTGGCGCGGCGAATTCCTCTTCAACGACACCCCCGTCCACGCCCTCAACCGTAAGCAACGCGCCGACCTCGCACGCCGCCACATCGGCATGGTCTTCCAGAGCTACCATCTGCTCGACGACCTCACCGTAGCCGAAAACATCGATCTACCTCTCTCCTACAAAGACATCCCCCGCTCCGACCGCCAGGCCCTCGTCGCCGACACCCTCGACAAATTCAATATCGTCGGCAAGAAGGATCTCTACCCCTCGCAGCTCTCCGGCGGCCAGCAGCAACTCGTCGGCATCGCGCGCGCCGTCATCCACAAGCCCGCGCTGCTGCTCGCGGATGAGCCCACCGGCAACCTCCACTCCACGCAGGCCGCCGAGATCATGCAGCTCTTCCGCCGGCTCAACGAAGAGGGCACCACCATCGTGCAGGTCACGCACTCCGATCTCAACGCCACCTTCGGCACTCGCACCATCGAGCTGCGCGACGGCTGGCTCACCCGCGACACCGCCAACCCCAGCCTCAACACCGCTGCCGGAGTAACCGCCCAATGATCTCAACACAGCTTTCAAACAACCGATCTTTGCTGCTCACCGCCGCCCTCATACTTCTGCTGTCTCCGCACCTCCTCGCGCAGGTACCGAACGCGCCCTCACCATCCCTCGACTTCTCCGTCCCGCACTCCGCGGATCCCATCAATGCCTATCGCGCCACGCTCGTCCCGCAACCCAATCTCGCAAACTCTCCAAGGCTCGACACCCTCATTCACAACGGCGTCATCGACCTCTCACTCCCCGACGCGATCGCCCTAGCGCTCGAGAACAATCTCGATCTAGCCATCGCACGCTACAACCTTCCCATCGCTGCAGCAGATGTGGAACGCACCAAGGCCGGTGGCATCTTTCGCGGCGTGAACACAGGCATCGTCCAAAACACGCCCGGCGGCGGCGTCGGCGGCTTCGGCTCAGCCACCGGCGGAGCAGGCGCAGGTGGTACCACCGGCGGAGCAGGTGGCGCGGGTACCGGCGCATCCGGACTCGTTCAGTCAACTCTCGGCACCGGCACAACGGTCTCCTCTTATGATCCCGACTTCACTGCAAACACCGGCATCGAACACTACACAGATCCGCTAGCGAACCTCTCCATCTACGGCACGCCCGTCTTGCACGAGAACACCGTTGTCGGGAACTTTGGTTTCGCGCAGGCCTTTCCCACCGGCACCCGCGTCTCTGCCACGCTAAACAACGATCGCGTCACCACCAACAGTCCGTACACATTTCTCGACCCCGAGCTCGATACTTACTATCGCGTCGAGTTCCAGCAACAACTTCTGGCTGGATTTGGCTTCGGCCCAAACCTCCGCTATCTCCGTATCGCGCGCAACGACCAGAAGATCTCCGATCAAGCCTTTGAGCTGCAGGTTGTATCCACTGTCACTCAAATTGAAGACATGTACTGGGATCTCGTCAACGCGTATGAAGACGAGCAGGTCAAGCAGAGCTCTCTCGACTTCGCCAATCAGACCCTTTCGAGCGCACGCAAGCAGCTTCAGCTTCAGGCCATCCCCGAACTCGACGTCCTTAAGGACGAGGGTGAGGTAGCCAGTCGCGAGGAGGACCTCTCGATAGCGCGCTCCACGCTCCAATTCCAGGAGCTCCTGATCAAAAACGCCCTCACAAAAAATCTCGACGATCCAATTCTCGAAGCCATGCCCGTCAAACCAACCGACCTCGCCAGCGTGTCAGTGGACCCCCCCGCCAACAGCTCCGCCGCGCCAGACGCGGACATCGTCGCAGAAGCACTCCACAACCGCCTCGAACTTTCCGAGTCCAACATCGACCTCAAGAACCGCTCGATCAGCCGTTCCGCAGCTCGAAATGCGCTTCTTCCCTCTCTCAGCCTTACCGGCTATTACGGTGGCACCGGTTTGGGCGGCCTCAACAATCCGGCTGCTTCCACAGGTTCATCAGTCCCAGCCAGCTTCACAGGAGAGATTGCTCACGCCTTCAATAACTCCGCGCCGGATTATTACGTCGGCCTATCACTCGACATCCCCATCCGCAATCGAGTGGCCAAGTCTGACCAGTACCGATCGGAGCTGGAATATCGCCAGGCAGAACTGCGCCGCCAGCAACTGCGCAAGCAGATTCGTATCGAGGTTCGCAACGCCGAGTACTCCCTCGATCAGAGCCGCGCTCGTGTCATCGCGGCGACCACTGCCCGCGACCTGGCTCAGAAAACATTCGATATCACCGCTAAGGAACAGAAACTCGGCGCGGGCTCGGCGTTTCAAACCCTCAGCAGCAGACATGATCTTTCGACCGCCGAATCGGCGCTCGTCACCGCTCGTACCGCCTATCAAAAGGCCCGTATCGAGCTTGATCGCGCCACCGGCAGCACCCTTGAAGCCAATCACATCTCCATCGACGCCGCGCGCTCCGGAGTCCAGCAAGCGCAGGTTGCCGGCGCACCTGCTCAATAGTCTTCCTTCTCCGTCCCTCCGGATGCAGCTATGCTTGTGCCTGAGGGATTTCGTTCGCCGTCATTGACCTGCTATGCCGACCACCCATAACTCGTCCGCAGGCCGTTTGCTCATCGCAGACGACCAACCCTCCATCCTCGAGGCGCTCGATATTCTCTTGCGCCCAGAAGGCTACGAGCTTGAGACTTGCCGCACCCCTGCGCTCGTTCTTGAGTGCATCGCGTCTGCCAGCTTTGACGGTATCCTCATCGACCTCAACTACACCCGCGACACAACCTCCGGCACCGAGGGTCTCGATCTCCTCACGACCATCCGTCTCCGTGACACAAATATCCCCATCATCGTGATGACCGCATGGGCCAATCTGCAACTCGCCGTTGAGGCCATGCGCCGTGGCGCCAGCGACTTCATCCAGAAGCCCTGGGACAACACCCGCCTTCTCACCGTCCTCCGCACCCAGCTCGATCTGTATCGTTCGCAGAAGCGAACCGAGTGGCTCGAGGCCGAAAACCGTATCCTCCGCGCCGAGGGTGCGCCGGACTTCATAGCCTCCGCTCCATCCATGCAGCCGGTTATTAACCTCATCAGCCGCATCGGCCCTTCCGATGCGAACGTGCTCATCATCGGTGAGCATGGAAGCGGCAAAGAGGTAGTGACACAAACCCTCCATCGCCTCTCGCAGCGTGCTCACCGCCCCCTAGTCGCGGTAAACACCGGAGCCTTGCCCGATGGCACGTTTGAGTCCGAACTCTTCGGCCACGTCAAAGGCGCCTTCACTGATGCCCGAACCGACCGCATCGGCCGCTTCGAACTTGCCACCGGCGGCACACTCTTTTTGGATGAGATCGCCAACATTCCCATGCGTCAACAGGCAAAACTTCTCCGCGTCCTCGAGACCGGCGAGCTAGAACGCGTCGGCTCCTCCACCACGCGCAAAGTCGACGTTCGGGTGCTCTCCGCAACCAACGCCGATCTTCAGGCTGAAAGCTCCGCAGGCAACTTTCGTGAAGATCTGCTCTTTCGTCTGAACACTGTGGAGATCCGGCTTCCGCCGCTGCGCGACCGCCGAGAAGATATTCCGGCTCTCGCCGCACACTTTCTTTCGCGTTATGCCACGCGCTACCGGAAGGCCCTGGGAGGTTTTGAACCCGCGGCTCTCCAGATGCTCCTAAGCTACAGCTGGCCCGGAAATGTGCGGGAACTCGATCACGCGATAGAACGTGCTGTCCTCATGGCGCGCAATTCCCATATCGGAGTAGCCGATCTAGGTCTCAGCGCCGCTCGCTCAGCCTCCCAGAGCATGGACGAGCTTAGCCTCGAAGCAGTCGAAGCCATCCTCATTCGCAAAGCGCTTAAGCGGACCAGCGGAAACGTAAGCCTCGCCGCTGAAGCGCTCGGTCTTAGCCGCGGCGCACTCTATCGCCGCATCGAAAAACATGGACTCTAACCCAGACCAAACTTCGGTGTCTCAACCGCAACGCGCGCCGGCATCCATCGCTGCGGCAGCCCGTCCCAGGCGTCTTCCGCTCACGGGCAGCCGGTCCCGCCGTCTGCGGTTTGAGCTACGCCTGAAGCTTTGGTTTCTAACCCTTTCGGTTCCAATGGTTGCGCTCACCGCAGCTCTCGCATTCAATCTGACGTCGTCCATCTTGTTCTCCGCAGTAACCTCCTGCATCGTTGCTCTCGGCCTGGCCATCGCCACCTCGTTCCTCTTCGAGCGCATCATCCGCCCACTCCAAACAATGTCGAACGTAGTAGCAGCTCTTCGCGAGGATGACTTTTCCTTTCGCGCCCGCGGCGCCCGCCGAGGCGACTCCATGGGCGATCTTGCGCTCGAGATCAACGCCCTGGCCTCCACCCTGCAGCGGCAACGCATCGCGGCCGTCGACGCACTGAGCCTGGTCGAGATCGTTGTGAACTCAATGCCGTCTCCCATCCTTGCCTTTGACGCAGACCGAAGATTACGTCTCGCCAATCCTTCCGCCGAAGCCGCATTCCATCTGAGCGCATCGAGAGCGACTGGTCGCACGGCAGAAGAATTGCACCTCGAACGACTCTTTGCCGAACCCATTCATCGCGGCAGCAAGCCTCAAATCAGGGCTGCTGAGGCCGACCAACTAAATCCGGCGATGCCCCTCACCGCAGGCCTGTGGTCCATCGATCACACCTCATTTCGACTGCATGGCGTGCCCCATACATTATTTGTTTTAACAGATGTCTCCGCGGCTCTGCGTGACGAGGAGCGTTCCGCCTGGCAGCGTCTGATACGAGTTCTCGGCCACGAGATCAACAACTCCCTCACCCCCATCAAATCCATTGCAGGCAGCCTGCGCTCTCGCGTTCAACGCGCAACCTCGTCATCCGGCGAAGTCGCCGCTCTGGATAACAGCTTCGACAGAGGTTTGTCAGTGATTGAAGACCGCGCGGAATCGCTAAACAGGTTCCTGCAGGCCTATCAACATCTCTCGCGCCTTCCCGCGCCGAATCTACAGCCAATCCCTCTGGGAGCGCTGCTGTCAAAAATCGCGCAGCTTGAAACGCGCCTCTCAGTCCGCATCGTCGCAGGACCTTCCGCCACCGTAGCGGCGGACACGGATCAAATGCAGCAGCTATTCATCAACCTCATCCGCAACGCCGCTGACGCAGCCCTTCAGAGGGAAAACTCCGGAGCACAACCGGAGGTCACAATCTCCTGGCTCAAATCCGGGACTCACGCCATCGTGCAACTCATCGACAACGGGGAAGGCCTGCTCAACGAGTCCAATCTCTTCGTGCCCTTTTACACCACGAAGCCAGGCGGCACCGGAATCGGCCTCGTCCTTGCGCAACAGATCGCCACCGCCCACAACGGATCCATACGCCTCTCCAACCGCACCGCCGGCGACTCCGGCTGCATCGCAGAGGTATCTCTCCCCTTGTACGTGAGTCAAAGCTCCTCGCGAAAATAGCGAATCACGTCGACCTCGGAAATAGCAATCAGGCCGCCTGCGATCATTTCGTCCAGATGGGGCAGAAGCTTGTCGACCTGTTCTTCCTTGTCAATCACGCTCACCATCACGGGCGCATTCTTCGAAATCGAAAGGGTGTGAGCGTGATAGATGCGGGCGCTCGCCCCGAAGCCTTCGATGCCGCGGTAAACGATAGCTCGAGCGATACCGAGCTCCTTGCACTTCTTCACGATGGCTTCGTGCAATGGTTCTCCGTGCCAGCGGTCTGCTTCAATGAAGTGGATGCGTAACATTTTGGCGCGAAATTGTTCCTTCATCGATCACCCCTTCGCTTCGGTTCCTTCTAGCGCACGGTGCGTATACTTAATCACATCCACATCAGAGAGCACTACGAATCCTTGCTGAATCATTTTGTCCAACAAAGGCATGATACTGTTCATTTTCTCTTCCGAATCAATGATCGAGAGCATGACCGAGCAATCGTGCCCCAGATCAAACGGCATCTCTTTATGGATTTTCCGGTCCGCTCCATAGCCGAGAATTCCTCGATAGACCGTTGCCCCAGCAAGATCATTGGCCCGCATCGCTGAGAGAAGAGCTTCATGGAGGGGTTGATCGTGCCATCGATCGTCCTCGTCGATATAGATCCGCATCAACTTTGCCTTCCCCTCGATTTTGGCAGGAACCGAAACCGCATTCGCATCCCGCCGGGATACCGCAGCGGGCTTTACTATCATCGTCTCCTGCACCTCGATCATTCCAGACCCGACAAGTTCCTCAAGTTTCCCCATCAGTTCATCGACCTTCTCTCTTGTCTCGATGAATTCGATCTTGATCGGGAGATGATCAGAGACAGCAATAATATCGCTGGTATGAAGATGATGATCGGTACCAAACCCCGCAACTCCCTTTAGAACCGTGGCACCGGACACTCCCCGAAAAAAAAGGAAGTCGAGAATGCTCGCTTGCGTGGAAACACCGCGATGTGACGAACCGTCGCTGGTGTAAATGGATACTTTGATAGCCTTGCCAATATTTAGCATGATGCTCCTTTAAAGACGCAAACCTCGTTGCGAGACCAGGAACTCCGCCACATGTCCAAGCATCCCCCATTTGGCAGAATCCGGATCGTCGTCCTCTTCTAATTCCAGCGCAACACAGATGTCGCATCGGAATTGATCTACAGCTAATCTTGATCCACGATTTTGTTCGGCCTCATGGCAGAGCCCTCGCAACAGCCACCCCGCACCAAATTCCAGCGAGTCCGAGAATGATACTCGAACAAAGGTATAGTCCGACGATGAAGAAGTTCCCCGCCTGTAAATTGGAGAACATATCCCACTCGAAGGTCGAAAATGTGCTGTAGGCACCTACAAATCCAATGGGAATGAGGTAGCGCCACGCTGGAGCGAGCTCCAGATGCCTTCCCAGGTACTCAAGGGAGAATCCAATGATGATACAAGCGGTGATATTGATGATGAACGTGCCATAGGGAAATTTAACTCCCAGCTTGCCTGCGGAAAACGTGCCGACCCAGAATCTGAGCAGAGCGCCTAACGCTCCGCCCAATGCAACCAGAAAATACTTCTGCAACTGATCCTCCTCTCTGCACGACTATACGATTATCACTGCCTTATATAACCTGGCCGACGTTTCCCAGCGTTGATATGGTGACTCTCCCGCGCACTGAGCTTGGGCGGTTGAAGCCGCATATACAGTAGCGCGCGAAACCCTAAGAATTGCTCGCAGCTCTCCCATACCGCTGTAACGGAGCTTATCGCCGTCTCGCAGTTCGACGCCTTCGTGAGCGACGGCCGATGCTCCCAAAGGGACTTTGGCGATGCCTTTAGCACCGCTGCTGAGTGCTACCGTAACTGCGAGCGTCAGGCACCCTCGCGAATCAAGCATTTCTATTGCGTCGAGTTTGTTAATCTCTGGCATCATCTCCCAAACATGCAAAAGACACGCAACTTTGCGGCCTTCCACTCGATCCAAAATGTTCGGGAATCTGAGACGTAACTCCTCAACAGGATCCCCTGTTCAGGAGTCATCATCTGCCCATCTCACAAGGCGGTTAGCCGTCCAACGGGCAGCGGTTACAGGTGAACTCCATCACCGCAGCACCTTCTTTTTTAGTCTGAGCCGCATGCATTGTCAAATTTGTACGCTTGCATTGTTCCTGAACGAACTCACAATTCTCCGCGTCGGTATCGGGGACGCTATCGCTGGGTCGCAAATAGTCTTCGTTATCATTCTCACCGTGGTCTTTATCCGTTCCGGCAGCTTTTTTTCCTGGTAGCCCGGCCTGGATAGGCAACGGACACGCGCAAGTTCACCGGAGGTCTAGATGCCCAACGAAGCATGCAACTTCGCCGAAATATTCCAAGCTGAAAGAGCAGAGATCGCCTCACAATGCGATGCCCGTAGCGTTGCAGCCGATCTGTGCCTTGACGGTAAGCCGGGATCACCTGTCGAGGACCGCCTCGGCATCACCTTTTCCGGCGGAGGCATCCGCAGCGCCTCTGTCGGTCTGGGCATCGCCCAGCGACTAGCTCGCGCCGGCATTCTAAGGCAGGCCCACTACCTTTCAGGCATCTCCGGAGGCGGCTATCTTGTCGGCTGGCTCACTGCGTGGACGCAACGCAAAAAATCCTTCGCCTATGTTGAAAATTGCCTGGGCAACAACACCGAGGATGGCAATTCCCCAAGAAGCGCTACACCTCCAGACTTCCAGCGTTTTCTCGAGCCCGATCCGCTCCATTACCTGCGCAGGTATGCCTCCTATCTAACGCCGCGCCTGGGTCTCCTCAGCGGCGATACACTCGCCGCCATCGCGATCTATCTGCGTAATGTGCTGCTCAACCAGACCATGCTCGCAGCGGCGCTGGTTTCGTTGACCATGCTGTTGCAACTGTTGACGCCAACACTCGCGTGGTCTCACCGCGCGAGCACACCGTGGCTTAAGGCCGGCCTCGTCGTTGCACTCCTCTTGTTTCTCTATGGGATCGTTCAGGTATGGCAATCGCTCACAGACCTGGCTCCCGATCCAATATCGAAACAGAGCAAGACTGCACCCACCAAGGCGATCGCCTGCGGGGCGGCCATCTGCATCTTGGTATGGCTCATACTGCCAGACTGGTATGCGAATTACCCAACGCAACACCTGACGCGGCTCGTCGTCTCCGCTTTAGTCTTTGTCGGATTCCTCATCACGGCACCCTTTAGTAAGAAGAGTTCCTCAGCCATGGTGGAGAAAAACAAATGGGTCAGAAGATTCATCTACCTGCTGGCCTGGACGATCTGTGGGGTACTGGTCTGTGCGATCGATGGGGCCTTCCGGCAATGGCTTTTGTCCGGAGACAAGGTGGTATTCGGCACGGGCTATGTGGTCTTGGGACTATCGCTACTCATGCTTGCCCTGGTGGCGCTTTCCTTCGTCTTCATCGGCATCCTCGGAGATGCCCTTCCTGACAGCCAGCGCGAGTGGCTTGCTCGCTTTGCCGGATATTTTTTGCTCTTCGGTGTGGCCTCTGCTGCTCTGCTCGCCATCGAGCTGTATGGGCCCATGCTCATGCACCTTCTGTTTTCAGGCTTCCGGCAGCCGAGTTGGAAGAAGCACCTCCTGGCGGCGTTTGTTCCAGGCGGCTGGCTTTTCATCGTCATCTCCGGCCTGCTCGCCAGCAACAGCTCAAACACCAGCGGCCATAGCGGCTCCAGCAGCAAGCTGGAGCGTCTCGTGATCATCGCGCCACCGGTCTTTCTTCTGGGCCTTCTCCTTTTGTCCTCCTGGGGAACCCATGCGCTTACAGTCCGCATCATGGCCTACGGAACCTCTTCCCCGCGGAAGTCAGTTGAATACCTCAACACTGCCGGCTGGCGCGCACCATCATCCACTACGCCGTCGTTAATCCGCATGCACCTGCAGACAACAACGTATCCAGTGTCTAAATCAGAGGAGACCCGTACAGCTCAAATCGACAGTTCGAAGAACTCAGTCAGCAAACTCTCGAAGAATGATTGGCGGCACAGAGAGAGAACGTGGTATTTCCTCGTCTGGCTGGCAACCACCATCATTGCAGCGGTGCTCGCCTGGCGTCTGGATGTGAACGAGTTTTCCATGCACCTCTTCTATCGCAACCGGTTGGTGAGGACGTTCCTCGGCGCCTCCAACAAAGCACGCAAACCCAGCTACTTTACAGGCTTCGCGGCCGACGACGATATCGCACTGCAGGATCTAACACTGGCAAAATCTTTTCAGGGTCCTTATCCGCTTTGGGGCACCACGCTGAATCTCACCTCTGGCGAAGACCTCGCCTGGCAACAACGCAAGGGCGCATCCTTTATCTACTCGCCGCTGTTCTGTGGCTGGGATTACGTCAATCCCAAGGAGAAGTCAGCTCAACCGGAGCATCCGGCGACCGATTCGGACAGCGACGCTCTACTGCGCAAACCACCCGCAAATTGTTACGGCTACCGTTCCAATCTGGCAGGTCCCGGCCCGGACGATCCCGGCTATGGAGGCCGAGGCGGCAAACCCTACATCGGTACAGCAATGGCCGCCTCAGGAGCGGCCGCCTCACCCAATATGGGATATCACACGCGTCCATCTGTGGCTGCGCTGCTGGCGATCTTCAACGTCCGCCTTGGCTGGTGGACCGGCAATCCCCGCAACCCTACCTTCTGGAAGCAATATGCGCCGGGCATCGGGTATCTGCTGGCGGAGCTCTTCGCCCACGCCACGGATAAAGATCACTACGTATATCTCTCCGACGGTGGCCACTTCGAAAACCTTGGCATCTACGAACTCATCCGGCGCAAAGTTCGCTTCATCATCTGCTCCGATGCAGACGCAGATCCATCCTTCCAATTTCAAGATCTCGGCAATGCGATAGAGCATTGTCGCGCTGACTTCGGGGTCGAGATCCACATGCATACGCAGCAAGACTTCAAACTAAGTAATGAACCACCCTTTCGAATCGCGCACTATGCAGTGGGAGAGATTTGTTATCCCGGGCAGCAGGCAAAAGGCATCCTTCTATACGTCAAGAGTTCCTTGACCAACGATGAACCCGAAGACGTACTCGGCAAGCGAGCTTCCGATCCCGCCTTTCCACACGATACGACTGCCAACCAGTTCTTCAATGAGTCTCTGTTCGAGTCCTATCGAGCCTTGGGCGAGCACATGATGGATTTCGTCCTTACGAGGTTCCAGATAAACGATTGGGGCAAGGATGCTCGAGAGACGGTCCTCCAGTTCTACAGTGCGTTACAAGAAGAGTTCCATCTATTGCAGTAACAGTGCCAACTTGTAAAATTAGCCATGCATAGGCGCTCTCGAACAATCGCCTGGGAAATGCACTCCATCCCTGGCTTCCTCAATGTGGTCAGGGCGAATGTGGCAGATCGTATGATGACCATCACTGGTGAGATAACTCCGACTCCACGGCACGCTGATGAAGCGTGCTGAGCTGTATATCCCTCGGGCCGCGGAGAACCAAGATCGGGCTCA
This sequence comes from Acidobacteriaceae bacterium, assembly GCA_049587035.1. Classification (GTDB taxonomy): domain Bacteria; phylum Acidobacteriota; class Terriglobia; order Terriglobales; family Acidobacteriaceae; genus Granulicella. Next base: position 18,369 of record JBAVDD010000398.1, on the reverse strand, counting down.
CTGAATCCCGATGCAACCCATCACCGATCGTCAGCACGAGGAGATACATGAAAGCTCTGAAAATGCGCGAGCCCGGTTTCGCGCAGATCGAAGAGGTTCCCGAACCGCAGGTGAAAGCAGGAGAAGCGTTGCTCCGGGTACGCCGGGTTGGACTGTGCGGCAGTGATCTGAATTCCTTTCGTGGACGGAATCCGATGGTTTCATTCCCCCGAATTCCGGGTCATGAGGTAGCAGCGACCATCGTAGCGATCAATGGAGACCACGCTTCTCTTACTCCAGGGATGGATGTAACGCTCTCACCCTATACCAGCTGCGGCATGTGCCCAGCCTGCCAACGAGATCGCCCAAACGCCTGTGAACAAAATCAGACATTGGGCGTGCAGCGCGATGGAGCCCTGGCCGAATATATCTCCGTCCCACTCGAAAATATCTATCCGGCTCCTCTTAACCTGCGGGAACTCTGCCTCGTGGAGCCGCTCACTGTCGGCTTTCATGCCGCAGCTCGTGCCCGGATCACGGAGGCCGATACAGTTGCGATCTTTGGTTGTGGCGGAGTGGGTCTGGGCGCTATTGCCGCGTCGGTGTTTCGCGGCGCCAACACGATTGCCGTGGATATCGACGACAAAAAGCTTGCCGTCGCTCATGCCCTCGGAACTCGTCATGAGGTGAATTCTCTTCGGCAACCATTAGCCGTTGCTCTGGACGACCTCACCCAGGGAAAGGGTCCGGATGTGGTTATCGAAGCGATTGGGACAACAAAAACCTTTCAGGACGCGGTCGCTCTGGTCGCTTTCACCGGACGCGTGGTCTACATAGGCTATGCACTCGAGCCCGTCGCCTACGAGACCAAACTCTTTGTTCAAAAGGAGCTCGACATTCTGGGATCGCGCAATGCCCTTCCCGAAGATTTTCGTAGTGTCATTCAAATGCTCAAAGAGCAACGATTTCCGGTGGACAAGGCCATCAGCACCGTGTGCCCGCTGGTTGAAGCTCCCGCAATTTTTTCCGCGTGGAGTGCGAATCCTGCCGCCTTTACAAAAATCATGATTGATCTGGATTGATAGTGTGCGCCGCTCGGTGAGCACCATACCACTCGTCAAGCGATTCAAATGTCTAGACGATTGGACGACGGCCGCTCAACTCACGGAATGGCGACCTGCAGGATGCGCTTTTCTTCTCGAAGTTTCGCGGGTGCCGTCCCCGGCACCATGGCTATGGATTAGAACTCCTGGAAACTGTCTTCGTTCTCTCCTCCTACCCCAACTGTAGAGAGAGTGGGCCGATGGATTGCGGACCTTTGCGCGGAGGCCAAGCCGCGCTGAGCGGTCCGATCGGCGGCAGCAAATCGAGATCCAGAATCCTCCCGTTTCTTGGTCGGGCTCGGGCGCCGGGTAGCAACCGGGGAGCCTCCTCTGGAGGCGGCGACGCTGAGGGCATCCTCGCCACCCTTGCTCAGCGTAAATGTGCCCACCAATTCCATGAGCGTTGCTGACTGGCCAGCGAGGGATGCAGCGGTCGCAGAGAGTTCTTCGGTTTGTGTCGAGTTAGATTGCGTGACACCATCCATTTGTGTCATCGCCGTATTCACTTGCTCGATGCCGGTGCTCTGCTCGCTTGCTGCAACCGCAATCTCGCCAACGATATCGGTGACGCGCTTGACCGAGCTGACAATGCCCTGCAGCGTCTCGCCGGACTTGTTGACCAGATTCGTTCCGCGCTCGACTTTGCGAAGAGTGTCCTGGATCAGACTCTTGATCTCCTTAGCTGCCCCAGCACTGCGCAGCGCAAGGCTGCGAACTTCCGCGGCAACTACAGCGAAGCCCCGTCCTTCTTCGCCTGCGCGAGCTGCTTCTACGGCGGCATTTACCGCCAGCAGGTTTGTCTGGAAGGCTATCTCGTCGATGGTGGAGATGATGTCGGAAATCTTGGCAGAGGCGACATTGATCTCGGCCATGGCGGTTACAGCGTGCGCAACAACCTCCTGCCCATTCTCCGCATCATGCTTGGATCCTGACGCAAGCTGACTGGCCTGTCGGGCATTGTCGGCGCTTTGGCGAACCGTTGCGGTAATCTCCTCGAGACTTGCTGAGGTCTCTTCCAGACTCGCAGCCTGCTCTTGCGCGCCGCTTGCGATGATCTCGGTTGCGGCCGCAAGCTGTTGCGATGAGGAATTGGCATCAGCGGCGCTCGCGGTCACTTCCTGCAGGGTCGTGCGCAGCCTCTCCAGTGCCTCGTTGAGAGCGCCGGCCATCTTTCCCACTTCGTCGTGGCTACCGACCTCGAGAGTAGCCGTGAGGTCGCCCTGCGCCACTTGCCGGAGCACATCCACCGCGCGCCTCAGTGGCAATGCAATCTGCCGCTCCAGCATGAGCGTCGTGAGCACTGCGAATGCTAACGCTACAACAAATAGGAACAACGTCAGCAGACGCTGGAGGTTCGTCGACGTCTTCACCGCATTCAACTCGCCCGGAAAATCTTTCTTGCCGATGAGCTCATTCAAGTCATTCAAAGACTTAGACATGTTCGCGCTTTCGACGGCCAGGCTCTTCACCGTCGCCATGTCTTGATCGTCCATCGCATTCGGAGTGACAATCATCTTTGTGTAGGTCGATTTCGATTGCGAGCTGACCTGCGCGAACTGATCCTGCATCAGGGCAATCTGTTGCTGTAACGCAGCATTTTGCGCAGTCTTTTCGCGCACCATCTGTAAATCTGTTGCAACCTCCTGGGCATCCAGGTCCGCAGCGCTCAGCATTGCGGCGTTCTGCGTAAGGATTGCGTCCTTGTAATCCCCAGTCAATTTCTGAAAGCTAGCGTCTGCCTCCTGGCCGGCCAGCGCTGCGGGAAACAGGGAGTCGGAAGCCAGATGCAAGTGGCGTTGCATATTTGAGCCGGTCCACACAACTAGAACGAAAAACAGCAGGTACCCGAACGCCAGGACTCCGATGCTGAGCATCAATTTGAAACCGATGGTTAAGTTTTTCATGTGTCCTTTATGACGCCTCGGCGCCGTTCCCCTTCTCTTGGTATGTAGCGCGCTCAATCTTGATGCCTGACACCGCAATAGACGCCATGCGAAAGCAATCTGTCTTTGCATCCCGTTAGCCGCCTTGGTTATGTGTCGGAATAACTCTGGCGTTATCGTTCGATTGCGAACCCGCATTCGGGAGCCTCCAAAGTGACCGACAGAAATGAATCGCGAACTGCAAGCCTGAACATTCGTTGTCGCCAATTCGCTACATTCCAAATGCATGCTGTTGTTTCACGCCTCGACGGAGCCAAGCCGGCAACAAGCTGAACATCGTGACCATCCCGGATCCGTCGAATCATGAAAGCTCTCATTTCACCGAGATGACTTTGACACCGTCGTGGGGAGACGCCTTTCCGATATAGCCAATCGCGCCCGGATTGTGTGCGACGTAGTCGACCATCGCTGCGTCGGAATCGACGGATTTCGGCATCGACCCCTGGCCGGAGAAGACCAAACCTCGCCAGCTTGCTCGAAAGGCTGCATCAGACTTGCCAATGATTTCTCTGAGAAACGCGTCATTAGCTGGCCCACCCTTGAGCAGCGCGGGTGACACATGTGAGCCTCCAAGGCTGGAAGATGCGCCGCTAAACACATCGCGCAGATCGCCCTTGGACGCGTCGCTTACCTTGACGCTCGGGTTGGCGATCACGAGTGCCTGGGCCTGAGCGTGAGTCGCGAAGACGGCAAACGCCGACACGAAGAAGAAAATCGATAGTAGCTTTTTCATGGAACTGTTCTCCTTTCCCGTGGCTGTTAGAAGCTCACGCCGACTTTGAGAATTGACATGCGTGTATTCGGCTTCAGGCCGGCAGGATTCATGGCGGTGTCATAGTTGATCAAGGTTCCGTCGATGATGTGCTCCTCCGCCTTGGCGTAAAGGTACTCGTTGAAGTCGTAGCGAGCTGAGATCGTCCAATCCTTTGAATAACGCGCAGGCCCCAGCACCGCCTGATGATTGACCTCCTGGCTGTCGTAAACACCGGCAGTCAGCTTATCCGTAAGTTTGTAGCTCGCCATTCCATACCACGACCGCCAATCAAGGCGAAAGGGGGAGTCGGGAAGGCCAGCCAAAGCGACATTGCCCGAAACTGGAAGCCGCGTCCACTCTCCCGCCACCATAATTTTGTCCTTCGCATAGCGGGCAAAGTAGCTGGGAATATTCATGGGGTCGAGCGTCTCAGGGCCACTGTAAGGGCCGTCCGTCATCGCACCACTCCAATGTTCCTGCTTGTTATCGGAGACGCCGATCATGAGACCGTCCACGGGAGTCTTCCAATGCAGCGCCGCGCCGAAGATCACACCGCTCAGACCATTCGTGAGATTCTCCCCGCTCTCTTTCTGGCTTATAAAGTAGCCATCGTCGGCGCCGAGGACCCGCTCGCCACCCCATCCGCGATATTCGAGCTTGCCAAACCCCCCAATCTTGACGCTTCCATACACCACGCCGCCGTAGTGGGAGAGCACCGAGTTGCGGCTACCGATCGGATAGACCGATTGCGGCAGGAGCGACCACATGTACGACGGGTCGATATCCTGGATCTCGTTGAATAGCCCGGAGGGTGTCTTGACCTTGCCGAAGCGTACTCCGAACATGTCGTTCACCTTGTAGTCGGCATTGGCCCAATCAAGCGTGATCGTATTGCCATAGTTACCCAACAGGAAATAGCGAGCTTGCACACCGACGCGCAGCTTCGATGATGGTTGCGCCGTAAGATTCACCACTGCTTCAGACCACGCCGGGCTGCCATCGCTGGAGTTGGTGGTGAAGATATTGTTTTGCGTCGTGTAGACGAAGCCCTGGGTCGCGTAGCCGTGGATCTGAATGTTCAGATCATCGAGGCTCTGAGCTGAAGCGGAAGCCACGCCCATGGCCAAAGACATTGCTGCAATAAGAATTCTCCGCACGTATTTCTCCTTTGCACCCGCGCCACGGCCCGTCTTCAGGAAGAGACTTGCAGACGCTCCCTTCCTGCAACCATGTATGGATGACTATGGAGAGGTGATGCGTGCGTCTGATGGGCCAGCTAAACGTCGGCTGCAACTGATGTATCGGCATACCGAGCTTCGCCCTTGAGGGAAAATTGTTTAATAGGCGGGATATTACGCAGAGGAGTTAACAGAAGGTTCTCTATTGCAGACGCTGTTCAAAGGTTCAAGCAATCTTATTCGAGACGCCGCAGATGTCAGGCCTTGAATCCTATGAGTCTTGGAGTGGTGGCGAGTGAGTACTTGCGCCCCAAGAAACCCCTCGTTCCTTGTGCGTAAGCAATCATCAGGATCGAGAGTGGGAGACCCTCCAGACCGGGATGGACGGCCGTGCGGAAGCACGCAGCATGGCGATTAGCGCAGGTTGGTCTATCCGAAAAAATCGGAGGTCATCCCACTCAAACACCAATTCATGGATCGTGCGCGACGACGTACCTGGTTCCCGAGAGCGACACCATCAAGCTCGCATGAAGCCCCGCAAGATACCGTCATCATCGTTAGCCAGCTGGTTAGAAGCTGCGTTCTCAGTGCAGGTGCAGCTTGGTAATGTCGTTGAAGAGGACGAAGAAGGCGAACAGAATGATGCAGACGAAAGCGACCTGGTAGACGACTTCTTTGAACTGCTGATTGACGTCGCGGCGCATGACGCTTTCGATAATGAGGAAGAAGATCATGCCGCCGTCCAGCAGCGGGAACGGCATCAGGTTCAGGATGCCGAGGTTGAGCGAGATGACGCTCACCAGGTTCAGCAATGACCAAACGCCTATCTGGGTGGCAATATCGATCTGCTGTGCGATGCCGACCGGGCCCATCATCTGATTGACAGCGACATGGCGGGTGAAGAGGCCCTTGACGACGCGCAGGATGAGCATGGAGCCTTCGCGGTTTTCCTTGTAGGACTCCTTGATGGCCTTGCCGATCGGCAGGCGTTCCACGTCCGATGGCGGCGGGCGATAGGTGAAGCCAAGCCGGTACTCGTCGCCGACGCCGGGTGTGGCCATCTTCTGGGGGGTGGCGACCAGGTTTATGGGACGGCCGTTGCGCAGAATACCGAGAGTGTCGGTGGTGTTCTTGTTGTCCTTCAGATAAGCGAGCAGTGCGGCGACGGAGTGGGGACGGAGCCCGTTAATAGTGAGGAACTGGTCGCCGGCCTGGAGGCCTGCGCGCGAGGCGGGCGAGCCTGCTGCGACAGTGAGCACATTGATGGGGCCAGGATCCATCTGCGGGATCAGGCCTTCGTTCAAGATGTTCTGGGCGTCGAACTCGGTGTCGGCTGGAACCGAGATCGTGATATTGCTCGTATGGGTTTCGCCGTTGTGGGCAAAGGCGATAGGGATGGGCCGGTTGAGGTTGAGGGCCGATTGATCCAGGATCTGTTCCCAGTTGGGGTTGGTGACGCCGTTGAAGCTGGTGATGGTGTCGCCGGCGACGAGACCGTCCTGTGCGGCTGCGGTTCCCTGCGGAACGTAGTCGACGGTGGCGGCGCCGGTGAGGTACTTGTCGACTTCGTGATGGTAGTGGGCGACCAGGAAGAGCAGGAAGAAAGCGAGCAGGAAGTTGCAGGCGGGACCAGCCAGGGCGATGAGGACGCGCTGCCAGCGGGGCTTGGCGGTGAGCTCGTCGGATACGGGCGAGATGGATTGAACGCCGATGTGCAGACCCGAGGAACTGGGCACGGGGTTGCCGTCGCCGCCGAGCTCACCAGCGAACTTGACGTAGCCGCCAAGCGGGAGGATGGAGATGCGGTAGTCGGTATCACCATAGCGGAAGCCGAAGATACGGGTTCCGAAGCCGATAGAGAAGGTTTCGACGCGGACGCCGCAGAGCTTGCCGACGATGAAGTGGCCGAGTTCGTGGATGAGGACCAGGAGCCCGAGGACAATTGCGAATTCGATGATGACAAAGAAAAGATGCATGGGTACCAGGAGAAGAGACGCTAAAGACTATCGGCAGGTTGAGGCAAAAATTCCTTAGCGATTCCTTCGCGATTCATTAACTTTAGGATGACAAAACTTGAGAGGCGGTTACGATCCCGGTGGCCTGTTCGCGCGCCAGCAGATCGGCTGCGAGAACCTCGGGGATAGACGCCGGAGAGCCGGAGGGGGTTAGCGACAGCACCTCTTCGATTGTACGTGGAATTCCATTAAACGAGAGCTGGCCGCGGAGGAACGCTGCAACCGCGATCTCGTCGGCCGCGTTGAGCGCGATGCAGTGGTTTTGCGATGCGCTTGCCGCTTCATAGGCCAGCCGCAGGCAGGGAAAACGACTGAAGTCGGGAGTCTGGAAGTCGAGCTGAGAGAGGGCCGCCATGTCGAAGGTGAGGTCGCTTGCCACCCGCTCAGGCCAGGAGAGCGCATAGAGGATGGGCAGGCGCATGTCGGTCACCGAGATCTGCGCGAGGATGCTGCCGTCGATGTACTCCACCAAAGAATGGATTGTCGATTGTGGATGCACCGTCACTTTGACCTGCGCAGGGGGAAGGTTGAACAGGCGACAGGCTTCGATGAGCTCGAGGCCCTTGTTGAGCAGGGTAGCGGAGTCGATGGTTATCCGCTGGCCCATGACCCAGGTCGGGTGCTTGAGGGCCTGGGCCGGCGTGATGTGGTCGAACTCGGCGAGCGGCGTGTTGCGGAAGGGCCCCCCAGACGCCGTGAGCCAGATTTGCTTGACCTCGGCAGCGGTACCAGCACGAAGACACTGGTGGATCGCATTGTGCTCGGAGTCGATGGGAAGGAGGTCTACATTGCGCTCCCTGGCCGCCGCGAGGATGAGGTCGCCAGCGGCTACAAGGCACTCCTTGTTAGCCAGGCCGATCGTTTTGCCCGCGAGAACCGCCGCGTAGGTGGCTTCCAGGCCGGCCACTCCAACGATGGCGGCCACCACGAATTCGACCTCGGGCAGCGTTGCGACGCGTACAGTCCCAGCCGTTCCATAGCAGACTTCGATGCCGCTGATGCCCGCGGCGCGGAGGCGCGCGGAGAGCTTGTCAGCGAGGACTTCGTTCACGACCGAGACAACCTGCGGACGCCACCGCTGGCACTGCTCGAAGACAACCTCGAGATTAGAGCCGGCGGCGAACGCGATAGGGTGAAAGCGGTCAGGGTGCGATGCGCAGATGCTTAAGGTGCTCTGTCCGATGGAGCCGGTTGAGCCGAGGACGGCGATCTTCTTCACAGTGTTTATTTTACTTGGGTCCTGCGCGGACGGCGAGAGTTTCGGGTCATGGGCAGGGAGAGGTCGATCTCTTCGTGCAATCTGTCTCACGCAATGGGACGGGTTAAGCGAGAATTGTGGCAACCAACAGAGGAAGCTTATAGGGGTACGTATGAACGGTAAGGACAAAGCGAAGCTGATTCAGGCGATCTCCAGCAACTGGCAGGCGGAGATGCGTGGGTATCACACGTATCAGGCCCTCGCGGAGCAGGAGAGCGATCCGCAGCGGCGGCGCACGCTGCATAGCCTGGCGGTGGCGGAGAAGCACCATGCAGACCTTTGGGCGACGCGATTGACCGCGCTCGGTGCGGCGGTTCCGTCGTATGACGGGCCGAAGTCAGGTGAAGCGGGCTCACTGGCGACCCGCGTGGGCGGGCAGGAGCTGGCGCTGCGCAGGCTGGAGCTCGATGAGAGCCGCGACATTGCCCGCTATGGAAAACAGATTCGCGACCTCGGCGATGAAGAGAGCATTGCGATTCTGAAAGAGGTGATCTCGGACGAGGCCGATCACTACCTCACGCTTGGCGGGTTAATCCGGCACCATCTACCGTCGACGCCGCTGGAGCCGGAGGCGGCGAAGCAGGCGCTCGACGAGCTGGTGGCCGCACGCGAGAAGGGGCAGCCCAAGGCCGCGAGCTGGATTGGCGACGCGATCTATGGCGTGAACGATGGGCTTGGGGCAATCTTCGGAATTGTCGCTGGTGTCTCCGGCGCGACGCTGGGTAATAGTAAGTTCGTGTTGATTGCCGGACTGGCGGGGATGTTCGCGAGCGCGCTCTCCATGGGGTCCGGCGCATATCTGGCGGCGAAGAGTGAGCGCGAGATCTATGAAGCGGAGTATGCCCGCGAGCGCGAGGCGGTGGAGAACAATGAGGCCGAGGCGCGCGAACTGCTGTCGCTCACCTTCCAGGTGCGCGGGCTTTCCGCGGAGGATGCGGACCACTTTGTGGGGCATATCGCTGAGAAGAAAGAGCAGCTGGTAGAGGCACTGGCCCGGGAACGGCTGCATGTGAGTGCAGAGGGGTTGAGCAAGCCGTGGGTCTCAGCTACGTCGGGCGCGCTGTCGACGGCGGTCGGCGCGCTGATCCCCGTGATTCCCTTTTTCTTCCTCGCGGGCGTGCCGGCGATTGTGGTGGCCGCGATCGTTTCACTGCTGGCGCACTTTGCGGTCGGTGCGGCGAAGTCGCTGATCACGATCCGCTCATGGTGGAGCAGCGGGTTGGAGATGACGCTGGTAGGGCTGCTGGAAGGTGTGGTGACGTACGTGATCGGGATAGGAATTGGGCGGCTTGCGTAGAGCCGGGATGCCTGCGGCTGCAGGTTCTCAGGCGAGGGCGTGCTCCTGGAGGAAGGCGCTGCGAAACGTGGCATCGCGGAAGGCTTCGGTGCCTCCCGGGCGCTGTGTAGAGAGCGCGCCAGTGATATTGCCGAACGCAGCAGCGCGCAGGGGGTCGTCTCCGTTCAGGTAAGCGTGAAGGAAGCCGGCGTTGAAGCTGTCGCCAGCGCCGACGGTGTCAACGGGCTCGACGAAGACGGGGGCAACGCGGTCTCGCCGGCTCCCGCGCTGGACGATGGCGCCGCGCGAACCGCATTTGACGACGATAAGCGGGATGCGCGCGGAGAGCGAGTCCAGGGCGCGCTCCAGTGTGGGCTGTTTTGCGATCTTCAACAGCTCGTCTTCATTGGGCAGCAGGAGGTCGATCTTGTCGAGGAGAACGTCGAGCACGCCGCCCCAGTCCTCGGCGGGATCATCGTTGGTGTCGAGCGAGAGGGTAAGGCCGGCACTCTTCAGGGTGTCGAATAACTGCGGAAGCCCGGCGTGGAGGCCGGTTTGCAGGAAAAGTGAGGAAAGATGGAAGTGGCGCGCGGAGGCCAGGAAGGGGAGGTCGAGGTCGGCGATCGACAGTCGCGCCATGACGCCGGGATAGGTCAAGATGTGGCGGCGACCGCCGTGTGGCAGCTGTATGGTTACGCCGGTGCCGGTCTCATGGCGCGTGACGTGTGCGGTATCGAGACCCGCTGCCGCCAGGTGCGCGAGGGCGATGTCGCCCATCTCATCGGCTCCCACCTGCGAGGAAAAGCCGACCCGGGCGCCGAGCAGAGCAAGATTGTGGGCGAGGATGGAAGACGAGCCGCCCAGTGTCATGGTGAACCCCGAACCAAGCAGCTCGCGCTCTACCGGCATCTCTTCGGGTAGGCCGTAGAGAATAAGGTCGAGGTTGGTTTCGCCGGCGATGGCGATGTCCAGCGGCTTGCTGGAGGAATCATGGACAGAGGAACTCACGGAAAGACCTCATATTGTTCTGCTATGCACATCTGAGTATAGTTGTTATCATTACTTATCTTTAGTTTCTTTTTAAGATTTCTGTTTTGCTCTTGATTTTGCATGGACGACTGATTCTCCAGCAACGAGGACCATGATAGTGACTTCCCTTTCAAGTTTTGTAGCGTTGCCCGAGGAAGAGCAGAAGGCGCGCGGCCTTGTCTTTACGCCGAGAGAGATTGCACAGCAGCCGGCGACGTGGAAGACCACCCTGGACATATTCAAGCAGCACCAGAAGAGGATCTGCGCGTTCCTGAATAAGGTGGGAGTGCGGGAAGAGCTGGTCGAGCGGCCGGTGGTAATGCTGATCGGCGCAGGCACGTCGGACTACATTGGGCAGGCGCTCGAGTTGCTGATCCGGGGCAAATGGGGTTGCGAGGTGGTGACGGTGGCGAGCACGGATATGCTGCCGAACCTGGCGGAGTATGTGGTGCCGGGGCGCAAGTATCTGTGGATCTCGTTTTCACGATCAGGAGACTCTCCTGAGGGAGTGGCGGTGCTGGAGCAAGCCCTTCAACTGTATCCGCACGTTGCGCATCTTGTCGTGACCTGCAACGCGAGGGCGCGGATGGCGGAGATCTGCGAGCGCGTGGAGCGCGCGTGCGTGGTGGTGCTGGATGATGCAGTGAACGATCGCAGCCTGGTGATGACGAGTTCATTTACGAACATGGTAGTGATGGGACAGTGCCTGGCCAACGCATGGGCGATCGAGACGTACGAGCCGGTGTTGGAGCAGTTGTTGCGCGCTGGCGAAGAGATGCTCGTGAAGGCAGCTGCGGAGGCGGAGAGAATTGCGGCGCACGATTACAAGCGGGTGTGTTTTGTCGGCTCAGGAGCGCTGGCCAGCGTGGCCAGGGAGTCTGCGCTGAAGGTGCTGGAGATGACGGCCGGACAGGTGCAGGCGGTATCGGAGACGGTGCTCGGATTGCGGCACGGGCCCATGGCCGCGCTGGATACGCAAACCCTGTTTGTGTGCTTTGTGTCTGGTGATGGGCGGCGAGCCAGGTACGCCAGCGACCTGCTGCGCGAGATCGGCGAGAAGAACATTGTAGGCGAGCGGGTAGCGGTGGGCACAGCTTCGCTGCAGGAGGAGATTGCTCCATACTGCGAATCGTATGTGATGCTTGATGACGCGATCAACGATGCCTATCGACCAGTGGTGGATGTGATCTTCGGGCAGATGCTGGGCTTGTATTGTTCGGTGGCCCACGAGCTGAAGCCGGATTCGCCGAGCCCCGAGGGTGTGATCAATCGCGTAGTGCAGAAGTTCAGGATTTACTAGCGCTATGGACTCGATACTTCAACAGCATTTGGCGAAGCGCAGACGAGGAGTGGCCACGGGGATCACCTCGGTCTGCTCGGCGCATCCCTGGGTGATTCGCGCCGCAGCGGAACAGGCGGCGGAGGATGGATCGTTGCTGCTTGTAGAGGCCACCAGCAACCAGGTCAACCAGTTTGGCGGATACACAGGGATGCGCCCGGCAGAGTTTCGCAGCTTCGTGCTGGGGCACTTGAGGCATGCAGGGGTTGATGAGAAGCAGCTAATTCTCGGCGGCGATCACCTCGGACCGAACCCGTGGCGAACGTTGTCTGCCGAAGAGGCGATGCAGCACGCCGAGGTCATGGTCGCGCAGTACGCGCGCGCGGGGTTCGGAAAGATTCATTTGGACGCGAGCATGGCCTGCGGCGACGATCCGGAGCGGCTGTCGGACGAGATCGTGGCGCTGCGTGCCGCGCGTCTATGCAAGGCCGCCGAGGATGCGTGCGCAGCGGGTGAGCGGCCGGTGTATGTGATCGGCACGGAGGTCCCCGTACCGGGCGGAGCAACGCACGCGGTGACGGAGCTCGAGGCGACTTCGGTTACGGCCGCGGAGCATACCCTGGCGGTGCATAAAGGCGTGTTCGCCCAGCAGGAACTCGGGCATGTGTGGCCGCGAGTGATTGCGCTGGTGGTGCAGCCGGGCGTGGAGTTCGACCATGATGCGGTCGTAGGATACGACCGGCAGAAGGCGCTGCCGCTGGTGGAGTGGTTGCGCGTGCAGCCGGAGGCGATCGTGTTTGAGGCGCACTCGACCGACTACCAACTGCCGCAGGCTTATGTACAGCTGGTGCAGGATGGATTCGCAATTCTGAAGGTGGGGCCTGCGCTCACGTTTGCGATGCGCGAGGCGTTGGATGCTCTGGAGGATATGGAGTCGCAGTTGGTGCCGAAGGAGCAGCGGTCGCAGCTGGGCAGCGTGGTGGAAGAGACGATGCTGCGCGAGCCGAAGGACTGGCTGCCGTATTACCCCGGAAGCGCCGCGGAACAGAAACTGCTGCGGCGGTACAGTTACAGCGACCGCGTGCGCTACTACTGGCATCGACCTGAGATTGCACATGCAGTCGAACGGCTGGTGGCGAACCTGTCAGCGGTGAAAATTCCAGAGAGCATGCTGAGCCGTTATTTGCCGCAGCAGTACGCGCGCATGCGCGAGGGGACCATCAGCGGAGACCCCGTGGCGTTGATTGTGGACAAGGTGCGGGATGTATTGCGGATATACTCGGCGGCCTGTCGGCAGGGATGAGCGGGGTTCCTTTGCTTCCGCCATTGCAATCGCGAAAGGTAAGTTATAGTCTGCGTGGAGCATTGCAGAGACAGGGAGAGTTATGCCACCGAAACGCGCTTCAAAAGCCTCCGCCCGGACATCTAGGTCAACTCCGATGAACCCGGAGCGCGGATCGCAGATGCTGATTGAGGAGCGTCGCCAATATATTGTTGCGCAGGCGCAGCAGCACGGCCGCGTGCTGGTGGAGGAACTCTCGCAGTCGCTGGGGATCTCCCGCATTACGATCCGCAAGGACCTGGATTATCTGCAGAGCCGGGGCGCACTGCAGCGGACACACGGCGGAGCGTTGCTGCCCGGTTCCGGTGCGCTTTCCGATCCTTCCCTGCAGGAGAAAGAGGGACGTCACTCGCAGGAGAAGCAGCGCATCTCCGCGGCGGCTGTCAGCCTGGTGAAAGAGGGACAGTGCGTGCTGCTGGATTCCGGCACGACGACGACTGCGATCGCGCGTGCGTTGAAGAAGTTCTCCCACCTGACGGTAATTACGAATGCCGTGAATATTGCGGCGGAGTTGAGTGGGACGGACTTTGAGGTGCTGCTCACAGGCGGCTCGCTGCGCAAGAATTCGTTCTCTCTGGTGGGCCCGCTGGCAGAGGATATGCTGCACGAAGTGCATGCGGACATCCTCTTCCTGGGCGTGGATGGGTTCGATCTCGATGTAGGGTTGACGACGCCCAATGTGATGGAGTCGCGAGTCAATCGCGCCATGGTGAAGGCGGCGTCAACGGCGGTGGCAGTCTGTGATTCGACCAAGTTCGGCCGGCGCAGCCTGTCGAAGATTGTGGACGCGACCGCGATTCACCACGTGATTACAGACAGCGACCTGCCGCACGAGACCGCGGAGGCGCTGCGCAGTCTCAATATCAAACTCACGCTGGTGTAGCCGCGCTGCATAAAGCAGCAACCCTAGCGAACAGGCGCCGCGTCGAGGGTTAAGACTTCAAACGGAGCGAGGTGGATGGTGAGCGGCTCGCCCGCGTGGGCCTCCTGCGTGTGGTCCGAGGCCCAGCCGGGCGTGTCCTTCCATACGCTGCGAAGTTTGTACGAGGTTGCGTCGGAGTGCTGCAGTTGAAAGACCCTGGCTACATCGACGTCGAAGGTCTGCGCAGTGGTGGACGGGTTGCGAAGCGTGAGAATGCCTTCGCGTGAGCTCCACGCGGCCCAACCGTAGACCTGCAGTTGATCGGGGTCGCCGCCGATCCAGTGGACGTCCTTGAGCGTTGCAGCGTGGGCGCGGCTCCAGCGCGCCGCTTCGGCTAGCGTGTCCCAGTTAGATTTCGTGAGCAGCGACGGCGTGATGTACATCTCCTGCAGCTGCGTGCCGGTTCCGAAGTAGGAGTGTACCTCGTCGGCGAAGTCGTTGTGCGGATCGGTGGAGAGGTCCTTGGCGTACTGCGCATAGATGAGGCCGTGCAGCATCAGCGAGTTGATGGGGAAGAGTGGACCCCGCTGAACGATGTTCTTGTAAGTCTGTGCGTCGCGATAGGTGATCCAGCGCTGACGTTGGGTCCCGACGCCGGAAAAGTCGTGATCGTCGCCGCCGCGCCAGATGGAGTCGGCGTAAAACAACCAGAACGGCGATGCGGTGGTTCCAGTGGTGAGATTGATGAAGATCGAGGGCTTCTGCTGGCGGAGGCGCTCGATGAGATGGATCGCCGCGTCGAAGTCACTGTCGAAGGTGCTGCCGGGGAAGACGCGGTCGGCGTTGCCGGTGCCGTCAAACTTGAACTGGTTGACGTGGTACTTGTCGATCATCTCCAGGCAGGTCTGCTGAAAGAGTTGGTAGTACTTCGGGCCGGAGAGCGCGAAGCCGTTGTTCATAATCTCGTATCCGTGGGCGCGGCCGTAGGCAATGCGCTCATCGTGCTGCTTCGCGTAGCCGCCCCAGGGGGAGAGCCAGACCCCGATGCCGGCTTTAAACTTCGTAGCGGCCTCACCCGTTTTGGTGAAACCGTTGGGGAAGCCGGAGTCGAATCCCCACAGGGAGTTGGGATTGTCCCATCCGTCGTCGAAGAGGAATGAGTCGAGCTGAACATGGCGATCAACAACCAGCTGCTTGCCGAAGGCGTTGATGCGATCGATGGCGCCGGCTTCGCCAAAGCGGTTCTCGTAGCCGAGGTCGTACCACGAGTTGTAGTGGAGAAATGGCCTGTAGGGACGCGGGCGTTCGGCCTCAATATAGGCGAGGAAGGAGCGGCGTAGCTGGCCCGGTTGCGACGTTCCAACTACCGCCGAGTAGAGGATATTCTGACCAGCGCGAAGGGGAAGATCGCGGAACAGAGACGCGCGGACGTCGCCGTTCGTTGCGGTGTCGAGGGAGAGCGGATGCTCGAAGCCGAAGTACATATTCGCGTCGATGACGGGCGAGCCTTTGACCGTGCCATCGACGTGCGCGTCGGGATCAGAGAAGTCGAGCAGACGAACTTCCGCGATGGGTAGGTCCTGCGTGCTGGCGTTGATGCGAAGGAGTTCGCGCGCATAATCGGATCCCGGTCGAAGGATGAGACACCAGTCGAAGGTTGCGCTGGTGGCAGGCGACGTAAAGTGCCAGCAGGAGCTTGCAGGAGCCGGCGCGTTCTGCTGCATGCCGCGCAGCGCACGATGGGGATCGGCAGTAACGAGCGCGCTGGAAAGAGCTGTAGCGCGCATGGCGGTGGAGCGGAGCTCGGTCTTGTCTTTGAGCACGAGGATGAAAGCTTCGTGCAGGTCGAGCGTGCGGCGGGAGATGGCATCGTGGACCCGAAGGCTGGCGAGATGACCGCCGGATACATTCAAGCTCGCCGAAAGAGCACCAGCGTGCAGTGTGACATCACTGCCCGAGGAGGCGTGCCGGATCTGGGCGACTGACCCAACGGGAAGCGCAAAGAGCGCGGCGATGAGGAACTTGCTGATGGGACGAAGCTGTAGAGGGGTGAGGAAGCTTTTCATCATGGAACCTGTCGGGTTGAATTGTCGGCCTGTAAGAATAATAAAACGAAGTGTATGGAAATAGATTTTTATTTCGTTTTATAATTCAATTTCCTTGAAGGTAGACGTGACGGCTGCCGGGGAACGAAATCAGCGCGAGCTGCTGCTGCTGGGAGTAGATCATGGAATACACCACGTTGAGGAGAACACGATGCCGGAAGAGGACGTGCAAGACAAGTCTCAGGACAAGTTTATTGCGATGGTTTCGGCCAAGGCCGATGTCCAGTTACCGCTGAGCGCATTTCATCCGCGGTGCATGTTGACGACGGTGCGGCATGAGGTTCAGCTGCCGCGCTTCCCGGTAATTGATTATCACAACCATCTCGATGCCCAGGAGCCAGCACGGGTGCTGGAGGTGATGGACGCCTGCGGGATTGAGCATTTGGTGAACATCACCATGAAGGTGGGCGATGAAGCGCTAGCCATGATGGAGCGCTATCATGCAGCGGACGCCCGCCGGTTTTCGACGATTGGGTGGATGGATTGGAGCGGCGTCGATGGAGACTTCGATGCATTTGTCGCGTTGAGCATCGAGCGGCTGGATCGCCTGGTGAAGCACGGGGCCGTGGGGTTCAAGTTCTGGAAGGACCTGGGGCTCACCGTGCGCGATGCGAGCGGAGAGCTCTTGCGGGTGGACGATCAAAGGCTGGCCCCGATCTTCGAGCGTGCCGGAGAGCTGGGAATTCCGGTGATGGTGCATATCGGCGATCCGGAGGCGTTTTTTCTTCCGATTGACGCAAACAATGAGCGGTTCGAGGAACTGGCGGCGCATCCGGACTGGAGCTTTTACGGCAGCCAGTATGGCAAACACGATTTGCTCGAACAGCGGGACCGCGTGTTCCAACGACATCCGCGAACGACCTTTGTGGGCGCACACATTGCAGAGAACAGCGAAGATCTGCAGCGGGTTTCGGCAATGCTGGATGCGTGCCCCAACGTGTTGGTAGACATCAGCGCACGTGCGTCGGAGCTGGGACGGCAACCCTACTCTGCGCGAAAGTTCTTCCTGCGCTATGCGGATCGGATATTGTTCGGTGCCGACCTGGTGCCGGAAGTGGAGATGTATCGCCTGTACTATCGGTTTCTGGAGACAGCGGATGAGTACTTTGAGTATCCTACCCATGCATCGGGACAAGGGCGTTGGTGTATCTACGGGATGGATCTCCCCGACGATGTGCTGCGCAAGGTTTATCGCGAGAATGCATTGCGGCTCCTGCCTCACTTGAGGTAAGCACGTAGTCAGGATCGTCCCAGGCGTTACAACGGAGAAGCCAGAAACTTATGAGTGACGGAACCGGCGTTGGTGGGTTGGGAGCGATGGGCGGCAGTCGGCGCGGGTACAACACGTTGCTGCTCTGCGTGGCGGGCTTGGGTGGGCTGCTCTATGGCGTGGATGTAGGAATCATCGGCGGTGCATTGCCGTACCTCGAGGCCACATCCCACTTCAATGCCGGTCAGCTTTCGACGATTGTTGCGGCGGTGCTGCTGGGCAGTGTAATCTCGACCATCTTCGCCGGCCTCCTCGCGGACTGGTTCGGCCGCAAGCCGATGATGGTGCTCAGCGGGCTCGTGTTCGTGGTGAGCATTCCGCTGATTGCGCTCTCGCAAAGCTATGGAGCGCTGCTCACAGGGCGTCTATTGCAGGGGATGAGCGGCGGCTTTATTGGTGTGCTTGTGCCGCTCTACCTGGCGGAGTGCCTGGTATCGAAGACACGGGGCAAAGGGACCGGCGTGTTTCAGTGGCTGCTGACCTTTGGGCTTATGGCCGCCGCGCTGATCGGCATGTATTACAGCTACAAGGTGCACGCTGCAACCGCGACGGGAAACGTGCAGCACCTGTTCAATGTTCAGAATGGCGCATGGCGCCACATCTTCTGGATCTCACTTCCGCCAGGTATTTTGTTTGCCGTCGGCAGCCTCTTTATAGCGGAGTCACCGCGCTGGCTATATCTCCGCGGCAAGCACGACAAGGCGCTGGCGGCGCTGCTTCGCTCGCGCAGCACGGAGGCCGCGCACCTTGAACTGGATGAGATGGCTGCTCTGGCCAGCCAGCCCGGTGCGGCGAAGAAGGCCACCGGAACCCTGTTGCGGCGCAAGTATGTTGTGCCGTTTTTGCTGGCTTGCGTAATTCTTGCGTGCAACACGGCAACGGGCATCAACTCGATCATCGGCTACAACACGGACATTCTGCTCCAAAGTGGACTATCCGATGTGGGTGCGCACTGGGGCTACGTCCTGTTTACGAC
>JBAVDD010000397.1:0-9025 GCA_049587035.1 Acidobacteriaceae bacterium | reverse complement strand
GATGAAGCGTGCGGGGACGGCGGCGGCGGCGCGGTTTGAGGACCGCGGGCCGGTGCTGCGGAGTTGGCTGAAGGCGATCCGGCTGCACCAGTGGGCGAAGAACACGCTGATCTTTGTGCCGCTGTTGCTGGCGCACCAGTGGCACCTGCGGACGTTTGGCGGAGCGATAACGGCGTTTTTCAGCTTTGGGATGTGCGCGTCGGCTACGTATATCGTGAATGACCTGCTGGACCTGGAAGCGGACCGGCGGCACCCGAGGAAGCGGCGGAGGCCGTTTGCGGCGGGGGAACTTTCGGCGATCGCCGGTGTGGTGATGGTTTGCGTGCTGATGGTGGGCGCGGTGTTGCTGGCGTTGGCGCTGCCGCATATTTTCGGCATGCTGCCAGGGGCGTCGGTGCTGACGCATCCGTATGCGTTTCTGGAGTGGCTGGCGTTGTATACCGTGGTGACGCTTTCCTACTCGCTGTATTTGAAGCGGAAGCTGCTGCTGGATGTGTTTGTGCTGAGCGGTCTGTATACGGTGCGGATTATGGCGGGAAGCGCGGCGACAGGGACTGGGATGTCGCCGTGGCTGGCTGGGTTTGCGGTGTTCTTCTTCCTGTCGCTGGCGTTTGTGAAGCGGTTCAGCGAGCTGGAGGGTCTGCGGGAACGGGGCGGATCGGTGAGCAATGGGCGCGGGTACTTTGTGAGCGACCTGGACCAGTTGCGCGCGCTGGGAACGGGTGCGATGTATGCGGCGGTGGTGGTGTTGACGTTTTACATCTTCAACCCAGAGACGAGTGTGCTGTATGAGCATCCGGTGCGGTTGTGGCTGGTGGTGCCAGTGCTGCTGCTGTGGTTGAGCCAGGTGTGGATGCTGGCCAGCCGCGGCGAAATGCACGAGGATCCGGTGGTGTTTGCGATTACGGACAAGCGGAGTTTGCTGCTGGGCGTGCTGATGGCGGCGGTGGTTTGGTGGGCGCTTTAGGGGACGTGATGAATCCTTTAGACTAGATTGCATACATGACCTCTGGAATTCCTGAACTTAAGGGCTATACCGAAAGCGAGATCCAAGAAGCATTCGCTTGGATGGAAGCGGAATTGAGCACAGACTCTTCTCCTGAGTATCTAGCCGGAGCTAGCGATTTCGAAGACTTCCGCAGGGCTTGGCTTGGTAGGAAGGATGGTCTACTCAAGCGAATTTCGGATGAGTGGGTGACGCCTGCGCCTCGAGAATCGAAACGCCTTCTGGGTGTTCATTTCAATTTATTGAAGCAAAAGGTAGAGGCTGTTCTCGCTGATGCTACCTCAGCTAAGGTCGAGACCTCGTCCACTCTGGACATCACACTGCCGGGAGCGGCGCAGAGGGTTGGGGCGGAGCATCCTTTGGTGAAGACGATGGCGGAGATTGTCAGCGTGTTTCAGCGGATGGGATATTCGGTGGGCTTGGGGCCGGAGGTGGAGACGGATTTTTATAACTTTGAGGCGTTGAACTTTCCGCCCAATCATCCGGCGCGCGATACGCAGGACACGCTGGTGATTGCGGGACAGGAGTCGAAGCCGCTGCGCGAGCGGCTGCTGATGCGGACGCATACGTCGCCGGTGCAGATACGGTCGATGCTGGAGCAGGCGCCGCCGGTGCGGCTGGTGATTCCGGGCAAGGTGCACAGGAACGATGCGGCCGATGCTACGCACTCGCCGGTGTTTCACCAGGTGGAGGGGTTGTGCGTGGATACGAATATTACGTTCAGCGACCTGAAGGGAACGCTGGACCATGCGATGAAGGCGTTCTTCGGGTCGGCGGTGAAGACGCGGTTTTTCCCGAGCTTCTTTCCGTTTACGGAGCCGAGCGCGGACGTGCAGATCTCGTGCATTTTTTGCGGAGGTAAGGGGTGCAGGAAGTGCAAGCACTCGGGATGGATTGAGCTGCTGGGTTGCGGGATGGTGGACCCGGCGGTGTTCGAGGCGGTGAACCAGCGGCGGGTGGAGATGGGGCGTGAGCCGGTGTATGACACGAAGAAGATCAGCGGATTTGCGTTTGGCATGGGCGTCGACCGGATCGCGATGATGAAGTATGGGATCAGCGATATCGGGTTGTTGTACTCGGGGGATATGAGATTTCTGGAGCAGTTCGCATGAATGTTTTGACGAAGTGGCTCCGCTCTTATTTGCCTGAGCTTCCGATAGACGATCGGCAGTTGGCGGAAGATTTGACGCTACGCGGGATTGCGGTCGAGGGTGAGTTCGACGCGGCCTGTGGCGGGCGTTTGTTTGAGATGGACATTACTACCAACCGCGTGGATGCGATGAACCACTATGGCGTCGCGCGTGAGGTGGCGGCGATTTATAACTTGGCGCTGAAGCCGTTGAGTGATGGCGCGGGTGCAGCGGTGGCGGGGACGACGCAGGGAGCGGGGTTTCCGGTTCGCATTGAGGCGAGGGATTTGTGTGGACGGTTTACGGCTCGGGTGATTCGCGGCGTGAAGGTGGGGCAGAGTTCGGGGTTGATTGCGGAGTACTTTGCGGCGTTGGGGCAGAAGCCGATTTCGGCGCCCGTGGATGTGACGAACTTTGGCTGGCTGGCTATGGGGCAGCCTACGCATGTGTTCGACCTGGACAAGATTGAGGGCGGGATTGTGGTGCGGCGTGCGCGTGCGGGCGAGAAGCTGCAGCTGCTGGATGGTTCGGAAAAGACGCTCGTTGCTGAGGACCTGGTGGTGGCCGATGAAGTGAAGGCGCTGGCGCTCGCGGGTGTGATGGGTGGCTGGGATTCGCGCGTGACCGAGGAGACGAAGAACATTCTGGTGGAGGCGGCTTGGTTTGAGCCTTTTGCCATCCGTGCGTCTTCCAGACGACACGGACTCCATACTGATGCTAGCCATCGGTTTGAGCGTGGCGCGGATTTTAATGCGGCGTCGGTGGCGAATAACCTTGTCACGCGGTTGGTGGTTGAGCAGAGCGGCGGCGAGGTAGTGGGGCCACTGGTGGATGTTGTAGTACCGGAGATGGAGGCTAAGACCGCGGGGCGTGTGGCGATTTCGCTGAAAGTGAGTGAGGTGCAGCGGCATCTGGGTGCGACTGCGGATGGGCTGGGGATTGGTGAGGAGATTGTTGCGCAGTACTTGAGCGCGTTGGGATGTGCGCTGACGCAGACGGCGAAAGGCGAGTATGCGGTGAAGCTGCCGAGCTGGCGGCTGGATTTGGAACGCGAGATCGACCTGATTGAAGAGGTTGCGCGCGTGTATGGGTACAACCGGTTTGCGGATACGCTGCCGAGCTTTGCAGGGGCTGTGCGGGAGTTGCCGCATGCGCGGCAGGAAGCGGTGATTCGCGAGACGCTGCGGGCGCTTGGGTTTACGGAGGCGGTGTCGAGCACGTTTGTGTCAGCGGAAGAGGCTGAGGTGTTTGGCGGCGGTGGGGTTGCGATGGGGAATCCGCTGAGCGCGGAGGCGGGAATGCTGCGGCCGTCGCTGGCGCCGGGGATGGCGACGATGTTGGCGCTGAATCTGCACCGGGATGTTAACGCGGTGCGGTTGTTTGAGATGGGCACCGTGTTTGGTGGGTCGACGGTTGAAGTGACGGAGAAGGTTGGGTTGGCGCTTGGGGCTACGGGTGCGGCGAGCGCTAGTGCGCTGTACAAGGCTGAGGATGCGCTGTTCTATGAGGTGAAGGGAGCGCTGGAGGCGCTGCTGGCGAAGTTCGCCAATCCTGTGGACCTGGTGGTTGCCAAGTTCAGCGGTGAGAAGCCAGCAGGTTCCGCGTTGACCGACGCAGTCAGATTTGATTCGGATGAGCTGCCTGCTTGGATTGCGCCTGGGCGTGGGGCGCGGGTGTTGTTGGGTGGGGAAGTGGTTGCGGTGTTTGGGGAGTTGAGTGCGGTGGAGTTGTCGGCGCGGAAGTTGCGGCAGCCTTGTGTGTTGGCGACAGTGGACGCGCAGCGGTTGCTCGGTGCGGCGCTGCGGCAGCCGGTGTCGAGAGAGTTGTCGCGATTCCAGGCTGTGGAGCGGGATTTTTCGTTTGTGTTTTCGGATGCGGTGACGTGGGCGGCGATTGATGAAGCGCTGCATGCGATGGATGCGGGATTGAAGTCGGAGGAGTTGCGCAGCGTGCGGCCGGTGGAGATCTTCCGTGATGCGAAGGGGAAGGCCGTTGCTGCGGGATCGTACTCGCTGCTGCTGCGCGTGGTGTTTCAGTCCAACGAGCGGACGCTGACGGAAGAGGAGATTGCGCGATGGACGGAGTGGGTGGTGGCAAAGCTGAAGGGGTTGGGCGGGATGCAGCGGGCGTAGGAGTGTTGCGACACGGATCCTGAGAAGCACAGTGTCTGGCGGGAGCGCAAGAACAAAAGGGAATTCAGGAAGGTACCCTTGCGGTACACAGACGAAAATCCTCGCGGGGGCGTCCTATACTTCGAGAAGAGAAGGCGTGATTGCGCCTTCCAAGGAGTGGTGCATGGGATCCGCAAGTATCAGTATCGATGAGTTTCAGGCGCTGGAGCAGAAGGTGCTGCAGACGGTCGAGCTGATCAAGAGAGAGCGCGAGGCGAGAGCCGCGGCAGAGGCAGAGGTTGCAGCGGTGCAGGCCGAGTTAGTGAAGCGCAAGGAAGAGCTTGTGGACCGTGGCCAGGAGATTGTGGCGTTGCGGCAGGAGCTTGCGGCGTCGGGCGCGGCGCAGAGTGAGATCGAAAGCCTGCAGCGGGAGCGCGAGGCGGTTCGGGAGCGCGTAGAGAAGATGTTGTCGAGCATTGAAGAAGTGATGAGCGCGTGACACGTAGTTACGCGGTAATAAGCGGTGAGCAGGAGTTGTTTTGGTAGAGACACAACCAAGAAGCGCGGCGGAGATATCGCGGGCCGAAGTTGAGGCGCGTGATGTGGGAGCTGTTGTCGTTGATATTTACGACCAGATCTATCAGCTGCGTGGAGTGAATTCGGAGCATATTGAACGGCTGGCATCGGTGGTGGACTTGAAGATGCGGGCGGTGTCGGCGCATGGAGCTACGGTGGATTCCCTGCGTGTGGCAGTGTTGGCGGCGTTGAATCTTGCGGATGAGCTGCTGACGCTGCGCGGACGGTATGAATCGCTGAACGCGTCGGTGGAGGCGAGCCGGCAGGCGGCGGCGCAGAGCATGGTGCGGACGCGTGCGGGATCGTTGATGGGGATGCTGGATGCGGTGCTGGAAGAGCGCAGAGCTGGCTGAGGCAGGCTAAACAAGCGGTGCTGCCTGGACAGTTGTGTGGGCGGTGGGGTCGACTGGGTGGGTCGGCTGATCAAGAGAGTTGTTGCTCTGGAGAAAATCCTGGCAGATGATAGAACCCACGCGAAAGCTTGCTTTCCGCCGGGAGGTATTTGTGTTCATGAAGACATACACTCTTTCGGTTGCGGTGGTGCTGCTGGGAGTTGCTGCAACGATGGTCCAGGCGCAGGATGCGTCGTCTGCTTCTGCTGAGAGCTATCGCACCAACCCGAAGCTTCTGGCCGCGGTGAAGGACGCCCGTGAGATGGAGCGGGAGAAGCGTCCCGGGTTTGCGATTGACGACTACAAGAAGGCAAACAAAATTGCCGGTGGGCGTTGTATCGAGTGTATGACGGGCCTTTATGGTGCGCAGATGATGGATGGCAGCTATAAGGACGCGATCAATACGGCGAAGGCGATTGAAGCACTTGCGGCGACACCGATCGTGAAGTCAGTTGCTGCGTATGACCGGGGGAGGGCACTGATGGCGAGAGATGGGGACAAGCCCAAGCCCGAACAGCTGGAAGAGGCGCGCGCTGCATTTCAGGAGGCGGTTGATGTGTACCCGCAGAATATGGCGGCTTTGTTCAATGACGCGGAGGTGCTGGCGAGGCTGGGGAAGACCGACGACGCGCGTAAGGACTTTCAGCTGTGTTTGAGTCAATTGAAGCCAGCCGACCCGGCATATTTGCGCGTAAAGCACTTTGCCGAAGATCCGGAGTTGGCGACGCATAAGATGGCGCCGGCGTTTGAGGTGACGGCGCTGGACGGCTCGAAGTTCAATCTGGATGCGATGGACGGGCGGGTGGTGCTGGTTGACTTCTGGGCGACGTGGTGCGGGCCCTGCAACGAGGAGCTGCCGGAATTGAAGAGGATTGCGAAGAAGTTTGCCGGCCAGCCGTTGGTGATGATCAGCGTGAGTCTGGACAAGGATGGCACCGCCTGGAAGGAGTTCGTCCAGAAGCACGATATGACGTGGGTGCAGTATCGCGATGCGGACCACAAGCTGGCGGATGAGTTTGGCGTGTCGGAGATTCCTCACTACTTCACGATCGATTCGGATGGGGTGCTGACGTCGGAGATGATGGGGTCAGGGTCCGATGTGGACGGGAAGCTGAAGAAGCTGATTGCGAAGGCCGAGGAGGCGAGGGTGCAGGCGGGGCAGGCGCATATGTCGTCGCCAGAGGTTAATGCTGGGCGACCTGCGGGAAGATGATGCGTGGGCATCCTAGTTGCGGGGACTTCGCCGGGGCGATAGCATCTGGTACCATTCAAGGCAAAGACCGGCCTGCAAAGCAGGTACGGGGAACACCGCAGGTTGAACCAATACTCTTTGAACAGGGTTTCAGCTCGTATACATGGCTCGGTGTGCTAGGTCCGCCAGTCCGGAAAGCCTAAAGAGCCACGGCTGAAGCCCACCGCTTATTGGCGGGTTCACCTGCGCCTCCCTGTACGGCCCAGCGGGTCGGTCTTTTTTCTTTGCTGGTTTCGTGATGCGCACGGTGGCCTGCATGCGGGAAGGTCTTGGGTTGCGTATGCTCAAAGGTGGTGAGCATTCTGCAACAAGCCGCTATGGTATTGCTTCCGGGCCAGTTGCGCCTGGGGCCTTTGCGCTTGCCTGCGTATGGAGTGTTTGCGGCTCTTGGTTTGATTGCCGCGCTCTGGCTGAGCCTGAAGACGGCTCGTTTGGTGGGGCTGGAGGCGGAAGCCGTTGGGGATGCTGGGTTGTTTGGTGTGCTGGCGGCTTTTGTGATCTCGCGGATACTGCTGGTTGCTGGTGATCCGCATGGATTTATTAGGATGCCGCTGGTGATGCTGTCGCTGCCTTCGTTCACTTACTTCGGGATGGTGATTACGGCGGTGGTGGTTGTGGCGTATCTGCAGTGGAAGGAGATTCGGTTGATGCGGGTGCTGGATGCGTGGGCGCCTTGTGCTGCTGCGCTGGTAGCGATGTTGAGCCTGGGAAGGTTCTTTGAGGGTGCGGACCCTGGAATGCCGACGACGCTGCGCTGGGGTACGGTGGTGCCGGGAAGCGGCGGGCTGATGCATCTTCAACCTGTGCAGATCTATGCGGCGCTGGCGGCGGTGGTGATGCTCGTGGTGCTGATGGTGATGCTGGAGCGGCGGCTGCGTACAGGAGTGGTCGCGGGGGTTGCGTTTGTTGCGGGAGGTGCGGTGAGCTTTCTGCTCGACATGATTACGCAGCCGGTTGCGATTGCGGGGAGTGCGTGGCTTGAACCGGTGCAGTGGATCGCGGTGGGAGAGATGCTGATTGGGGTCGCAGTGCTGTTGTATCGTCCGCCGTTGCCGTTGAGTCGCGAAGAGGCTGCGCTGGTTTTGGAACATTTTGTCCTGGGCGGTGGAACGAGCTACGAACACGAAATACTGGAAAGCATGGAATCGAAAGACCCGCTCTTGCTGGAGGTTAGGCAGAGGTTTCTCAACCTGCAGACCGAGTTTCCCCCGGCGGAGCGAGGAACATACTGCAACGAGCAGGGAAGCCAGGTTCTGCTCGACTATGCACGAAAATTACGCAACGTCGAAGAGTCGACGCAAAGGGGGCCGAACTAATGCCGTCGCAGAACATGCTGCCCAAGGGAAAGAGACGCAAGACGGTGAAGCATGAGTATCGCGCGCAGAGGACGTTACAGCAGGAGCGTGAGGCTCAGCTGCGCGCGGAGGGTGTTACCGAGGATGAGGTCGAGGCTGGGCGCTGTGCGATCGATACGGCGGAGCTGATGCAACCGAGTTCTCCGTTTGCGGGGATCCCGGGGCTGGTGACGAGCGGGCCGAGTGGGGGCAAGCATCCGCAGGAAGAGAAAGACATGTCGGTGCGGCGGTATCCGGTTCCGAAGGTGTATGCGGAGCCTGCGCCGGAGATCCAGGTGCTGGATGATCTGGAGGCCGAGGATGGTGTGCGCAGCTTTGCAGCCGAGGCTGCGGCTGCGGGGATGAGGCTGGATGCTTATTTGGCCAAGGCGATTCCGGAGATCAGTCGAGCGCGCGTGGTGCTGATGATTGACGGCGGACAGGTGACGGTGGATGAGAAGCCGGGGCGCGCCAAGCAGAAGCTGAAGGGTGGGGAGTGGATTGAGATTGAGGGCGATCCGCAGCCGGCTCCGCTGCATGCTACGCCGGAGGATATTCCGCTGACGGTGGTGTATGAGGATGAGGACCTGGCGGTGGTGGACAAGCCGGCGGGGATGATGGTGCATGCGGGGTCGGGTGGGGAGGAGCATAATCGCGGGACGCTGGTGAATGCGCTGCTGCATCACTTTGGAGCGGGTGAGGCTTTGAGCCAAGTGGGGGGTGCGCTGCGGCCGGGGATTGTGCATCGGCTGGATAAGCAGACTAGTGGGCTGATTGTGGTGGCTAAGAATGATGTGACGCATCGGCAGCTGGGGGAGATGTTCTCGGAACGCAGCCTGCGCAAGACGTATGTTGCGCTGGTGCATGGCGAGGTGAGGGGCGAGGAGGGGACGATCCAGCTGCCGATCAGCCGCGATTTGTTGCGGCGGATTCGGATGACGACCAAACGGGCTGGCGGGCGGAGTGCGGTGTCGCACTGGAAGGTGCTGGAGCGGTTGAGTGGACCTTATGGGAGGTTCACGCTGCTGGAGGTGCGGATTGAGACGGGGCGGACGCATCAGATTCGAGTGCATATGCAGGCGCTGGGGCATCCGGTGGTGGGGGATTTTCTGTATGGAGCGCCGCATGTGATCCGTCCGGCGGGGAAGATCATGGGTAAGGCGGTCGGCGGTGAGGCGGAAGGCCTGACATTGGAGCGGAATTTTCTGCATGCGGCGGCGTTGG
>JBAVDD010000396.1:0-17501 GCA_049587035.1 Acidobacteriaceae bacterium | reverse complement strand
GGTGCTGCCGCCGAATGTGAGTCCGCTGCTAGAGAAGTATTTTTCGTCGGGGCACGGCAACCAGCATATGACGCGGGCTCTGCTGGGATCGGTGGTGGTGAGTGTTACGGGGGCGTCGAGTGTGATGTCGACGCTGATGGAGGGGTTTCGGCGAGCGTATGATCTGCCGTTGACGCGACGGAGTTTCTGGCCGCGGAGAGTGCGGTCGGTGGCGCTGGTGCCGGTGTCGCTGGTGCCGCTGGCGGCGGCTAGTCTGCTGGTGATGTTCGGCCATTTTTTCTCGCAGTGGCTGGCGGGTGAGGTGACGCTGGCGCTGCGGATGCCGGTGCTGGTGGTGTCGTTTGTGCTGCGCTGGACGATGGCGTTTGTGGGCAGCGTGGGGATTATTGCGGTGATCTATCACCTGGGGACGGATTTGACCAAGCATATGCGCGAGCATCTGGAGCCGCTGGTGCGGGAGCCGTGGGGGATGCTGCGAAAGGATTGGAGCTGGCGCGCGAGCCTGCCGGGAGCGGCTCTGGCGACAGCGGCTTGGCTGGTGACGACGCTGCTGTTTGGTTATTATGTGACGCGGTTTGCGGATTACTCGCGGGTGTATGGATCGCTGGGTGCGGCGATTGCGCTGATGTTCTGGCTGTACATCATTGCGTTGAGCGTGCTGGTTGGCGCGGAGTTCAATGCGCAACGGGCGACGCAGGGGCCGGCGCGGCGCGATCCGAGGCTTTCCGAGGTGCTGTGGAAGCTGCCGGGACTGCGTCGACGCCGTACAGGTAGAATTGCTGACTGACGGTGGGAAAACGTT
The DNA here is from genome assembly GCA_049587035.1 of Acidobacteriaceae bacterium. Lineage (GTDB taxonomy): Bacteria > Acidobacteriota > Terriglobia > Terriglobales > Acidobacteriaceae > Granulicella. The sequence continues at coordinate 16,699 of JBAVDD010000396.1, read as the reverse complement.
TTGTGGTCTGACCTTGGAGTTGGGCTGGAAGGATGATGCAGGGATGGAAGTACGAGCGAGTGAGACGGCGATCGGTGGACGCCGAGCAAAGATTGTTGCAACCCTTGGGCCGGCATCGAGCACCGAGATAACGTTTCGCGAGTTGCTGCGTGCGGGTCTGGATGTGGCGCGGCTGAATTTTTCGCATGGGTCGCATGAGCAGAAGACAGAGTTGATTGCGATGGTGCGCAAGGTGGCCAAGGAAGAGGGCAAGCCGATTTGCATCCTTGCGGACTTGCAGGGGCCGAAGATCCGGACGGGAAAGCTGGTGGACCATAAGCCGGTGCTGCTGGTGGCGGGGAAGAAGCTGGTGATTACTCCGGTGACGATGGAGGGAACGTCGGAGCGTGTGAGCACAGTGTTTCCGACGCTGGCTGAAAACCTGAAGGCTGGCGACCAGATTTTGCTGTCGGATGGACTGATTGAGCTGCGCGTGGTGGAGATTGCAGGCGCGGATGTAGTGACGATGATTGTGAACGGTGGGATGCTGGGCGAGAACAAGGGCATCAATCTGCCGGGCGTGGCGATCAAGGTGCCGTCGTTGACTGAGAAGGATGAGATTGATCTGGAGTTTTGTTTGAAGGCCGGCGCGGACACGGTTGCGGTGTCGTTTGTGCAGACGGCTGAGGATGTGCTGTATGTGAAGCGGCGGATTAAGGAGCTGGGTTCAGATGCGTGGGTGATTGCGAAGCTGGAGAAACCGCAGGCGGTGGATCACCTGGACAGCATTCTGGAGGCCGCGGACGGCATCATGGTGGCGCGCGGCGATCTGGGTGTGGAGGTTCCGCCGGAGAAGGTGCCGGCGATTCAGAAGCATATTATTCGGCGGGCGGCGGAGTACCGGAAGCCGGTGATTACGGCGACGCAGATGCTGGAGTCGATGATTGAGAACCCGAGGCCGACGCGGGCGGAGGCAAGCGATGTGGCGAATGCGATCTATGACGGAAGCGATGCGGTGATGCTTTCGGCGGAGAGCGCGGCGGGCAAGTATCCGGTGGAGTCGGTTGCGATGATGAGCAAGATCATTGTGGAAACCGAGAAGCAGATGCATGCGTTGGGGCAGAGGCTGGAGCCGCGGGCGGTGCATGCGGGCAAGCGGCCGTCGCTGACGGTGCCGGAGACGATCTGCGAGTGCATGGCGCACTCGGCGCAGGATTTGGATTTGGCGGCGATTGCGATCTTTACGGAGAGTGGAAATACGGCTCGGTTGCTGTCGAAGTACAGGCCGGATGCGCCGATTTTTGCACTGAGTCCGTTTGAAGAGGTGGTGCACCGCGTGATGCTGTTGTGGGGTACGGTGGCGATTCATTGCGACCGGTTCGTGGGCACGGACACGCTGGTGTCGATGGCCGAGGAGATGCTGGAGGAGCGCGGGTATCTGAAGCGTGAGCAGATTGTGGGGATCGTGGCGGGAACGGCTACCAAGACTGGCGCGACGAACTTCATGCGGCTGCATCGGGCAGGGGATCGGTAGGGTTTCGACCTTGATTTGCTCAGGGGCAACGCCGACTTGGGCGAGGCTGGCGCAGCTCCGCTGACTAGAATTGAGCCATGGGCAGGATACGAGTTCTTTCAGACCAGGTTGCGAACCAGATTGCCGCTGGGGAGGTGGTGGAGCGGCCTGCGTCCGTGGTGAAGGAGTTGCTGGAGAATTCGCTGGATGCGGGGGCTACGCGGATACGGGTGGAGGTGGAGGCCGGTGGGCGGAAGCTGATTCGGATTGTCGATAACGGGCAGGGGATGGGGCGCGATGATGCGCTGCTGGCGTTTGAGCGGCATGCTACTTCGAAGTTGCGGTCGTCGGATGATTTGTTGAGCATTGCTACGCTGGGGTTTCGTGGAGAGGCGCTGCCTTCGATTGCGAGTGTGGCGCGGGTGAGTCTGGAGACTCGTGCTGCTGAGGATGAGGTGGGCACGGTGATGGAGATTGCAGGGGGCAATCTGCTGCGCGTGGAGGATGCGGGGCTGCCGGCGGGGACGACGATTGCGGTGAGGGATCTGTTTTTTAATACTCCGGCGCGGCGGAAGTTTCTGCGCGCGGAGCAGACGGAGCTGGGGCATGTGGCGGCGCTGGTGACACATTATGCGTTGGCGCATCCGCAGAAGCATTTTGAGCTGCACAGTGCTACGCAGGCGCTGTTGGTTGCGCCGGCGGTGTCGAATGCTAGTGAGAGGCTGTACCAGATCTTTGGGCGGGAGACGTTTGAGCGGTTGATTCCGGTGGCGGCTGAGATGGATTTTGCGCGTGCGGGATTGCCGGAGCCTCCACCTTGGAAGCGTGGTGAGGATTATGCTGCGCCGGAGCCCGGGTTTCTGCGGCTGAGTGGTTTTGTTAGCAAGCCGGAGTTGCAGAAGCTGAATCGGAACTCGATTTATGTGTTTGTGAATGGACGGCTGATTCGCGACAAGCTGATTCTGCATGCGTTCAACGAGGCTTATCGGAATATTATTCCGCCTACTTCGTTTCCGGTGGTGTTGCTGTTTCTGGAGATGCCGCCGCAGGAGGTGGATGTGAATGTGCATCCGGCGAAGACGGAGGTGCGGTTTCGGCAGGGAAGTTTTGTGCATGATTTTGTGCGGGACTCGGTGCGGACGGCGCTGATGCAGGCGCGGCCGGCGGCGAGTTTTTTTCAGGCGTTGCATGGGGCGCCTACGGCTAGTGAGTCGTTGATGGTGGATGTTAGCCCGCTGCCGGGCGTGGACCAGGGGGTGTATGAGCCGCGCGAGGAGATGGTCGCGCAGAGTGAGGGGGCGATTGAGCCCGGGGATGTGGCGGCGTTTGAGTTGCGGGAGCGGTTGGTTCCGGAGTCTACAGGGAGGTTGGAGTTTGGTGGGGTGGGGATGGCGGTGGGGTATGAAGAGGCTTCGGGCGCAGGGTTGGCGGATGGGGATGGTGAGCCAACGCTGAATGCGCTGGCTTCGTTGAAGCCGCTGGGGCAGTTGCGGGAGTCGTTTATTTTGGCGGTGAATGAAGAGGGGCTTTGGATTGTTGACCAGCATGTGGCGCATGAGCGGGTGCTGTTTGAGAAGATTCTGCGCGAGCGGAAGGTGGAGACCGTGCAGCGGCAGCGGCTGTTGATGCCGGTGCTGGTCGAGCTGTTGCCGGAGCAGATGGTGACGTTTGCGGAGATTGCGGAGGAGTTGGAACGGAATGGGTTTGAGGCTGAGCCGTTTGGGCCTCGAACGCTGGCGGTGAAGGCTACTCCGGTGGGGTTGGAGGGCAAGGAGCTGGAGCGGGTGCTGGAGGAGTTGCTGGGAGCGGGCGAGAAGACGGCGCAGGTGGAGAATGAGGAGTTGCGGCGGACGCGGATTGCGGCGTCGATTGCGTGCCATGCGGCGATCAAGGTGAATATGCCGCTGGAGCCGGCGAAGATGGACTGGTTATTGCGGGAGTTGGGGAAAACAGAGCATCCGATGAGCTGTCCGCACGGCAGACCGATCGCATTGCTGTATTCTCTAAGAGACATCCAACGCGCGTTTCAGCGGATTTAGGCGCGAGCAAGAGCTATTCTTGCAGGATTTATTTAGTGATACTTCACAGGATTTTCTCCGATGACAGCACTGCGAACAGAGGTCTATTCTCTGCGTGGTTGGTCGGAGGCTGCGCGCAGATAGCGTGTGGCAGAAAACGATAGAGGCAACTTTGAGTTCGACACAAGAGTTCAACGAGACGCAGCTTGGTGCTGCACGCGCGACCGCATGGAAGCAGACGGGTGAACCATTGCTGACGCTGGAGGCGGCGCGGGAGTGGGTTAACGAATATGGGCTGGTGCTGTTTGCGCCGCGCGCGCAGCAGTTGCCAGCACCGGCTCCATCGCTGGTGGAGGCTACGCTGGGTGCGGCGAATGCCGCGCCGTCGTTTGCGGAGACCGAGGTTGCGCGTGGGTTGGTGGCGCGGCTGGTGGGTGAAGGATTGGCGCTACCGCTGAATCTGCTCGGGGTTCCTGGAGATACGCCGGACTTTGTGGTGAGCGCGCAAGTGTTTAGCTACATCTTTACGATGCGCGGCGATAAGGCCTGGAAGCAGGCGCCGTCGACTTCTGGCGCGGTGAAGGTTTCGCCGCTTGGGTTGCGGGTGTATGAGGTGCTGACGGAGCGCGGAGCGATGACGGCTCCGGAGCTGGCGCAGGAGTTGGGACGCGAGGTTACGGAGACGGCGATCGTGCGCTCGTTGAGCGAGCTTTGGTCTCAGTTGAGGGTGGTTCCGCTGCTGGCGCAGGGGGATGGATCGACGCTGTGGGAGCTGACGACGCGGCGATTTACGAAGGCGATCAAGGCGGGAGCGAATGCGGGGCAACCTACGGCGCTGTCGGCGCTGGTTTCGCTTTATCTGGCGCAGGTGTTTGCGGCTACCGAGGAGGACGTTGCTACGTTCCTTTCGCCGCTGACGGCGCGGTCGCGCGTGCGTGAGGTGCTGCATGCGCTGGTGGGTGCTCGGCAGCTGGAGACGGTGGTGCTTGAGGGTAAGACGCTGTTGCATATTCCTGGAGCGCTGCCGGTGGCGGCAGTTTCTGTGGAGGGTTCGGCTGTCGAAGGAGAGGAGCCGGTTGCTGTTGTGGAGCGACCGAAGAAGATTGGGACGGGCCGGATTCAGAGCTTCAAGAGTGAGGGGAATGCGGCGTCGGAGTTTCGCGGCAAGCCGGTTGCTCGGAGCTTTGACAAACCCACGGGGCGGGGCTTTGACAAGCCCGCTGGTCGGAATTTTGAGAAGCCTGCGGGGAGGAGCTTTGCCAAGCCCGCAGGAAAGAGCTTTGGTGCTGGCCGCGCGGGTGCGGGACCGGTGAAGCCTTCTGCACGGTTTGGGGCGCGGCTGGATGGGAAGAGCGATAAGGACCGGCGGCCGTTCAAGAAGGATGGAGCGGGAGCGGGCACGGAGAAGAAGAGCTTTACGAAGCCGTGGCAAGAGGATCGGAAGCCGCGGGCGGCAGCGCCTGCGAAGGCTGACGGGTTTACCAAGTTTCGGCGGCCGGCGCCTGAGGATCGTGCGCCGTTGGGAGCGCGCGAGCAGGCAGGGTTGCCGGTGGAGCGGCGGAGTCCGCCTAAGGAACGGGCGACGCGGTCTTTTGAGAAGCGGCCGTATACGCCTCGCACGGAAGACGATGGCGAGCGTGCGACATTCAAGCCTCGGAGCTATGAGAGCAAGGGTCGGGTTGCGAAGGCCGGCGGGTTTGGAGCAAAGCGGCCGTTTGTGAAGCGCGATGCTGAGGGTGGAGCGAAGCCGTTTGCGAAGCGGCCGTATACGCCGCGCACTGCTGAGGGTGGAGCGAAACCGTTTGCGAAGGGACCGTTTGCAAAGAAGCCTTACGCGCCGAGGACGTCGGAGGGTGGAGAGCGGGGTGCGTTCAAGCCTCGCAGCTTTGAGGGCAAAGGTCGGGAGAGTAAGGGGCGGGCTGCGAAGCCGGGCGGGTTTGGGGCGAAGAGTCCTTATACGCCTCGCGATGGTGAGGGTAGGGCGAGACCGTTTGTGAAGAGTCCTTATACGCCGCGGGCGGTTGAAAGCGGAGCTGGCGAGGGCGGTGTTGAGCGGACGTTGCCGAAGCGTCCTCATAAGCCGCGGGCGGCGGATGCTGATAAGCGCGTGTTTACGAAGAAGCCCTGGACTCCTGATGAGAGCGAGGGAGGGAAGCGGCGGTATAAACCTCGTTCGGGGGGGAGCTATGGGCGCGCGGGAGCTGGCGCGCGGAAGAGCTTTGGGGCTAAGTCTGCTGGCAAGTTTGGGGGTAAGCCGAAGTTTGGGGGCAAGCCGGGCGGATTTGGAGCCAAGCGCGGTGGGTCGGTTGGCGGAACGAAGGGGAAGAAGCCGGGGGCGGAGGAGTAAAGCATGAGCACGACGCCACGGACGGGTGGGGCGAGTGAATCAGGTGCGTCTGGAGCTGACGCCAAGGGAGTGCGGCGGGCGCGGCCGGTGATTGCGATCGATGGGCCGGCGGGTGCGGGTAAGAGCACGCTTGCGGCGCATCTGGCGCGGCGGTTTGGGTTTCTGAACTTGGAGACTGGGGCAATGTATCGGGCGCTGGCATTGAAGGCGATTGGTCACGACCTGTCCTTTGACGAGGAGGCTCCGCTGCTGGAGCTAGCGGAGGAGACCCGAATTACGCTGGAGCCACAGCTGGAGGGCAATCTAGTGCTGCTGGACGGGATGGATGTCTCGCGGCGGGTGCGGGATGGAGATGTGACGGCGGCGGCTTCGCGGGTGTCGGTGCATCCGAAGCTGCGGCAGTGGATGGTGGAGCAGCAGCGGGCGCTGGGGGCAAAGGGCGGGGTGGTGATGGAGGGGCGCGATATTGGGACGGTAGTGTTTCCTGACGCGGAGGTGAAGATTTTTCTGGATGCGGCACCGGAGGTAAGGGGGAATCGGCGTTACCGGCAGGGTGGGCCGGCGCAGGTGGAGGTGACCGAGGAGGCGATTATTCGGGAACTTAAGGAGCGGGATGCGCGGGACCGAAATCGGGCGGAGTCTCCGCTGCGGGCGGCCGAGGATGCGGTGATTCTGGACTCGACGACAATGAGCCTGGAGCAGGTTCTGGCGGCGGCTGAAGAGATTGTGCGGACGCACATTGGTGAACAAAAGGGGTAGGTTAGGCGGCAAAATGCACAAAATACAGTGCAAATAGTGGAGATGGTAATTTTTTCGGTGGAAAACTCGACCTTCGTGCTAACATTTCTCCATCGTTTGAAACAGATTGGTTTTCAGCAAGAGAAGTAGCCGAAGCCCCATTTGGATTCATCGTCAAAGTCAATCACAAGGATTTACCAGACATGGAACAGGGAACAGTGAAGTGGTTCAACGACGCCAAGGGATTTGGATTCATCAGCCGCCAGAATGGTGAAGACGTTTTCGTGCATTATTCTGCGATCAACTCCAATGGTTTCAAGAGTCTGCAAGAGGGCCAGGCCGTTCAGTTCAACGTTGTAAAGGGACCGAAGGGGTGGCAGGCGTCCGACGTTCAGCCTCTCTAAGCTTAGGCTAGGGGGCAGACCGGTGGGTGAGTTTTGTTCACTGAGCACGAGGGAAGAGCTATGCTCTTCCCTCGTGCGATTTAAGGCTGGGGAGTGCGAACCGGTGGGGGTGGTGGGTTGGGGATGGGCTGGCCGTTGGGGCCGATTAGGCGGTCGGAGTCGATGATGGTGGAGCTGGTGTGGAACCTTCGGTAGTTGGATGCGACTAGGTGGAAGTGCCCGTTGACGCTGTCGAAAAGGAGGATGCGGGCGCTGCCCTGGCCGTCGATGGTGGAGGGGAGCCATACGTTGCCGGTGATGCGGGCGGTGCGGAAGTCGAAGGTTAGGCCCTGGTGGATGTTCAGGATGAGGCCGCCGCCTATCTTGAAGTCGTGGAGGAAGTGGCCCTGGCCGCGAACCAGGACGCGGTCCTGCTGGTCGATCCAGACGGTGCCGACCAGATCGCGGATGATGCCTTCGGACTCGTTGTGGGTTTTGGCGTGGGGATCGCCGACGTAGTCGAGGACGATGGTGCGGCGGTTGTTGAGGAGGACGCGGCGAGGGTTGGTGAAGGCGCCTAGTTCGAGGATGCGGGAGACGGGGATGATGGGGTCGCCGCGGGAGTCGGAGGGTTGGCCGCGTGAAGCGAGGCGCTCGCGACGGGATTTGGCGCGGGCTACTTCCTTGTCGATGCGGCGGCTCTCCTTTTGGGCTTCTTCGGGGGTGAGCGGTTTGCCGTCGTGGGCTACGGTGCGGTTGATGCGGACGCCGTCGATGGAGACGCTCTCGGCGTCGGTGGTGGTGGTCTTCTTGAGGTTGCCGTTGCGGCTGTATTGCTGGAGCTCGAGGTGAACGTGCCAGGTGTAGTCGCGGCGTGCGGCTTCGGCGTCCTTCTGGTGCTGCTCGACGTCGTGGAGTAGCTGCGAGATGTCCTGCGCGGATAGGTCCTGCGCGGACGGCGAGGGTTTGTCGGTTGCGGGCGTGGTAACTTGCTGCGCGGTTGCGGCGGCGCTGGCTAGGCAGAGGAAGAGTGCGAGGCAGCGTTGGCCCATGCTGCACTATAACAATCGCGCAGGGAGAGTCGAGAGAGATGTCATCATAGAGGTGTGGGCGAAACAGGGCACGTTGATTCAACTGATCTAGCGACAGCGCCGCATCCGGTTCCTGGTGGGCCGAATGCGTTCGAGCCGCTGAAGCTTCCGCTGTTCCGCGACCGGTGGATTGCGTCTACTGTGTCGAGCCTGGGCACGTGGATGCAAGACACTGCGGGCACGTGGCTGATGACGGTGCTGACGACGTCTCCGCTGCTGATTGCGCTGATGCAGACCGCCGCTAGTTTGCCGGTGCTGTTTCTGGGGCTGCTTGCTGGAGCTACTGCGGACATTTACGAGCGACGCAGGCTGCTGATCTTCTGGCAGTGCTGGATGCTGGCCAGCGTTGCGGTGTTGGCGGTGCTGACGTTTGTGGGCGTGATTACGCCGGTGATGCTGCTGCTGTTTACGTTCCTGCTGAACATCGGGTCGGCTATGAACAATCCCGCTTGGCAGGCGATTGTGCCGGAGCTGGTGCCGCATGAAGAGATTGCCAATGCTGTCACGTTGAATGCGGCGAGCAACAACATTGCGCGTGCGGTGGGTCCGGCGCTGGGTGGGTTGATGATTGCAGCGTTCCTGGTGCCGCATCGCGGCGCGGGCTGGGTGTTTGCGCTGAACTCGGCTTCGTTTGCGGGCGTGATTTGGATCTTGTGGCGGTGGAAGCGGACGCCGATCTTTCAGAGTGCGTTGCCGGCGGAGCGGATTGCTGGTTCGGTGCGTTCGGGACTGCGCTATTTGCGCTATGCTCCTGATCTTCAGGGGCCGTTGATTCGCGCGTTTGTGTTCACATTTTTTGTCAGTGCGGTTTGGAGTTTGCTGGCGCTGGTGGCGAAGCGGGATTTGCATCAGGGGGCCATGGGGTACGGCATTCTGAATGGGTGTCTGGGGTTGGGCGCGGTGGCGGGGGCGACCTCGCTGGCGTGGATTCGGCAGCGGGTGGATGCGGATACGCTGCTGCTGATGACGGGAGCTTACTACGTTGCCACGATGCTGGTGCTGGCTATGGTGCCGATACCCTGGGTGGCGATTGTGACGCTGCTGGGTGCGGGGTTTGCGTGGACAACAACGATGTCGACGCTGAATGTGAGTGTGCAGCTTAGCGTTCCGGCCTGGGTGTATGCGCGTGCGCTGGGTGTTTACCTGATGGCTTTCCAGGGCGGGTTGGCGCTGGGCAGTGTGGCGTGGGGCGCGATTGCGCAGCGGAGCTCGACGAAGGTATCGCTGATCTGCGCCGCGGTGGGGCTGGCGGCCAGCATACCGTTGACGCGGCGGATCCATATTCTAAAAGGCATGTTGCCGGATCTTACGCCTTACCGGTGGAAGCGTCCGCTGCCGGGATTTGCGGCTGCGACTGATCCGGATGAGGGGCCGGTGCGGATCTCGGTTGATTACACAGTGGCTGCGAAGGACTATGCGCGGTTTACGCATGTGGTGCGGGAGTTGGAGGGCGTAAGGCTGCGCGGTGGTGCGGTGCGTTGGGGCATCTATCGGGATGCGGCTGATCCGGAACATCTGAACGAGACGTTCATTATGGAGAGCTGGCTGGACTTTTTGCGGTCGCGAGAGAGGATGACGCTGGCTGACCAGGCGATCCGGGAGCAGGTGTATGCGCTGCATCGGGGGAGCGAGCCGCCGAAGATTACGTTCCAGGTTTGGGCGTCGTTCGCGGACGGCGAGGGGCTTCGCGTGGCGGCGCCGGTGGAGTGATCCCTCGGGTGACATGCTCATTCTGGGACGTTTGAGGGAATTACGTTTAGGCGCGGGTCCCGCTTGGTTTTCTCACGCTAGAGGCGGAGACTGGGAGGGTGGAAAGTGCTCGTCGACGAGATATGTATGCGGTGCGTGGCCGGTCTGTCGCCCAGCGCACGGTTCTGGCGATTGCGATTGGGATTTGGGTTGCTGTGGCGTGGTGGTTGTTGCTGGGTGGAGGGATTGCGATTGTTGGCGGGTTGATGGGAAGGTCGTGGCGCGCTGGGGATGAGGTGCGGCGGGTTTGTTTGGCTGTGGCGTTGATGATTTATTTTGTGCGGCTGCTGTTTACGCAGTTTGTGTTTTTGAAGCGGGCGGTGGGTTGGAGTGAGGTGGGTGCGATTGCGCCTTGGGTGCTGTTTATTTTTCTGCTGATGTCGATTGGTGGCGGACGGAATGAAGCTGCTTTCGGGGTGGTGGCTTGGGCGGGGGTAGTGCTGTTTGTTTTTGGGTCCTGGATGAACTCTTATGCGGAGTTTGCGCGGGAGCGGTGGAAGCGGTGCGCGGAGAATCATGGGCGGCTTTATACGGGAGGGCTTTATCGGTACTCGCGGCATCCGAATTATCTGGGGGATTTGATTTCGTTTTCTGGGCTTTGTTTGATTGCTGGGCGGTGGTGGACGGTGGTTGTGCCGGCGGTGATGTTGGGTGGGTTTGTGTTTGCGAGTATTCCTATGCTGGATGCGCACCTGCGGGAGCATTATGGCGTGGAGTTTGAGGCGTATGCGGGGCGGACGCGGAGGTTGATTCCGTTTTTGTATTGAGGGTGGAGAACGCGCAACATCAGATGCTCGTGGGCGCTTATAATTCCGCTACTATGAAAACCTCTTGTACGACCTTCTCCCTCCTTCCGGTGGTTCTTTCGCTTATGGTTGCGGCGCCTTTGGTGGCGCAGTCTGTGTCTGGTGTGTCGATGGCTACGCCGGCGCAGATGCAGGAGAGGTTGGGCACGGTCGACTTCCCGGTGTCTTGTGGGGCGGAGGTGCAGCCTTACTTTAATCGCGGCGTGGCGTTGCAGCATGACTTCTGGTACGAGGAGGCTCAGGCTCAGTTTGAGCGGATTGTGAAGGCTGATCCGAAGTGCGCGATGGCGCACTGGGGCGTGGCGATGAGTGCGTTCCATGAGATCTGGGATCGGCCTGATCCGGAGTCGATGAAGGTGGGCTGGGAGCAGATGAAGGAGGCTGAGGCGCTGGGGGCTAAGACAGCTCGGGAGCGGGCTTATATCCAGGCGCTGGGGGATTTTTATAAGCCGGGGGCTGAGCAGTATCCGGTGCGGGTGGAGGCTTACTCGGCGGCGATGGGTCGGCTTTATGCGAAGTATCCGGACGATGTGAATGCGGGGGCGTTCTATGCGCTGTCGCTGCTGGCGGAGAAGTCTCCGAAGGATTTGACGCAGACGCAGAATCGGAAGGCGATGGCGGTGCTGGGTCCGCTGTTTGCGAAGGACCCGGATAATCCCGGAGTGGTGCACTACATTATCCATTCCTGCGATAACCCTCCGATGGCGAAGGAGGGTTTGGCTGCGGCGAACCACTATGGGGAGATTGCACAGTCGGGACCGCATGCGTTCCATATGCCGGGGCACATCTATGCGCGGTTGGGGATGTGGCCGCAGGATATCGCGGCGCAGGAAGGATCGATCAAGGCTTCGCAGGAGGCGGATGCGCGCGGGGAGAGCGGAATTATGGACGAGCCGCACTCGTATGACTTTTTGATTTATGCGGAGCTGCAGAGTGGGCAGGATGCGCGGGCGAAGGAGGCTCTGGCGGCTAGTGGGGTGGCGTTGGACAAGATTGGCTCAATGCAGGGCGGCGGCATGGGGCCTATGTCGGGGATGATTCCGTATTACAGGGCGAAGCTGGCGGGGTTCTATGCGCTGGGGATGCATGATTGGACGACGGCGGCGGCGATGGAGCCGGTGAAGGGATGGCCCGAGGACGACGCGATGCTCACGTATTGGGTGCGGGTGCTGGCGGATGGGCAGTTGAAGGATGGAGCGAAGGCTAAGGCGGACCTGGCGAAGTATGACGCGCTGGAGGAGTCGATGCGCAAGGGGAAACGGGCGTATGAGCTGGAAGGCCCGGGGGTGACGATCGATCGCGATGAGATGGTGGCGTGGACAGCGTATGCGGAGGGAGATCACGTGGAGGCGCTGCGGTCGATGAGAGTGGCGGCGGATTTGCAAGATAAGGTGGGACAGGCTGAGGTGGATATTCCGGCGCGGGAGATGCTGGCGAATATGCTGCTGGATATGGGTAGCCCGAAGGAGGCGCTGGCGGAGTACGCGGTGTCGCTGCGGCTGAGTCCGAACCGGCTGGATGGGCTGTATGGAGCAGCGCGGGCGGCGGAGGCTGCGGGGGAGAAGGCTGAGGCTGGACGGTATTATTCGGAGCTGCTGAAGTCGACCGATGATGGGGCTGGGTCGGAGCGGCCGGAGATTGCGCGTGCGAAGAACTATGTGGCGGGGATGGAGCGGGCCGCGGAGTAGGATTCGGTTTTTGGGATCGTCGGGGGTGATTTTGCCATCTATCTCTCCAGAGGTTTAGGAGAGCGGGTATGGCGTTTCGTGAGCAGAAGCTGCTACAGCTATGGAGGCTGGTGCGGGAGAGTCATGCTGAGCCGCTGAAGGGTGAGCCGCGGAAGGTGGCTCCGGTGGGGGCGGAGGAGCAGGCGGTTACGTTCATTGGGCACTCGTCGTTTCTGGTGCAGATGAGTGGGATGGCGGTGCTGGTGGATCCGGTGTTTGCTACGCGGCTGATTCTGTTGCGGCGGCAGCGGAGACCGGGCGTGCGGGTGCGGGACTTGCCGGATATTGATGCGGTGCTGCTGACGCATGCGCATATGGACCATTTGAATCGGCCGTCGCTGAGGGCGGTGGTGAGGGAGATGCGGCGGCGGGGACGGCCGGCTCCGGTGGCGGTGGTGCCGAATGGAGTCGGGGACCTGGTGGCGGATCTGGGGTTTTCGAGTGTGCTGGGGCTGCGGTGGTGGGAGTCAGCTGAGGTAGGAAAGTTGAAGGTGACGGCTACGCCGGCCAAGCACTGGGGGGCGCGGATGTTTAAGGATACGCACCGCGGGTTTGGTGGGTATGTGCTGGAGGCTGAGGGGGCGGAGACGGTGTATCACTCGGGTGATACGGCTTACTTTGGCGGGTTTCGGGAGATTGGGCGTCGGTTGAGGCCGAAGGTGGCGCTGCTGCCGATTGGGGCGTATTCGCCGAATAGCTATCGGAGCGTGCATACGAGCCCGGAGGAGGCGCTGCAGGGGTTTGTGGATCTGGGCGCGGAGACGATGGTGCCGATGCACTACAACACGTTCAAGCTGGGGCGGGAGCCGATGGATGAGCCGTTGGAGAGGTTGTTGAAGGCTGCAGGAGGTGCCCGGTTGATGGATCGGGTGTGCGTACTGGCGGAGGGTGAGCGGTTGTTGGTGTGGGGAGATGAGGAGAGGGTGGGGGATTTGGCGGCTTCGGCGGATTAGAGGTCAGGCTTCGAATCCCAGTGCGAGGTCGATGAGGGTTTTTTCTTCGAGGGCGTGGGCTTTGGCGCTGCCGGTGGCGGGGCTGGCGGCGGCGGTGCGTTTGACGCTTAGGACGGCACGAGAGCCTGCGAGGCGCTCGAGGAGCGGGCGGACGTAGGAGAGGGCTCCCATGTTGGCGGGTTCTTCCTGGACCCAGACGATCTCGGTGGCGGAGGGGTGCTGGTCGAGGGCGGCCTGGAGTTCTTCTTCGGGGAAGGGGTAGAGCTGTTCGAGGAAGATGATGGCTACGTCGGTGAGTTTGCGCTTGGCTCGCTCGACGCGGAGGTTGTGGCCGATCTTGCCGGTGCAGACTAGCAGGCGGCGGGGGTTCGAGACGGTAGTGTCGGGGAGGACGTTCTGGAAGTGGTCGATGGTGAGGTCCGATGCTGGGGACATGGCGTCGGGGTGGCGAAGCATGGATTTTGGAGTGAAGACGATGAGAGGCTTGCGCCATTTGCGCAGGGCCTGGCGGCGGATGAGATGGAAGTACTGCGCGGCGGTGGAGGGTTGCGCGATTTGTATGTTGTCTTGCGCGGCCAGTTGGAGGTAGCGCTCGATGCGGGCGCTGGAGTGCTCGGGGCCCTGGCCTTCGTAGCCGTGGGGGAGGAGCATCACGATGCCGGAGAGGAGGCCCCACTTGGCTTCGCCGGCGGAGAGGAACTGGTCGATGATGATCTGGGCACCGTTGGCGAAGTCGCCGAACTGGGCCTCCCAGAGGACGAGGGCTTCGGGGTAGTCGCGGGAGAAGCCGTACTCGAAGCCGAGGCAGGCGGCCTCGGAGAGCATGGAGTTGTAGACGCTCCAGCGGCCTTGGTTCGCTGACAGATTTGCCAGGGGGGAAAAGCGCTTTTCGGTTTCGGTGTCGATGAGGACGGAGTGGCGCTGGTTGAAGGTGCCGCGCTGGGAGTCCTGGCCGGTGAGGCGGACTGGGGTTCCGGATTTGAGCAGGGAGGAGTAGGCGAGGAGCTCGGCCATGCCGTAGTCGATGGGCTTTTGGCCGGTGCCCATCTCGGAGCGTTGCTCTAGTAGCTTGGCTACTTTGGGATGGACGTGGAAGCCTTCGGGGGTGGTGGTGAGGGCTTTGGTGAGGCTGGCGATCTCGGTGAGGTCGAGGCCAGTGCAGGGGTTGTCTTCGGGGTGGAGTGGGCCACCGTAGTATGGGGACCAGTAGTCGCGGATATCGAAGAGGCGCGGCTTGCGGTTGGCTCGTGTGGCGGCTTTTTGTTCTTCGAGGAAGCGGCCCTGGGCGTAGGTGATCTCTTCTGTGGGGTCGACGTTGATTTGTTTGGCGTAGAGCTGGAAGAGGGGTGGGTGGTTCTTGATTTTGGCGTAGCGGAGGGGCTGGGTTACGGTCGGGTCGTCGACTTCGGAGTGGCCGTGGCGGCGGTAGCCGATGAGGTCGATGACTACGTCGGATTGGAAGGTCTGGCGGTACTCGGCGGCGATGGCCGCGATGCGGACTACGGCGTGGGGGTCTTCTGCGTTGACGTGGAAGATGGGGATGGGGAGGCGCTTGGCGAGGTCGGTGGCGAAGCGCGAGGAGTTGGATTCGCCGGGGAGGGCGGTGAATCCGAGGAGGTTGTTCACAATCACCTGGATCGTCCCGCCGATGTTGTAGCCGTGCAAGGTGGCGAGGTTGAGACTCTCGGCCCAGATGCCCTGGCCGGCGAAGGCGGCGTCGCCGTGGATGATCATGGGGAGAACCTGGCGGCGGGCCTGGAGGTACTCGGCTGTGCTGCGGTTCTTGGCGAGGCGCTCCTGGTAGGCGCGGACGCGGCCCATGATGACGGGGTCTACGGCTTCGAGGTGAGACGGATTGGAAGCCAGATGAAGATGGACGGTTTTGTTGTTGGCGGTGGTGAAGTCGCCGGTGGCTCCGATGTGGTATTTGACGTCGCCGCCGCCGAGGGTGCTGCGGGGGTCTACGTCTTCGAACTTGGCGAAGATGTCGCGGGAGGCACGGCCGACGGTGTTGACCATGACATTGAGGCGGCCGCGATGGCTCATGGCGAAGATGGAGCGGTTGACGCCGAGGTCGGCGGCGGTGGTGAAGAGCTGGTCTAAGAACGGGATTAAAGCGGTGAGGCCTTCGAGGGAGAAACGCTTGGTGCCCAGGTAGCGCTGCTGGATTACTTGCTCGAAGAGGTCGGCGCGGAGGAGATCGTCGAGGATGCGGGCGGGGGTGATGGTGGGCGTAGATGCTATGTCGGATTCGAGACGCTGCTGGATCCAGGCTCGCTTTTCGGACGAGGGGATGTGCATGAACTCGGCGCCGATGGAGGAGGCGTAGATGCGGCGAGCGTCTTTGGTGTCGACGGAGTCTTCGTCCAGCGTTTCAGAGACGGGGAAGGGCTGCGGCGGGAGGAGCTGTCCCAGGGGGTCGAGATTGGCCTGGAGGTAGCCCCAGCGGCGGTAGAGGTCGAAGGTGGTGTCGCGCGTACTTGAAGGCATCACTTATAGGATGGCATGGGTCTGCGGTGGATGCGACGGTGATCGGTCTGTTTGTTCGATCAGCGAACGGGTCCTGCGCGGACGGGGGGAGGGACTTGGCGCGGCTGGGCGGTACGGGCTATAGGTTGCTCCACTTCGCTGCGCTCCGGTCGAGATGACAAATTTGTGGGTGGAGGCCAAGGGTGGGGGCTGCGTGGTAGTCTGCGGAGCATGTCTGAACATAATCACCGCCATCATGGCGGCACGCAGGGGCAGAGTCGTTCGTCGAGATTTTCTTCACACACGCAGGATGGGTCGGGTGGCCATGATGGGTCGGGTGGGGCGCATCGAGAGGGCAGTCAGCGACATGGTGGCGGCGGGTTCGATCTGGCGCAGGCAGCGTTGGATGATATGCATGAGGCTGGGTTTCGTCCGGAGTTTGGGCCGGGCGTAGACGAGCAGATGGCGGAGATTGAGAAGGACTGGGCGCAGGTTTCGCCGACTGCGGGCGTTGAGGATTTGAGGGGCTTGGGGTGGTCTTCGATCGATAACGATACGTCGAAGGACCTGGACCAGATTGAGGTTGCGGAGCGCGTGGCGGGAGGGGTTAAGTTGCGGGTGGCGATTGGGGATGTGGCGGCGGCGGTGCGGCTGGGGACTCCGATTGACCAGCATGCGCAGGCACAGACGCAGACGATTTATACGGCGGTGAAGAACTTTCCGATGCTGCCGTTGGAGTTGTCGACGGGGTTGACGAGTTTGAATGAGGCGGCGGACCGGCAGGCCGTGATGATGACGTTTACGGTGGGGCCGGATGGGGAGATGTTGGAGGAGAGTGTGTCGGTGGTGCTGGTTAGGAATAGGGCGCAGCTGGCTTACTCGCGGGTGGGGCCGTGGCTGGAGAAGACGGCAGCAGGGGCGGTGGA
>JBAVDD010000395.1:0-12558 GCA_049587035.1 Acidobacteriaceae bacterium | reverse complement strand
GAGGTAGGTGGTGCGATCGTCGATAAGAAGAGCTTTAAGTTTGGGATTCGACAGATGACGTACAACGAGGACGGCGGGAACCTCGCGATCTTCGTAAATGGGCGGCGGTTTATTTGTCGCGGTGGGAACTGGGGATTTGGTGAGTCGATGCTGCGGTACAGGGCTCGGGAGTATGACGCCGCGGTACGGTATCACCGCGAGATGAACTTTACGATGGTTCGCAACTGGGTGGGGCAGATTGGCGATGAGACGTTCTACGAAGCTTGTGATCGGCACGGGGTGATGGTTTGGCAGGACTTCTGGCTCGCGAATCCGTGGGACGGGCCGGTGCCGAATGATGATGCGATGTTCATGGCGAATGCGCGGGACTTTCTGCTGCGGATTCGCAATCATGCTTCGATTGGGTTGTACTGCGGGCGGAATGAGGGGTATCCGCCGAAGGGGCTGGAGAAGGGGCTGCGCGCGGCGCTGAAGGAACTGCATCCGGGGATCCAGTACATTCCCAGTTCGGCTGATGATGTGGTGAGCGGGCATGGGCCTTACCATGCGCTGCCGCTGGTGGAGTACTTCGAGCTTGCAGATACGAAGCTGCACAGTGAGATTGGGATGCCGAATATTCCGCCTCTGGAGAGCGTGCGCTTGATGATGCCGGAGCGCGCGGTGTGGCCGCAGGGATTGGATTGGGGGCTGCACGATTTCTGTCTGCTGGGCGCGCAAGGAGGGCAGACGTTTCGCAACATCATCGACGAGAGCTACGGAGGAGCTGACAGCGCGGAGGAGTGGATCTCGCTTGCGCAGTTTGTGAACTTTGAGGGGTACCGCGCGATGTTTGAGTCACAGAGCCGGTATCGGGCCGGGTTGCTGTTGTGGATGAGTCATCCTTGCTGGCCTTCGTTTGTTTGGCAGACGTATGACTACTTCTTTGAACCGACGTCGGCTTACTTTGGGTGCAAGCTGGCGTCGGAGCCGCTGCATATCCAGTGGAATCGCGACCAGGAGACGATGGAGGTGGTGAATTACAGCGGGGGCGATCGTCGCGGGCTTATTGCGCGGGTGGAAATTTTGAATATGGATGGGACGCGTGTCGATTCGAAGACGGTGACGATCGATAGCAAGGAAGACAGCGTGGTGACGGCGATGGAGATGCAGTATCCGGCGGGGCTTTCGCCGGTGCATTTTCTGCGGCTGACGCTGATGCAGGGAGATGTTGCAGTGTCGAAGAACGATTACTTGCGCGGTGTGGTGGAGGGGGATTATCGCGCGATTCGGCAGTTGGCGAAGGCGCGGGTGAATGCCACGACGACATCGAAACGTGTGGGTGATGTTTGGCGGCTGACGACAGTGTTGCAGAATGCTTCTGCGTGGCCGGCGTTGATGACTCGGATGAAGGCCGTGCGCTCGGTTAGCGGGGACCGGATTCTGCCGGCCATCTATAGTGATAACTATGTGACGCTGATGCCGGGCGAGCGTCGGGTGCTGGAGACAGAACTGCAGCATGCGGACACTCGCGGCGAGATGCCGAAGATTGTTGTCAGCGGGTTTAATGTCGCTTAGCTGGCGCGTTGCATCCTAATAGGTAATCCGAAAGTACGTGAGGAATTTTATGTCTATAGCCCATGCACCCGCACCGCGTCAGCACGCTTCTACTGGACCTGCGCAGCCGCAGCTACCGGAGCCTAGTTATGCGGAGCGGAGCCGGACGCTGCTCTCGCTGGTTAGCGTGGGGATGCTTTCTACTGTGTCGCGAAAACATGCGGGCTTCCCTTTCGGGTCGCTGATGCCGTTTGCGATGGACACTGTGGGGAGACCGATTTTTTTGATCAGCAACATGGCGATGCATACGCAGAACCTGCACGCCGATCCGCGCTGCAGCTTGTTTGTTACGCAACCGGCGGCGGATGGCGATCCGCTGGGCGCGGCGCGGGCTACGCTGGTTGGCAATGCGACGGTGGTTCCGGAGAGCGAGAAGGCTGAGGTGCGGGAGATTTATCTGGCGCGGCATGAGAATAGCCGCTACTGGGTGGACTTTGCAGACTTTCACTTCTTTCGCCTGGAGCCTGTGGACCTTTATTACGTGGGCGGGTTTGGTGTGATGGGGTGGGTGGAGGCTGGGGAGTTTGAGCACGCGGCGGCCGATCCGTTGGCCGAGGCGGCGGCGGGGATTCTGGCACATATGAATGCGGACCATGTGGAGTCGATGGTGTTGCTGGGGCGGGTTTATGCGGGGATGGAGGCGACGGAGGCTGCGATGACGTCGGTGGATCGGCTGGGCTTTACGCTGCGGCTGAAGACTGCAGAGGGGATGAAGGGGTCGCGGATTAACTTTCTGAGTGAGGTGAGTAACGCGCAGGAGACTCGGAAGATGCTGGTGGAGATGGTGCGGCAGGCGAAGGGGTGAGAGTGCTCGCTACAATGGGGTGAGTGGGCTTGAGTGATGCGGTCTGCGTGTGATTGGGATGATGAGAAAGTTTTTGCTGGTACTTGCGTTATCGATGGCTGCGGCGGCCGGGGCACAAGGTACGTTTGCGCCGACACCTGCTGCGACGGCGTTGGCGCACAAGGTGGACGCTCACTATAACCATCTGCACTCGCTTACGGCGCACTTTACCGAGCGCTATCGGGGCATGGGGATTGACCGAACGGAGACGGGCACGCTGACGCTGAGCAAGCCGGGCAAGATGCGGTGGGCTTACGATGCGCCTTCGGGCAAGATCTTTGTGCTGGATGGGAAGTTCGCGATCAGCTATACGCCGGGCGATGCGCAGGCGGAGCGGACTCCCGCGAAGGAGCTGGATGATCTGCGCTCGCCGTTGCGGTTTCTGCTGGGGCATACGGAGATTGCGAAGGAGCTCGATGGGTTGATGCTGACGGAGGTGAATGGCGGCTATACACTTTCGGGTGTGCCGAAGGGGATGCAGCAGACGGTGCAGTCGATTGGAATTACGGTTGATGCGGCAGGGCAGATTCGCGCGATGCGGATTGTGCAGGTGGATGGTGCGGAGACGAGCTTTACGTTTACAGACATTCGCGAGAATGTACCGACGGCCGCCAGCGACTTTGTGTTTGTGCCGCCTCCGGGGGTGACGATTATTGACGGGGCGGCTCCTATCTAGAGGCCCGTCACTGGCGGGGTATTTCGTGTTTGGCGTTTGTGGCGTGTACCGTAGCTCTATGCGACTTGCTTCGATCGCCATGCTTGTGGCCTGCGCTGCTCTACTTCAATCTCCTGAGACAAACGCTCAATCAACGGTGCACCTGATCCCGATGCCGCGGCAGATTGCCGATGTGCAGGAGGTGCCGCTGAGTTCGGTGACGGTGGTTTGTGTGGGCTGTGATGCGGCGGATGAGTTTGCCGCGAGTGATCTGCGCGAGACGCTTGCGGACCGTGGCGTTCCGGTGGGTAGCGGTTTGCGGATTGTGATGCGTCGGCTGGCGGGGCATCCGGATGCCAGCTTTACGGAGGCGATGCGCGCGGAGGGCTATACGATCCGTTATACGGGCAGAACTCTTACGCTTACGGGCGATACGAGCGCGGGTTTGTTCTATGCAGCGCAGACGGCGAAGCAGTTGATTGAGCGCCTACCGAGCGGGTTGGAACTGCATGCGGCGGAGATTCATGACTGGCCGGCGATGCGGTATCGCGGACTGCATGATGATCTTTCACGCGGACCGGTGGATACGCTGGAGTTCCAGAAGAAGCTGATACGAACGCTGGCGGCGTACAAGGTAAATGTGTACTCGCCTTACTTTGAGAACACACAGCAGTATGCTTCGAACCCGCTGGCGGCGCCGCCGGAGGGGAGCATGTCTGCTGATGACGCTCGCGCGCTGGTGGCGTATGCGGAGAAGTATCACATCACGGTGATTCCGGAGCAGGAGGCGATTGGGCACCTGCGCAAGATGCTGATCTGGGAGACGTATGCCGACGTTGCCGAAACGCCGCATGGAGCGGTGCTGGCGCCGGGGCAGCCGGGATCGATTCCACTGATTGATGCGATGTTCAAAGAGCTGGCGGGATTGTATCCAGGGCCGTTTCTGCATATCGGCGGTGATGAGACGATCGACCTTGGGATCGGGCGCACTAGAGCGGATGTGGACTCGAAGAGCTTGGCGGCGGTTTATATCGATTACCTGCAGCGGATTGTTACGAGCCTGGAACCGCTGCATCGGAAGATTCTGTTCTGGGGAGACATTGCGCAGAGCGATCCCGAGCTGCTGAAGGCGCTGCCACCGGCAATCAAGCATCAGATGATTGCGGTGGCGTGGGGATACTCTCCGAAGACGCGCGGATTTTTGAAGGAGCTGAAGCCGTATACGGGCGCTGGAATTCCGGTGTGGGTATCGCCTTCAATCAACAACTATCGGCAGGTGTGGCCGAATCAGCAACTGGCGCTGGAGGACATCCAGGAATTTACGCGCGATGGGCAGCGCTATGGAGCTACGGGGCAGTTGAATACGCTGTGGAATGACGATGGCGAGTCGCTGGCGAATATGAACTGGTATGGGATTTTGTTTGGCGCGGCGGCGGCGTGGCAGCATGGTGAGTCGTCGATACCAGAGTTTCAGCAGAGCTATGCGCAGGTGTTCCATGGGGATACGCTGGGTCTGCTGAACCAGGCGCAGGATGAGATGACCGCCGCGATGGCGCTGCTGCATGACAGTAAGGTGATTGCGAATACGGAGGGAACAGATGGTTTGTTCTGGGTGGACCCGTGGTCAAAGGATGGGCAGATGATGGCGGAGAAGATGCGGCCGATCAACTCTGCGGTGCGATTGTATGCGGAGCATGCGTTGACGTTTATTGCGCAGGCGAAGGCGGAGGAGCCGGATTTGCGGGAGCAGGATGCGATCTCGGCGATGGAGTTTGGCGCACGGCGAATTGATTTTCTGGGGCTGAAGTTTCAGCTGGCCGATGAGATGGCCGATGAGTATGCGCGCGCGCAGGCGACAGCGCAGACTGTGCCGAGTGGGGATCAGCCTCGACCACGGCCTTCGGTGCCGGCGCTGCTGTCGGATATTGATGGTGTGAATGGGCGGTTGCAGGATGTGATCGACACATACTCGCAGCTGCGCGATATGTTTGCAGAGCAGTGGGACAAGACGTATCGGCCGGCGGGTTTGCGTCCCGTGCTGGAGCACTACGATTACACGATTGCGCAGTGGTATGCGCGCGTGGACAAGGTGCGCAGTGCGCAGCGGCAGTGGAGCGAGATGCGGACGCTGCCCGCGGCGAGCGATGTTGGGATTCCGCCGTCGCCGTTGCAACCTGCTGCGCCGGCAGTGCCGAATGCTACGCCGACAACTACTCCGCCTACGACGCCGGGTGTTACGGCGGCGGCAACACCAGCGGTGACAGCATCGCCTACACACTAACAGGAGATCGGCTTGCAACAGTTCCCTTTCGCGCTTCGGGCTTTGGCTGTGGTGAAACTGGCAGGACCGCATCGGCTGCGTGCGTTCGATCTCGCGCTGATCGCTGTGTACCTGGTGGGGATTACGCTGTTTGGGCTGCGGTTTCGGAAGCGATCGAGCACAGGAGCTCCGGCTGATCGCTCGCTGCGCAGCTATTTTCTGGCGAACAATACCATTCCGTGGTGGGCAATCTCGCTGTCGATTGTGTCGGCGGAGACTTCTACGCTGACGATTATCTCGATTCCGGGTGTGGCGTTTGCGGGGGACTTCGGATTTCTGCAGGTGGTGATCGGCTACATGATTGGGCGCGTGGTGGTGGCGCTGCTGTTTCTGCCGAAGTACTTTGCGGGCGAGATGCTAACGGCGTATCAGCTGATCGATCGTCGGTTTGGAGGCGGGCTACATAAGGTGACTGCCGGGCTGTTTTTATTGACGCGGGCAGCGGCGGAGGGTGTGCGGGTGTTTGCGGTGTCGATTGTGGTGGGGATTGCGATCGGCACGCGCGATGTGCTGTCGATTGGGATTATCTCTGCGCTGACGCTGCTGTATACGTTTGAGGGCGGGATGGCTGCAGTTATCTGGACCGATGTGGTGCAGATGATTATTTATATTGGCGGGACCGTGGTTGCGTTTACGACGCTGGGCACGCATGTGAGCGGAGGCTGGGGAACGATCCATGCGGTTGCTGCGGCTGCGGGTAGGTTTCACATGTTCAACTTCGCGCTGAACCTTACGACGACGTATACGTTCTGGGCGGGCGTGCTGGGGGGAACGTTCCTTACGATGGCCTCGCACGGAACCGACCAGCTGATGGTGCAGAGGATGCTGGCGGCGCGCAATCTGCGTGAGTCGCAGCTGGCGCTGCTAAGCTCTGGCGTGGTGATTTTTGTGCAGTTTGCGCTGTTCCTGCTGATTGGAGCCGGGCTTTATGTGTTCTATGGACAGCACCCGGCGGTGTTCGCTAGCGCTGACCGGATCTTCCCTACATTCATTGTGCGCGAGATGCCGGTGGGAGTTGCGGGGCTGCTGGTGGCGGCGATTCTGGCGGCGGCGATGTCGAATCTTTCGGCCGCGTTGAACAGTTTGTCGTCGACTTCGGTGGTGGATTTTTACATGCACTTGAGGCCGGACGCTGATGATCGGGAGAGAGCGATCATCAGTAAGTCATCGACTGTGATGTGGGCGCTGGTGTTGTTCGCGATTGCGGTGTACGCGGCAGCGGTGGGCGGCAAAGGGCATGTGGTGGAGATTGGGTTGTCGATCGCTTCGGTGGCGTATGGGTGTTTACTGGGAGTGTTTCTATTGGGAACGCTGACGAAGTTTGCAACGCAGACGGGCGCGGCGGTAGGTATGGTTTTTGGATTTGTTTTGAACGTCTGGCTTTGGCAAGGAGAGTTCCCTATGCATCTTGGACCGATTGTGGTGCCGCATGTGGCATGGACCTGGTATGTGCTGATTGGCGCAGCCGCAACGTTTGTGGTGGGATCGATTGCCAGCTTGATCTTTGGCAAGCAGGCGGCGCGGCGTGGCGCGGTAGCGGTGATTGCTTTACTCTGCATGACGCGTTTGGGTGTGTCGCAGACTGTTCATGCGAAGGGGTCGACACCGGACTTCAGCGTGGTGTCGAAACTGTTGAATGATGCTGTGGCTACACACCGGCCACCGGGGGCGGTGGTGTTGATTGGGCATGACGGACATGTGGTGTTCGAGCGTGCTTATGGGGATCGCAAGCTGGCTGGTGAGCCGGGACTGGATGGAAAGCCATCTGCTGCTGAGCCGATGACCGAGGACACGATCTTCGATATGGCTTCGCTGAGCAAGAACCTGAGCACGGCTACCGCGATTATGCAGCTGTATGAGCAGGGCAAGCTGCAGTTTGACGATCCGGTGGAGAAGTATCTTCCGGCATTCAATGCCGAGCATGATCCGGTGCGCGCCAAGGTAACGCTGCGGATGCTGCTAACGCATACGTCGGGTGAGGCGCCGGATGTGAATCTGAAGGATGCTTGGGGATTGGCGAAGCCAGACTTCATGGAGGGGGTGCATCGGGCGCTGACGACACAGCTGATCTCGGCGCCGGGAGCGGTGTTTCGGTACTCGGATGTGAATTTTATTTTGCTGGGATACCTGGTGCAGAAACTGAGTGGCGAGCCGCTGGATGTGTACGCGCAGGAGCATATCTTCAAGCCGCTCGGCATGTTGCATACGCGTTATCTGCCGCTGGCTAAGGCTTGCGGACCACATGAGGTGTATGGCGCAGCGATTGGATGGGCCCCGAAGCCGCGCGGGCGCATGTCGTATGCTTGCCGGCCGGGAGATTGGAGCACATCGCTGCTGGGGCAGATTGCTCCTACGGCGCATGATGATGAGGGCACGGCGGCTGATAATCCGGACTTCGATCGACTGCTGCGCGGATCGGTGGATGATCCTTCGACGCGACGGATGGGTGGGATTGCGGGCCACGCGGGAGTGTTCTCAACGGCGCATGATGTTTCGCTGTTTGCGCAGGCGCTGCTGGATCGGCTGGCGGGACGGCCTAGCGAGTTTCCGGTGAAGCGGTCGACGCTTGAATTGATGACGACTCCTGAGCAACCGGGGCATGAGGCTGGGCAGATCTCTGCGGCGAATGCTGCGGAGCGAGAGGCGATTGCTGCGGGCGACAAACCGGCAGCGCCAGGGCTGGCTCCGCACTATCCGGCGGTGAAGGGTCAGGACCTGCGTGGGTTTGGGTGGGACATAGATAGTGCGTTTTCGAAACCGCGCGGTGTGGTGTTTCCGATCGGGAGCTTTGGGCACACGGGCTTCACGGGGACGGCGCTTTGGATGGATCCGGGGTCGGATACGTATGTGATTTTGCTGGCGAATTCGATTCATCCGCGGGGGAATAAGCCGATTTCGAATCTGCGTGGGCAGGTTGCAACGGCTGCGGCGGAGGCGTTGGGGTTATATCGGGAGCCTCTGTCTATGTCGGCTGCTGAGTGCGGTGGTCCGAATGTGTTCTGCGATCCTACGAAGCTGTCGAACACTCGGACTGGGATTGATGTGTTGGAGTGGGATCACTTTGCTTTGCTGGCGAGGATGGCGGAGCATCAGCATTTGAATCTGGGTTTGCTGACGAACCAGACAGGACTGGATCACGCGGGGAGAAGGACTGTCGATATTCTTGCGACGGATTTGCCGAAGGTTGTGCCGGGGGCGAAGCTTACTATGCTCTTTTCTCCGGAGCATGGGATCTTTGGGAGGCTCGATTCTGAGCATATTAGCGCTGAGGTGGATCCTGCGACCGGATTGCATGTGACGAGCCTTTACGGGCCGACGGATGCGGACAAGAGGCCTACGCATGAGGAGTTGAAGGACCTGGATGCGGTGGTGATTGACTTGCAGGATGCTGGCGTTCGCTTCTATACGTATGACACGGTGATGGGATATTTTCTCGAGGCGGCGGCGCTGGAGAAGACGGAGTTTCACCATGATCTGAAGGTGGTGGTGCTGGATCGGCCGGACTTGATTGGCGGGGTGCAGGTGCAGGGGCCGATGTCGGATGAGGACCTTACGACGGGGGTGTCGGCGTACATCGACTATATGCCGCTGCCGGTGCGGAATGGGATGACGATTGGCGAGTTGGCGCGGTATGTGGCCGGGGTGAAGCACCTGGATGTGGACCTGACGGTGGTGCCGATGGAGCATTGGACGCGGGGGGAGTGGTTTGACGAGACGGGGCTGCCGTGGACTGATCCGAGCCCGAATCTGCGCTCGATGACGGCGGCTGCGATTTATCCGGGACTGGGATTTCTGGACTATAGTGGGGTGTCGGTGGGGCGCGGAACGGATACACCATTTGAGCTGTTTGGCGCTGCGTGGATGCATGCCGCGGATGTTGCGGATACGTTGAACGCGCGGCATATTCCTGGCGTGAGCTTTGCGGCTACGACTGCCACGGTGGCGGAAACGGCGAATCGTTATCCGTTTCATGGGCAGACGATTGATGCGGTGCGGATTGCGGTGACGGACCGGCGGGCGCTGAATTCGCCGGAGATGGGCGTGGAGATTTTGAGTGTGCTGCATCGATTGTATCCGGCGCGGTTCAAGGTACAGACGACGCTGCGGTTGATTGGAAGCCGGAGCACGCTGGAGGCGATCGAGCGGGGCGATGATCCCCGGGCGATTGCTGAAGGGTGGACAAAGAAGCTGTCGGAGTACGTGGAGGCTCGCAAGGAGTTTCTCCTCTATCGTTGAACCGGTGCGGGGAGCTGGACGGCACGGGAGCGGGCCAGTGACGCATACCGCTGATGCTGGCAGTGGGACGGAGACGGGAGACAATTCCTGGCTTTGCGTGTAGCATTCCTGTGGACTCGCAGCATCCTACTGACCGGAGGTAAGATATGCCACCGTTTATCCTTGCGTTTCTACTGGGTTTGATTGCCGGGCTTCGCGCGGTTGTCGCGTTAGCCGCAGTGAGTTGGGCGGCGTACTTTGGACACCTTCCGGTGGCTGGTACGCACTTTGCTTTCATGGGTCACATCGCGACCCCGATTATCCTTACCGTGATTGCTGCGGTTGAGTTGGCGTATGAGAAGACACCGCGCTCGGCGGGCAGCACGACATTTGTTCCGAAGTTGATTTTTCGGATTGCGCTGGGAGGCCTTTCGGGGGCTGTGATTGGGTCGAGCAACCAGACAAATGCGCTATTTGTGTGCGCGGCGTTTGGGGTCTTTGGCGCACTGGCTGGGACCTTTGGGAGCACGGTGCTCTATGAGCAACTGCGGGCGCGGATCAAACGAGACGGCAGCGCGTCGATTGCTGAAGATGCGATTGCGGTGCTTGCGTGTTTGCTGGTTTTGATCCGGATTCGGTAGATGGGCCTGGCGACGCCGGATGGGGGATTGCCCAGAGAGCGGTTGGCGTAGGATGATGCTGCGGCGAGAGATGCGCGGAGCGCGCATATAAGCTGCTATGAGAACATTCTTGCCATGAAGACATTCGACGCCATCATCATTGGAGCGGGACAGGCAGGTCCTTCGCTAGCTGCTCGGCTTTCGGCCGCTGGCCAGACGGTTGGATTCGTGGAGCGGAAGTTGTTTGGGGGGACGTGCGTGAATACGGGCTGCACGCCTACCAAGGCAATGGTTGCCAGCGCGTATGCGGCGTATGTGGCGAGGCGGTCGGGTAAGTATGGGGTGTCGATCGACACGGCGATTGAGGTAGATATCAAGGCTGTGAATGCGCGGCGAGACAGCATTGTTAGCAAGTCGCGCAATGGGGTGGAGAGTTCGCTGCGTGACAATCCGAAGGTGACGGTGTTCAAGGGGACAGCGAGTTTTGCTTCCGCGACTACGATGCGCGTTGGCGAAGAGGTGCTGGAGGCAAAGCAGATCTTTCTCAATGTTGGGGCGCGTGCGGCGCTGCCGAATCTCCCGGGGGTTCACACCGTGCCGTTCTTGACCAACACCACGCTGCTGGCATTGGATACTCTGCCAAAGCACCTGGTGGTGGTGGGCGGGAGCTACATTGGAATTGAGTTTGGACAGATATACCGGCGCTTTGGCTGCGAGGTGACGATCGTTGAGAAGGGGCCGCGGCTGGCCGGACGTGAGGACGAAGATGTTTCGGCTTGCGTGCAGAGCATCCTGGAGGCGGAGGGGATTCATGTTCGGACCAGCGCGGAGTGCATTAACCTGAAGCCTGGGGACGGCGGGGTTGTGGTGGGGACGAACTGCACCACGGACGAGCCGGACATTGTGGGCTCGCATGTACTGCTGGCCGTGGGGCGCGTGCCTAACACGGCCGATCTGGGGTTGGAGCATGCAGGCGTGCAGACCGATGAGCGGGGTTACATTGTGGTGGACGATCAGCTGCGCACCAACGTCGACGGCATCTACGCGCTGGGTGATTGCAATGGGCGGGGCGCGTTTACTCATACTGCTTATAACGACTATGAGATTGTTGCGGCAAACCTGCTGGATGGCGATACACGGCGCGTGTCGGACAGGATCCTTTGCTATGCGATGTACATGGATCCTCCGTTGGCGCGGATTGGCCTGACGGAGGCCGAGGTGCGTGCCAGCGGCAAACCGGCGCTGATGGCTACACGGCCGATGACGCGCGTGAATCGTGCGCTAGAGAAGGGCGAGAGCCTGGGGTTTATGAAAGTGCTGGTGGATGCCGAGAGCAAGCGCATCCTGGGGGCCTCGCTGCTGGGGGTGGGTTGCGATGAGGCGATTCATTGCCTGCTGGATGTGATGTATGCAAAGGCTCCGTATACGACGATCTCGCGGGCGGTGCATATTCATCCGACGGTGTCGGAGCTGATACCGACGCTGCTGCAGTCGTTGAAGCCACTGGAGTAACAACGCGCTGCGCGACGTTGTATCGTGGATGCGTGGACTTCCATATAGGAGATACGCATTGACCTCACCTACGGCTGCCGTGATGGGCGAAGTTGGACTTCCCTCTACGATTCGCGAGCTGGCGGCACAACGCTGGGACGTGATTGTAATCGGCGCGGGACATAATGGGTTAGCGTGCGCTGCGTACCTTGCGCGTGCGGGAAAACGCGTGCTGGTGCTGGAGTCGCGGAAGCGTGTGGGAGGGGCATGCACGATTGAAGAGCCGTTTCCGGGAGTGCACATGTCGCCGTGCGCATACCTGGCGGGGTTGCTGCACCCGCTGGTGGTGAAGGAGATGGGGCTGGTGGAGCGTGGGTTTCAGTGGACGCCCGCGGTGAATGGGCTGTTTGTGCCGTTTCTGGATGGGTCGAGCGTGCAGCTTTGGGATGACGATGAGGCGTGCGAGGCTGAGGTGCGTCGATTTGCTCCTGGAGACGTAGATGGTTGGCGAGCGATGAATGATGTGATTCGGCGTCTGCGCGACAAGCTCCGGCCGGACGGCGATCACGATGCCTGGCTTGGCGACGCGCCATCGGCGGAGGAGATTGACGAGCGGCTGGGTAAGGATGAGGAGGCTAGGCATCTGCTGTATGACTGGTCGATGGCGGAGTTTGTCGAGACGTACCTGCGCAATGAGAGGCTGCAGTCGGCTTACCTGGGGCAAGGGGTGATTGGAACGAATGCGAGCCCGTTCGACAAGGGTACGGCTTCGATTCGTTTTCATCACGCGTCGGGAAGACTGGGCGGCATGGCGGGGATG
>JBAVDD010000394.1:0-21335 GCA_049587035.1 Acidobacteriaceae bacterium | reverse complement strand
ACTCCGCAGAACTCCTCCGCGCCCGCGGCCAGGAGTACGGCGCCGTCACCGGCCGTCCCCGCCGCTGCGGCTGGCTGGACATTCCTCTCCTCCGCTACTCCAACATGATTAATTCCACCGAGTGGCTCGTCGTAACCAAGATGGACGTCCTCGACGAGTGCGAAGAAATCCCCATCTGCACCGCCTACGAGATCGACGGCAAGGTCACCGAGATCATCCCCGCCGACGTCCGCGGCTTCAAGTCAATTCATCCCATATACACAACCCTCCCGGGCTGGAAATGTTCCACTGAAGGCATCACCGAATACGACAAACTGCCCAAGCGCGCCCAGGAATACCTCGAGTTCATCCAGCGCGAAAGCGCCGCCAGGATCGGTATGATCTCCACCGGCCCCGACCGCATCCAAACTATGACGCGCCCCGGCTTCGACGAACTCTTTGCCTAACCTGCAGACGAACTCTTTGCCTAACCTGCTATTGTTTCTTACTGTTTTACTGGACCAGCCATGATCAGCTTCACCGTACGCATGACCTTCCGCACCGACGACCGCGACGAGATCCATCAGATCCTTCGCGAACTCACCCGCCTCTCCCGTCAGGAAGAGGGCTGCGTCACTTATATCCCCCTTGTCGTCGAAAGCGATCCCGACACCGTCGTCATCTACGAACAGTATCGCGACGAGGCGGCAGCCGAGTACCACCGCGGCACCCCGCACTTCGCCAAGTACGCCGTCGGCGGCCTCTACCAGCACATGTTGGAGCGCAACGTGGAGACCCTCACCGCCCTCGCTTAAGCAACCCACCATCCGCCATCGCATCGGTTTGCATCCAACCGCTCAGGGGTGGGCGAGGGGATGCCAATTCAAGCAGCCGTAACAAAGCGCTTTGACGCGACCCCGATTTCCGGTCTAACATCCGGTACGCCCATGTTGCGCCGGCTGCCATCACGCACGCTCGCCGCTTTATCCGCCGCTCTCCTGCTGGCGACCCTTCCGCACGCCTTTGCCCAGAAGCAGCAGCACCACGAACACAAGCGCAACGAGCGCTCCCAGATCATCGGACTGGAGCACGAGTGGCGCAGCGCCGTACTCTCCGACGACGTCCACGCAATGGACCACCTGCTGTCCGAGGACTACCTCGGCATCACCGCCAACGGCGAGGTCCTCACCAAGCCCCAGCAGCTCGATCGCATGCACGACGGCCAGCTCCGCATCTCCCGGCTCGACATCTCCGAGACCAAGATCAAGCTCATTGGCCACATCGCCATCGTCACCTGCCTGGCCGATGTCGAAGGCATCAACGATGGCGACGCTCTCCACGGCGCCTACCGCTACACCCGCGTCTACCAGCGCATGCCCAATGGCAACTGGAAGGTCACCAGCTTTGAGGTCACCCCCGCCGCCCGGGTCCACACCCTCAACGACGCCAAGCAATAGTTCCCCGCAAAAAAAGCCGGGCCCTGAGGCCCGGATGCAAAATGAGGACTGCCTTGCAACACCCAGCCTGCGTGGGAAGGGTGTCTGGAGAAGGGTTACGCGACGTCGGTCTCTGCAATAGCTTCTGCACGAACGCTCTGGCGCTTGGCATACGTATCCAGCACGTTCAGCCCCAGCAGCCGCCGGTCCAGCGAGCGCGTTCCGCCCGTCAGCCGTGCGTCTTCCGACTCATGCAGCAAATCGCTATGCTGGTGCGACCGTATACTCGCCAGCCGGACCCGTGCGTCCACAGCCCCATCCTGCGGCTGCATCATGGACTGCTCGGCCTGCTCAGCAAACGGTGAAGGCCACGCCATGCCGCCGTGTCCGCCCCGCTGCGTCGAGATCAAAGGCATCCGCAAAACCTCGCCGCTTCGGCTTACCCAGGGACTCATGCGTGGTTGTGGCATCTGCGTCATGGTGAACCTCCTTAGGATGGGATGATGGTGGGCGATCGCGTTCAGTTATGTCAGATGACACGGGCACCATCAGGAGTTGCACGACTACTGGCTGAATTACGCGCACAGGCGGCGAAGAGCGCGTTGAATATCCTGTGGACAACTTCGCATCGCGCGCATCCCGCCGCGCATCCCGCCGCACCCGGCCTCTAAGGCTTCTCGATCGCGTCCACCGCCAGCGCCGCCCGCAATCTCCGCCAGCTCTCGTCCAGCATCTCCGGCAGAATCCGCGTCTCCGCCAGCACGCTCATGTAGTTGTTGTCCCCCAGCCAGCGCGGAACCGCATGCAAATGCAGATGTTCCGTCACACCCGCGCCAGCCGCCTTGCCCAGGTTCAACCCCAGGTTCTGTCCCTGTGGCTTATACACCGCCTGCAGCACCCGCTCCGCCCGCCGAGTCATCCGCAGCAGCTCATCGGCTTCCTCCAGCGGCAACCCCGCCAGCGACGCCTCATGCCGATACGGCACCACCATCAAATGTCCGCTGTTGTAAGGAAACGCATTCAGCACCAGGAAGCAGCTCTTGCCCCGCTCCAGCAGGTACACCGCCGCCTCAGCCTCTTCCCGAGCCATCCCATGCTCCACCGCATAGTCCACCGCCGCAATCATGTTGCAGAACACGCACCCAGTCTCCCCCGGCCACGCCGCCAGCGCCTCCGGCACACCGACCTTAGGCCGAGCCCGGTCCTCGCCCGTCACATACGCATAGCGCCACGGTGTCCAAAGATGGTCCATTGCGCCCGATTATAAAGCCGCCACTCCACCCATACGGCCACGCATCCTGCACCTCCCCTGCACCTCCGTCATCTCGACCGGACCCTGAGCTTGCCGAAGGGGCAGTGGAGAGATTCCTGTATTTGCTTTTGCAGCAGCCAAACACACTGTCCGATGTTCGATCAGACACGCCGCCCGCCAGCCTATACGCATTGACCCTCACCCTTGGCGCTGCTACACTTTCGATTGAGGACATGCGCGCGGGATCCAGTCGCAGTCTCTCTTTTCGAAAGCTTTACCTCATTCCCGCTGACATCATCGTTAAGAACACACCCGCTTCGGGAGGCCCCTTTGCCGTCCGAAAAATGGTAGTCTTCGCCGCCGATGTCTGCATCTGAGCTACTGGAACCCGGAGCAGTCTTAATCCATGGCCGACCACGACCACAATTCTTTCCATCCCGAGAGCACAGCCCTGAACACGACATTGGAATCAACCACCCCCGAAGTTATCAACGAGACCGCGACCGCGGAAGCCACGCCGTCGACCGACCATTCCTCCAACCCTGAAATCCAGGCCCACACCGAGATCGCCCACACTGAGATCGCAAACACCGAGAT
The DNA here is from genome assembly GCA_049587035.1 of Acidobacteriaceae bacterium. Classification (GTDB taxonomy): domain Bacteria; phylum Acidobacteriota; class Terriglobia; order Terriglobales; family Acidobacteriaceae; genus Granulicella. Next base: position 18,071 of record JBAVDD010000394.1, on the reverse strand, counting down.
CCAGGAGTCGGCAGCGCCCGCCGCCGAGCCCTTCGGTGTCACCGCGCAGCATGCCTCGGCCGATCCGATCCCCGAGATCTCCGCCGCGAGCGCCGCTCCCTCAGAGCCCGAGTACGACGCCGAGGACTTTGCCAAGGCGCTCGAGAGCTTCGATCGCGAGCAGGCCGCCGAAAAGGACGCCGCCCAGGCAATGACCGCCGAAGAGGCCGTCATCACCGGCACCGTGGTCAAGATCACCGACAAGCACGCCGTCGTGGACATCGGCCTCAAGTCCGAGGGACTCATTCCGCTGGATCAGGTGCTCGACCACACCGGCACGCCGAAGTTCAACGTTGGCGACGTCATCGAAGTGGTCGTGGAGCGCGAGGAGAAGGAAGGCGGTTATCTCGTCAGCTACGAGAAGGCCCTGCGTCACAAGGTTTGGGACAAGCTCGAAGAGGCCGCCAACACCAAGACTCCCGTCAAGGGCATGGTAGTTAGCCGCGTCAAGGGCGGTCTCACGGTAGACATCGGTATCAAGGCATTCCTCCCCGGCTCTCAGGTCGAGGTTCGCCCCGTTCGCAACCTCGACGGCTACATCGGCACCGAGATCGAAGTCCGCGTCATCAAGCTCAACAAGAAGCGCGGCAACGTAGTCATCTCCCGCAAGGAGATCCTCGAAGAGGAGCAGAACGAGAAGAAGACCGTAACCCTCTCCACTCTCGAAGAGGGCTCTGTCTTCACCGGCGTCGTCAAGAACCTCACCGACTACGGCGCCTTCGTCGACATGGGCGGCCTCGACGGCCTGCTCCACATCACGGACATGAGCTGGGGACGCCTCACGCATCCCCGCGACCTCGTCAACGTTGGCGACGAGATCCAGGTCAAGGTCCTCAAGTTCGACAAGGAAAAGCAGCGCGTCTCGCTCGGCTTCAAGCAGCTCTCGCCTGATCCCTGGCTGGACGCCATCGAGCGTTACCCCGTAGGCGCGCACGTCAAGGGCCGCGTCCTCTCGGTAACCGACTACGGCTCCTTCGTAGAGCTCGAGCAGGGCATCGAAGGCCTGGTCCACGTATCTGAAATGACCTGGTCCAAGCGGATGAAGCACCCCTCCAAGCTGGTCAAGGCCGGCGACGAGGTCGAGACCATCATCCTCTCGGTCAACCCCACCGACCGCCGCATCTCCCTCGGCATGAAGCAGCTCCAGGACAACCCCTGGGAGCAGCTCGAGGAGAAGTACCCCATCGGCGCCATCATCGAAGGCCGCGTCCGCAACCTCACCGACTTCGGTGCCTTCATCGAGATCGAAGACGGCATCGACGGCCTCGTCCACGTCTCCAACCTGAGCTGGACCAAGCGCATCAAGCACCCCTCGGAAGTCCTCAAGAAGGGTGAGAAGGTCAAGGCGATCGTCCTCGGCGTCGAACCCGAGAACCGCCGCCTCTCTCTGGGCGTCAAGCAGCTCCAGCCCGATGTATGGGAGACCTTCTTCGCGCAGCACCGCATCGGCGACGTCATCAAGGGCAAGGTTCTGCGCACCGCGCAGTTCGGCGCCTTCGTCGAGATCGCCGAAGGAGTCGAGGGCCTCTGCCACGTCTCCGAAGCAGTCGACGACCACGGCAAGCAGATCAACCTGGAAGTAGGCGACGAGCACGAATTCAAGATCGTCAAGATGAACCAGGAAGAGAAGAAGGTAGGCCTCTCCATCAAGGCCATCGGCGAGGAAGCAACCCGCGCCGAGGTCGAGAACTACAAGGAAGCCAGCTCCAACAAGGGCGGCGGCAAGGGCAACAAGGGGCAGGGAAGCAGCAGCTCCTCCAGCGCCAACGCCGGCAGCACTACCCTCGGCGACCTCCTCAAGTGGAAGCAATCCGAAAACGAGAGCGACGACGAGTAGTTCTCACCAAGCCTCAAACGACAAAGGCCGCCCATCCGGGCGGCCTTTGCGTTTGTTCTTGTCCTTGCCTTTCTGGCTGTCATTCCGAGCGCAGCGAGGAACCTGCTTCTCGCTCGCGAGAGCGAGCGCCTGTTCTGCGCACGGTGGGATTTGCTTCGTCGCAGCTACGCCGCTTTCTCAAACAGCGGCCTTACCTTCCCCCGTTTCACCTTCCTAGCCTGCGCCAGATCGAAGTTCATCTGCAGCTTGTACCAAAGCCCATCGCACGTCCCAAAGGCCTCATCCAGCTTCAAAGCCATCAGCGGAGAAACCCCCGCCCGCCCGTTCAGGATCGTGGAGAGGTGCTCGCGCGTCACGCCGAGGTGCTTCGCCAATGCGCTAACGGTAATTCTGTCACCCATGTACTCGCGCAGAACCGAGCCGGGATGGGAGGGGTTGAACATCGCCATAAATCTCTCCTTCGCTAGTGATAGTCCTGATAGTCGACGATCTCAACGTCGACACCTGTGAACCGGAACGTCAGGCGCCAGTTGCCGTTCACCGAGATCGACCAGTGTCCTGCCAGCTTGCCGGTCAAAGCGTGCAATTGCCAGCCCGATTTATCCATGTCGGCTGGTCTGGTTGCCACGTCAAGCAGGGAAAGCTGGTCGCGGAGCTTCCTGGCGTGTGCGGGCTGGATACCGGCCTTCGAATCCGTCTGGTAAAACTTTTCGAGGCCACGATGTTTGAAGGACTTGATCATTCCATCACCGCTTCCGGGTCTCATGTATACCGTAAGGCCACACATCACACCTGTCAATAGCGCACCGGCGGATGGGCAGGCTCAGATGCTATCCTTACCCCCACCATGCGCCTGCTCTTAACCGCAACCCTCCTCGCCGCCACGACCATCTCAGCACAAGCCCAGCAGCTACCCGCGGACACCGCCGCCAAAGTCGCCGCCATCGCCCAAAAAGTCCTCGCCGACACCGGCGTTCCCTCCGCCTCCGTCGGCATCGTGCAGAACGGCCACATCGTCTACACGCAAGCCTTTGGCCTCGCGCGCGTCACCCCGCCCATCTCTGCGGAAGCCTCCATGGCCTACCCCATCGGCAGCATCTCCAAGCAGTTCACCGCCACGGCCGTCCTGATCCTCGAGCAGGAAGGCAAGCTCTCGCTCCAGGACCCCGTCAGCAAATTCTTCCCTGAGCTAACCCGCGCCAGCGAAGTAAAAATCATCAACCTCCTAACCCACACCTCGGGCTACCAGGACTACGCCCCGCAGGACTACACCATCCCCGCCTGGAAGCTCCCCGGCAACCCGCTCGCCATCGTCCACGAGTTCGCCGGCAAGCCCCTCGACTTCGACCCCGGCACCCAATGGCAGTACTCCAACACCAACTTCGTCCTCGCCGCGCTCATCGTCCAGAAAGTCTCCGGCGAGCCCTTCGCCAAATTCCTCCGCGATCACGTCCTAAAACCCGCACACCTCGACGACGTCCTGAACCTAAACGTCGACCAGGCAAAACTCCAGGTCACCGGCTACATGCGCTACGCCCTCGCGCCCATCAGCCCCGCCGCGCTCGAAGCCCCCGGCTGGTACTTCGGCGACGGCGACCTGGCCATGCCCGTAGCCCAGCTCCTAACCTGGGACCTAACCCTCATCAACCAGTCTGTCCTAACCCCCGCCAGCTACAAGCAAATGGAAACACCCTACATCCTCTCCGACGGTAAAGACTCTCACTACGGCCTCGGCATGGACGTCATCACCCAGAACGGTCGCCGCATCCTCGAGCACTCCGGCGAAGTCGGCGGCTTCGTAGCCGAAAACATCGTCTTCCCCGAAGATCACGCCGCCATCGCCGTCCTCACCAACCAGGAAGCCTCCGAAGCCGCCAGCGAGATCGCCCGCCAGATCGCCCCACTCATCCTCACCACAAACTCTGCAGCTCCCGCCAACTCAGCCACAGAAACCGCCCAGGCTTTCGCTCCCCAACTCCAAACCATCCTCACCGGCCTGCAAAAGGGCAACATCGACCGCACCCTCTTCACCCCCGACTGCAACGACTACTTCGACCCCACCGCCATGGCTGCCTACCAATCCAGCCTGACGCCCCTCGGCTCCATCACAACTGTCACCACCGGCCGAGCCTCCCTACGCGGCGGCATGACCTTCAGCAGCTACCGAGTAGCCTTCTCCAACGGCGCCACCATCATCGTCACCGTCTACCTCGAACCAGACGGCAAGATCGAGCAGCTATTAGTCATCGGCAAAGCGTAGGGCTTAAGGGCACGACTTCAGTCGTGCCCTAAGCGCACCATTCTGAAGGGGCTTTAGCCCCCAAGGGAATTCCCCGCCGCACAAACCTAATGCGCATGCCCTCCACCCGAGGACGTTCCACCGCCGGAGCTGCTGGCCGCCGGCGCGCTACCGCCGCCATGCGATCCACCACCACCCGACGACCCACCGCCACCAAAATGGGCACCGCCACCGCCACCACCAAAGTGTCCGCCGCTACTACCACTACCACCGCTAAACGCCCGCCCACCCCCGCCGCCGAACCCATGGCTACCGCCGCTAATCCCCCCGCCAAAGTGGTCCACCACCGTATGGCTTCGCCCGCCCTCACTCATCCGAGTAGTAACCGTAAACCCGCGCGCCCTGCTATCAAACTCAATCAAACTAGTAGGCGAGATCGCTTTGCTCCCCTCCGTCCCACGCGTCAGGCTGCGCGCCTCCAGCGTAGGCGCCCTGCTTGCCCGCAACCCCTGCAGCACCGGCCCGCGATACCCCCTGGGCGTGTCTCCCAGCACCTTCACATGCGATCCCGGATCGTACGCCACGCGCACCACGCCTCCACCCCTTCGCACGTCTCCTCCAACCTTCTGCTGCTTCTGCATAAAGATTCCATGCCGCAGATTAAACGGCTCTTTGCCCGCAACATCTCGCGGATGAATCGGCACATACCCGCGCTTACCATTCACCTTCACCCACCGCACCGGCGAATGATGATGATGGTGCCTACCCGCCACCCAAACATACCTGTGCCGCCGATAGATCCAGCTCCCCGTATGGCAAACCGCCCAATCAAATCCATAGCCGCCGTATCCATACCCGTCGAACCCATCATCGCCCCACACAATCTGGCTGTCCAGAACCGTCACATCTCCGGTCACCGGGTCCTGTCCCATCAGGTCCTCAACCCCATACGGAGAGCAGGGAAACAGATCCTCATCCTCCACCCACACCGCCGGCGCAACCCCGCCGCTCGTCTGTTCTTCAGCCTCTTCCTCATCGCGCTGCGCCCTCTGCGCCAGCTTTGCATCCTGCATCTGCTGCTGCGTTGGAGCCTGTTGCGTCTGCATCTGCTGAGAAGCAGGCCCCTGCATCTGCGCGCTCACCGGCACCACCGCTCCCTTGGAACTCCCAGCCGCATGCGCCGCACCCCAGCCATTCGTCGGAACCCAGCAAGTCCCATAAGGCTTGCACGCGAAGAAGGTTCCCTTCGCCTTCATATCCGCAAGCCCAGGCTCCGGCTCGCTCAACCCCGCATCCTGCATCACCGCGTGCATGGCCGCCGAGCGCGCTTCAATCCGCGACGTAGCCCACGCATCAAACGCCACATCGGTGTTCTTCGTCGGATCAGGAGGCGCAGGCTCCAGGTGAGACCTATCGAACGTGAACGTCTTCCCAATCAACGGTGACACTTTCTCGCCCGGATAGCCCTTCCCAAACAACAGCGGCGTCAGCGTCGCCGTGTCCGTATAGCTGTTGATGCGCAGGCTTGCATGTCGCCCATACGGCACGTGGATATAGTCGCTCGGCGTCTCCAGCAGGTAAGACTCACCCCGCACATTCGGATGCAGATCCAGCACCGCAACCCCCGTCAGCAGCGTCATCTCCGTGTCCGGAACCCCGTCCTTCGTCGTCAAAACATCAAACGCCAGCGCCGAGTTCTCCCCCACATACATCGTCGACGCATCTTCAAACTCAATCTCCGCGCGACCCTTCCCCGTCACCACGCTGAACCCTGTCTCCAGCGGCATATTCACCGCTCCCTCCACCCAGGGCCCCACATCGCTCTGCCCCTTCACCTTACCCACGGCCACGCGCACATCGCCCTGCACCAGACTCAACCGCACAATCTGCGGATAGGTCTCCCTCGGATGCGCCGAAACCGGATTCGTCGCTACCGGACTCGCTGGTACCGGTATCGCCGCGGCAACCTCCGCCTGATCCCCACCCGCACCGGGACGCACCTGTGCCCAAGCCGCGCCACCAAAAGCGCTTCCCAACAGCCCGGCCGCAGCAATCAAAACTACGAACCCAGTGCAGCGTGCGACGTTCGCTGTGACGTTCCGGGTAACACTCATGCCAACCTCCGCCAGCGTGCGTATCTCAAGCCTGCATTTGCGCATCGTAGAAGAGCCCATCGCCAGCACCCTCCCCGCTGCAACCATACGCCCGCGCCGCCGACTCATTCAAACATCAGCACTTCCCTAGACGCGCAACCCGACCCCAAGGCCGCAACCTTCACAACAATTATTTCATTCGAACCACAACCACCCCCAGCCGCGTCCGCACCTACGTCAACAGATACGCCAGCCCGATCAGCGACATCACCACCCACAACCCCAAATCACCCTGGGACGTCCTCCGAATTGGATCATGCAGGTTCATCCGCGATCATCCCTTCTCCTAACAGCACGTAATACAGCAACTCGCCCAGCGACATCCGCTGCAACCGCGCCGAGCGCTTCTCCACAAGCCTCTCGTACGCATCTACATCCACGTTCACCAAACCTCTTTCTTCTAATACGCTTCCAAGGCACTTCAGGTTTAATGGTTTCGATAAAATATTCGTAAATCCTCCATCGGCAGCACCGTCGCGCAACTTCACTCGTATCGTCATTCTCGTCATCTCTCCGCTCACCATCGCCCTCTCCTCTAAACCGAGTCCTCACCACCGCCCGCCTCAGCCTTCGGCTTCTCCCCGCAAGGCCATCCCCAGCCTTCACGAGAGTCCCAGCCATATACCGCCCGCCGCTCGCGCATTCCGGCCTTGAACCGTTCCCGCTCCTCCGGCGACATCCGCGCCCAGCGCTCCTCCATGTGCCGCTTCCATCCCCGTCGTCCTCCGCCCGGCCCGTGCTTGTGGATTCCGCCCAGCAGAATCTTGCTCAGCACCACCAGTCCCAGCGCCTGCAGGAACGTAATCGCCTTCAACCCGAAGATCACCGGCATCAGCCAGTTCCAAAGATGCTCGGTCACAAACCCGAACACCAGCAGCGCCAGCGCCACGAGCGCCAGAATTTTCAATCCCTTCAAAATCCGAAACCGTATCATCGCATCCTCACTTCCCAAAACCTACTTGCCTAAATCCTCATCCAGCTCCTGCAGCCGCTCTCGCAGATACAGCACCGCATACCTCTTCCGCGAGAGCAGCGTATTCACGCTAACCCCCGTCTCCTCCGACAGCTCCTTGAAACTCTTGCCTATCAACTCATGCGCGACAAACACCTCGCGCTGGTTCTCCGGCAACTCCTCCAGCGCCTCATCGATCGCATCCAGCACCACATTGCGCGCATAGATCGCATCCGGTCCCGCATCCGGCGAAGGCAACAGATCCTCCAGCATCGGAGCCTCTTCCTCCGTGCCAATCGCCGCATTCAGCGACACCGCCTTCTTCTTCCGAAACAGATCCACAATCCTGTTCCGCGCCACACGAAACATCCAGGCCGTAGTATGCTCAGCCGGCTTCATCAGTCGATAAGCCTCAATCAGCTCGTAAAAAACATCCTGCAGAACATCTTCCGCATCGGCCGTATCCAGCACGCGCTTGCGTATGAACCCGCGCAGCCGCGGCTCATCGCGCTCAAACGCCTCTGCAATAAAGCGGTCCTGCTCACTCACGCTCAAATCCGGGCTCGGCATCGTGCTCCTTTCCCGATCGCCCTCTCGCGCATCACGCAATGGTCTACCCCTATTAACGATTGAGCCCGAAGAATATTGTGCACCGCCGAAAACTTTTTTAAATTCACCTACACCATCCCGACAGATATCAGAGATGACAAGTACGTTCAGCTCTGATGCGAAGTTCCTCCAACGGTGATATCTAAAGCCCACCCAACTCCGGCCCCGATTCCGTCATCTCGACCGGAGCGCAGCGCAGTGGAGAGATCCCTGTATTACGCGGACGCCCAACCCACCACCACGCTCCACTCCACCTCTATCTCCTAAGAATTTAGTTGACAACCTCGCCCCGCCCGTCCTATTGTCCTAATTCAATAGGAGTAGCCAATGGCCAAACGCGAAAAGCCCACCCTCACCAAGCTCGAACTCCAGCTCATGCAGGTCATCTGGCGCAACGGCGCCGGCACCGTTGCCGAAGTCCAGCAGGCTCTCCCCCAGGACCTCGCCTACACCACTGTCCAGACCATGCTCAACATCCTCACCCGCAAGGGCAAGCTCAAGCGCGAGCTCCACGGCCGAGCCTTCCACTACGCCGCCACGGTCACCGAAGCCAAGGCCACCACCCACGCCCTCCGCGACCTCATCGACCGCATGTTCGACGGCTCCAGCGAAGAGCTGGTCATGAGTCTCATCAAGAGCCGCCAGATCGACGCCAAAAAAATCGCCGAACTCTCCCGCCGCCTCAAAGAAGCCGAGCGCCGCGAAGCCGAGGAGGCCTAACCATGCACCTCATCGACTCCCTGCAACCAACAGAAACCTGGCTCTTCAACTACCTCCTGAACTCCCTCTGGCAACTCCCGCTACTCTTCGCCGCCGCCTGGCTAGCCACACGCGCCCTTCGCCACACCGGCCCCGCCACGCAGCATCGCATCTGGCTCACCACGCTCCTCCTGCAACTCCTTCTCCCCGCCTGCACCTTCTCTCCGCGCCAACTCCTCGCAGCGTTAGCGAGCCTCATTCCCTGGCACACCACGCACAACACCACCAACGCCGTCATCACCATCACCACCGGCCCCGCACAAGCGCACAACGGTCTCCAACTCCCCGCGCTACTCCTAGCCATCATCGTCGCAGCCTACGCGCTAACCCTCCTCTACTTCACCGCGCGCCTCATCTACGGTCTACGCAACACCGCAGCCCTCCGTCGCGCCACGCAACCCATCACACTCGATGAACAAGCCGCAGCAACCTGGACCCACTGCACCCAGCGCTTCCAAATCCCCAACGCACAACTAGCCGCCTCCACCGCCGCGCCCTACCCGCTAACCATCGGCATCAACCATCCGCTAATACTTATCCCCGAAGGCATGCCCACCACCGTCTCCACCGACGATCTATCCGCCGCGCTAGCCCACGAACTAGCCCACATCCACCGCCACGACTTCGCCAAAAATCTCGCCTACACCGCGCTCTCCATCCCCCTGGCCTGGCACCCCATCCTCTGGCTAACGCGCAAGCACATCGCCGAAACCCGCGAGATGATCTGCGACGCCCAGGCCGCAGAAGCCCTAACCGGAACCCAACCCTACGCGCGCAGCCTCCTCCGCCTAGCCGAGCTCTTCGTTAACGCAACCCCCCAACGCAACCTCCACGCCATCGGAATCTTCGACACCAGCACCTTCGAAAGGAGAGTCATGAACCTCACCCACAAGCCCACCCAACTCCGCGGCGCGGCGCGCTTCGCAACCACCGCACTCAGTCTTCTCCTCATCGCCGGAGCCTGCACCTCCGCCCTCGCCCTTCGCCTGCAGGCAGCCGCGCCTGCGCCACAAACGACCCCGCAACCCACGCCACAACCCAACCCGCAACCCACCGCGCAAACAACAGTTCATACAACAGCCAAGACAGCCGCGCGCCCTTCCTACGTAATCGGCGATCCCGGTTCCACCACCGGTCAACCTGCACAAAGCTTCAAAGTCGATATCGCCGATGCATCCGGTCCCAACCCAGTCATCAAGATGCCTACGCCGCCACACGTAGAGCCCTCGCAGGGCGACCCAAATCACACCCTGCAGGTGACCAGCAACGTGCTCGCAGGCAACGTCATCAACCACCCTGAACCCATCTACCCCGCGGACGCCAAGGCCGCGGGCATTCAGGGTACCGTCCTCTTCCACGCAGTCATTGGCAAAGACGGCACCATCACCAGCCTCAAGCTCCTATCCGGTCCACCCGAGCTAACCAAAGCCGCATGGGATGCAGTCAAGCAATGGACCTACCGCCCCTATCTCCTCAACGGCAATCCCGTCGAGGTTGATACCACCATCACCGTCAACTTCGCCCTGAACCCTGACAAGACGCCGACACCAGCACCAGCCCCCGCACCCGCACCGGCTCCTAATCCAACCCCTGAGCCCACAGCGTTGTCTAGCCAGCCGGTTGTCATCCGTGCCGAGAACCCCAAATTTCCAACGGGACTAAGCAACATCCCAGGCTACTTCATCACAGGCGACGTCCAAGTCTCGTTGGTTGTAGGCAAGGATGGAATACCCAAATACGTCGCAATTAAGAGAGGCATTCGCCCCGACTTCGATAAGATCGCGCTCGAGGCTGTCCGAAATTACCGCTTCAAGCCTGCTCTTCTTAACGGAAATCCCGTAGAGGCCAAGCTCTTCATCAATTTCAGTTTTCGAAACGGCCAGTAGAAGCGACCACAAGACGCCGGGTGCCGGGTGCCCCATTCATGCCCAAGCACTTCGGGCATGAGTGGGCGGCCCATACATGCCAACTCACCAAAACCCAACTCTCCCCGCCTGACTACCGCTTCTTCCGCTGCCGAGCCTTGGCCTTCCCACTAACCTTCTTCTCTTTCGCCTTAGACTTCTTAGCCTCACTCTTCCCACCGCGCCCCGCACCAGCAACCACCTTCGGCTCCGTCCCCGGCAGCAAAGCAAACTGCAACCGCCGCTGCTGCCGGTCAATCCGATCGAGCAACACATGCACCCTCTGCCCCAGCGCAAACACATGCTCTGAGCGCGCTCCCACAATCGTGCGATCGGTATCGCGATACGTATAGTAGTCCCCCACCAGCGACCCCATCGGCACCAACCCCTCGATGAACATGTCATCAAGCTCCACAAAGAATCCATACTTGGTACACGACAAAATCACAGCAGGGAAGTCATCGCCAATCTTATCGGCCATGAACCGCATCTTCTTCCACTCAATCAACTCCCGCTCAGCATCCGCCGCGCGCCGCTCCGCCTGCGAACTCTCCACGGCAATATCGTTCAACTCCTCCGCCGCAATCGGATCCTGTATCTCCAGAACCTTGTCATCTCGACCGGAGGCGCGCTTCTGCGCCGCAGTGGAGAGACCTGCAGCTCCATGCCGGGTGCCCCATTCATGCCCTCGCACTTGGGGCATGAGTGGGCCCGCACGATGCTTCCCTCGCGCTCGCGCCACCTCATCCGCCCACGGTTGCCAGTCATCACTCCGAATCCCCCCACCCCGAGCATCCACGCCCTCCCTCAACAGCGCCCTTACCAACCGATGCACAATCAAATCCGGATACCGCCGTATCGGCGAAGTGAAGTGCGTATACGAAGGCGAAGCCAGCGCAAAGTGCCCCTCATTCTTCTCCGCATACCGAGCCTGCTTCAACGACCGCAGCATCAGGTAAGCCAGAATCCTCTCCTCCGGCGTCCCACTAATCCGCCGCACCAGCTTCTGATACATCTGCGGCGTCACGGGAATGCTCTCCGGAATCTCATGCCCCTGCGCCGGCCGCGAATCCCTCCCCCGCGCCGACCTCTGCCTAGACTCCCGCCGATCCGCCTTCATCGTCAACTTCCGCACCGGCAGATTCCCCAACCCCAGCGAGTGCCCAAACCCCGCCGCCGTCTCCTCAAACTCCACAATTCGCTTCGGGTCCGGCATCTCATGGATCCGATAGATCGAAGCCACCCCCTCCCGATCCAGTCCCCGACCCTCCAGCCAATGCGCCACACACTCATTAGCCGACAGCATGAACTCCTCAATCAGCCGGTGCGCCCACCCCCGCTCCGACCTCACGATGGCCTTCATATTCCCATCCGGATCAAACTCGACAATCGGTTCCGGCAGATCGAAATCAATCGACCCCCGCCGCACCCGCTTCGCATTCAACCTCAGCGCCAGGTCGAGCATCGCATCGAACGCCCCAGGCAAATCCGGGTGCTCGACCCCAATCCGCTCCCTCTCCGCAATGTCCTCCGCGCTAGGCGCACGAAAAGAGGGCTCAAGCACCGAATTTGCAGCAGATAACGGGGTTCGGAGCGCACTCAAATCAGCCGCTTTTCCCGCGTTCAGGCACTGCTGAACACTCGTATAAGTCATCCGCCGAGCACTGCAAATGATCCCCTCGGCCAAGCGATAGCCCACAATCTCGCCCTCCGGATCGATCTCCATAATGCAGCTAAGTACAAGCCTGTCTTCATTTGGAAGCAGGCTGCACATCCCGCTGGAGAGCGCATGCGGCAGCATAGGAACCGCCCGATCCGGAAAATAGACACTGGTCCCCCGCAAACGAGCCTCAGTATCCACCGCCGACCCCGGCCGAACATACCAGCTAACATCCGCGATATGCACCTGTAACTCGCTGTTTCCATTGGACATACGACGCACCAGCACCGCATCGTCAAAGTCCCGGGCCGTCTCTCCGTCAATGGTTACAATCGGCAACCCACGGAAATCCTCCCTGTTTTCAATCACTTCCGGACTCAGCGCAGCAACGGTCTCCAGCGCCCGCTCCTCCGCCTCAACCAGCACCGGTGCCGGGAAAGCATGTGGAATGTGATGTTTACGAATCACAATCTCCACATCCACCCCAAACCCATCCGGCGGCCCCAGCACCTCAACGACCCGGCCCCGCGCTGGCCTGCCGGCCGTCGGAAAGCTAAGGATCTCCACATCCACAGCCAACCCCTCAAGCGGGTGTTTAGAGTCTTTGGATTCATACGCTTGCAGCGTCCTGCGGGCCTCGTCGCCAAGCATCCGGTGTGGCGAATCCACCACACTTCCGACGACTTCATCCCCGTCCGCAATGGAGATCGGTCCACCCAGCCGTTCATCCCAAGGAGCAACAAAATTACCCTTAAGTGCTTCAAAATCATTACGTTGGTGACGTTTCGCGTAATGAAAGATCCCGACGATCGTGGGGTTGCGCCGCGTCAAGACCCGCGCAATGCGACCCGAACGACGTCCATCGCGGCCCGGAAGTGCTTCATCTACAAGGACTAAGTCTCCTTGCATGGCACCGTGGATCTCATTCGGAGGGATGAAGATGTCGTCCTGTTTTTGCGCCGCTCCGACCCCGGTTTTGGGCTGCAAATGGGCGCCTTGAGCTCGATTTTGTGCCGACGCCTGCGCATCCGGCCGCACAAACCCAAAACCATCCCGATGCAGATCCAGCCGCCCACTCACCAGCCGCTGTCTACCGCCCCTAACCGCAGCCTCCATCCCATCCCAAAGGCCTTGCTTCTGCTCACCGGCGGACCCCGTATGTGCTTGATCAGCAAAGGTTTCACGAACAGGAATAGCCCACATATCCTCGTTCGTCCGGGTCAATTCGCCCTTGCCCACCAGGCGAGTAAGCTGCTCCACCAACAGCCGGCGCTCGCGTCCGCCCCCCAGTCCCAACTCCCGAACCAGCTGTTTATAACCAGCCTTCCGCCCCGCCGATCGGGCAATTTGAGCCAGTAAATCCTTGTCACTTCTATCGTGCGACGAGGAGAAAGAGCGCTGATAAGGGGTACGGGACATGTCCTATTACGAGCATAACGCGGCGGAGGCGGGTGCATTCAGGCGCGGAGAAATCCAGGAAAGACAACCAAAAACCAAGCATAAAACCGCAAAAACAGGGAATACGCGAACCAAGAAGAGTAAGAGTAATGTGATTAAGACTTACTAATTACCTCAGTAATGTTAATCAAAGAGTATATAGTTATGTTATTGATATGGATGGACTTACGATTTGTACCACTCTATGTTCATTACATCTGGTTTGTCCAGAGAAATATTTGAATTCTTTATTTATTACTGCCAAGGAGAAATACGCCAATGAAAACCCTCGCCATTCGCACCTTCGTCATCGCCCTCGCCGTCGCCGGATTCAGCGCTTCCTCCATGTACTCGGCATCCGCCAGCCGTGCCAACGAGGCAAACGTTGTGGTGACGCATCCTGGCGTAGTGACCACACCTGTACCCATGTGCGCTCCGGGTGGCGGCCGCACCTGCGGCCTCGACTAATCTGGCCAGAAAACGCCGAATATTAGCAAATTAAAAGGTGCAATTGCATCGCCTCCTGTGTACGATACTCTTATTGCGCACAGGAGGCGTTCGCTATGCATACGAAGCTGCTTATGGAATACGCCATCTTCGCTAGTCTCTTCATCGAGATTGGTATCCTGACGTTAATGGCTCGGAAGCGTTTGTTCCGCGACTTCGGGTTTCTTGCGGCCTTCCTTGCGGCAAACAGCCTTGAGTGTGCGATCTCGATTGCGATCCTTTTCTTCCGGTCGGAAATTGGGGTCCCCAAGGTTCTGGCTTACGAAATCTATTTCTATTCGCACTGGGCGCTGTTATTCATCGAGTACGGCTTGATGTTGCTGGTGATCTATAGCGTCTTCCGCCAGGCGATGAAGCCGCTCGAGGGGCTACATCGCGCGGGAAAGATCGTGTTCCGTTGGGTGGGTGGAGTGGCCTTGGCGTTGTCGCTGGGCATGGCGCTTGGCCCTCATACGGCAAGTTCGTTTTACGTTGCAACGTTGGCAGGACAGGTACAGCAGGGCATCAGTGTCCTGATACTTTGCCTATTGTTGTTCGTTTGCTTCTCCACGCGCTATCTGGGCTTGACATATCGGAGCCGCATCTTCGGCGTGAGCCTGGGACTTGGTGTTTTTGCAACCGTGAGCCTGGTGGAGTCTGTGTGGATCCCCAATGGCATCGGACAGACACTCTATTCGCCGGTCTTCGCCTTCGCAGCGTTTGGCGCATGTGCAGGGATGCTGGTATGGGGAACGTACTTCGCAATGCCGGAGCCGGAGCGGAAGATGGTTCTGCTACCGACGACCTCGCCGTTTTTCCTGTGGAACCGTATCGCCGAGGCGCTTGGTGACGAGCCTGGTTTTGTGGCGATCGCCGGGTTCAAACCCGACATGCTGGCGCCCGCGGAGTTGACCGCGTTCACGGCTGGTTCGAAGCGCGCGCGTGAGCGTGAGATCGAAGCAGAGCGCACCGCGCGTGCGGAGCGTGAAGCTGAAGTCGCGCAGGCCGGACAGCAGTCCATGGGTATTCATTCAATCGCTATGCAGCGCTAGAGTTCGCAGATGGAACCGGTAACGCACCTTCTAACCGGCGCCTGTCTTTCGCGAGCCGGGTTCAACCGCAAAGCTGCGTATGCCACGTTGACCATGGTCATCGCAGCCGAGTTCCCGGACATCGACACGCTATGGAGTTTGCGCGGACCGATCGAGGGCTTCCAACATCATCGCGGCATCACGCATACCTTTCTGGGGCTGCCTCTCGAGGCGGCCCTGATCGTTGTTGGAGTGTATGGCTTCCACCGCTGGCGGCTCGCTAGAGCGAAGCGCACCACCACTCCCCGCATGAAGGCCCTAACGACAGCGCCGGTCCGCTGGGGTGTTCTGTACGGACTGGCTCTGGTGGCATTACTCAGCCACCTGTTGCTTGACTACACCAACAACTACGGTCTGCGCCCATTCTTTCCATTCAATGACCACTGGTATGCGGCGTCGATCGTCTTCATCTTCGACCCGGTAATGTTTGTGCTGCTTCTCGGCGCGCTCATTGCCCCGTGGCTATTCGGTCTGGTGAGCGCCGAGGTCGGCGCGAAGAAACGTCCGTTCCACGGGCGCGGGTGGGCGATTGCGGCGCTGATCGGCATTGTGGGTTGGTGGGGGTTGCGCACCGTGGAGCATCAACGGGCGATCCAGGTGGCCATGACCCAGAGCATGGCCGAGCCTACACCCACAAATACGCCTGCTTCCAACGAACCAAGCGCCATGCAGGCGAACGATACAGCGCCGGCGGTGCCGGTCTATCTGCCAGTGCGCAAGGCGTTGGCGAGCCCCGATATGCTGAGCCCGTTTCGCTGGTCCGCAGTGATGGACTTCGGGCCAGTGTATCGACTGGCGGAGATCGACACGATTGGAAGCACGCTCACGATGGGGGAGACGACGTATCCCAAGCCCGGGCGGAGCGCGGTGGTGCTGGCCGCCGAGCGTAGCAAGCTGGGGCGTGTGTACATGGACTGGTCGCCGATGCCGTTTGTGGAGGTAACCAAGCCGGACAGCGAGTTAGCATCCGGCACCGGCAGCGGACCGGATGCGGTGGCCAACGTGGTTACGTTTCGCGACCCGCGTTTCATGGGAGGCTGGCTGGAGGATGCGGGGCGTCAACCGCTGGTGGGCATCGTAAAGCTCGATGCACAGAACCATGTGGTGGAGGAGAGTATGGATGGGCAGGTCGAGCCTTAGCGTCTCGATGGGGCAACGTGTGCATGGGCCACGACCGCATTGTTGATAGGACGAAAGTCTTTTTGGTGATGGAACCGAACGTACAGGCTACAATCGAAGCCAGCGGCAGGAATGCCACAAACCCTAGTAATGAAGGCCTTACGATCATGCTTGCCATTCTCATACTTGTTCTCGCTGCCTTGAGCCGCCTGCTGCCGCACATCTTCCACGACATGGCGTTCAACTTCACGGCGGTGGGTGCCGGCCTGTTGTTCTTCGGCTCGCGCAGGCCGCGCTGGCAGACGGTACTGGCCGTGGCTGTGATGGCGCTGATGGATGTGTTTCTTACGACGAGGGTCTACGGCTATGCGTTCCACGTGAGCGCGTATCTGACGACCTGGGCCTGGTATGCGGCGGTTTGCCTGCTGGGCAGCGCGCTCCTGCGCAAGGTGACGGTGCTGCGCGTGGTGGGTGGCGTGCTCGCATCGGCGACGAGCTTCTTTCTGCTGAGCAACTTCATGGTGTGGATGAGTAGCGGCAGCCTGGCGCTGTATCCGCATACGGCGAGCGGGCTTGAGGCTTGCTACGCGTCGGCGCTGCCGTTCTATGGCAATGATCTGCTGTCCACCGCTGTGTTTTCAGCCGCGTTCTTCGGGTTGCCGATCCTGGCGACGCGCCTGGTGGAGACGATGCGGTCCACGCAGCAGCCAATCGCGTAGGCTTCCGCAAGCGCAAGGATTTCAGAGATCGAATAAGCCGAAGGCCGCGCACCATGCGCGGCCTTTGCTTGTGAACCCTCGTGCGGGCTAGAGGTTCTCTTCGCTGGGCAGCGTGACGCCCTTGCGGCTGTCGAAGACCTTGCGCACGATGTAGTAGGCCAGCAACATGAAACCGGCAACGGCTATGCCGAGAACCCATCCGTGGTGGTCATGCACCAGGTCGCGGAAAGAGTGCACCAGCTTGGGCCCAAACCAGATAGTGAGTGCGGAGCAGGCGAGGAACTGCGCGAGCTTGCCGCTGAAGATGGCCAGCAGGAAGGGGACGAGCTTCATCTCGAAGACCCCGGCGGAGAACTCGAAGATCTTGAGCGGGGTAGGGGGTGGGAGCATCGCCGGAATCATAATGGCGAGGAACTCCTGGCGCTCGAAGCGGTCGCGGATGTTCTCGTAGCGTTCGCGGTTGATGCGCTTGAGCAGAAAGAACTCGCCGCCAGCGCGGCCGATGAAGAAGGGCACGAGCGCGCCGAGCGTGGAGGCCGCCGCGGCCATCAGGCTGTAGGCCAGAAAGCGATGGTGATTGGCGGCCACGTAGCCAATCACGACGCCGTCCATGGAGACCGGGATCGGGAAGAGCGCCGAGTCGATGAGAGCCAGGGCGCCGACACCCCAGATACCGAGCGGCTTCAAGACCACCAACAGCACGGCGGAGAACTTATGCAAAAGAGCTATGGGTCCTAAATGTCCTGGGTGCGGTTTCACTGAATCTACATTCTACCGTTCTATTGGATGCTCGGTGTGGCCGGCGAGGAGATCCAGGGCATGGGGCAGCAGCGGAAGCACAGCGCGCAGGGAGCTTTCGGCGCCGCGGGGACTGCCGGGTAGGTTGAGGATAAGCGCTCCGGCGGCCACACCAGGTACGGTATCGGCGATGACGCACACGCCGCGGCTAAGGGCGGAGAACGGGGTGTGGCGTGCTCCGTCCTGGCGGATGAGCTCGGCTATGCCCGGAACCAGGCGAGTGCTGATGGCGAGTGTGGCCTCCGGCGTGATGTCGCGCGGCGCAACCC
>JBAVDD010000393.1:0-12969 GCA_049587035.1 Acidobacteriaceae bacterium | reverse complement strand
AGTACGGACAACATTGTCGTGGGTGCATTTCTTTCCGTCGGGCTGGTTGCTTTTTATTCGATAGGCGGAAGCCTCACGGTGTATTCGATGCAGGTTGTCTCAAGTCTTTCCACTACCTTTACTCCATCGGCAAGTGGACTCGATGCCCTAGGCAAGATCCTTGGCATTCTGATGTTGCAATATCTGTGGCAGGGCTGCAGAAAGATGACGCTTGCCGCTGTACCTTATGCCGCGGTGTGTGCAATCGAAGACATACATTGGCATCCGGCCTCACTCGCCGTCTTCTTTGTCCAGATAGGGTTAACGTTGCCGATATACGTCGCTACTGTCCTTCTCGTCTTCCGCAAAGAAGCAATGACGCAGTTCCGCAAATGGCAGCAGTCTCGTTTCACGCGGGCAGCTGCGTAATCATCGCTCAAACAAGTTGTCCGCTCCATCGAGACCAAGCGCTTACTTGTTAGCTGATCGGTAGAGCAACAGAGCGCCGCACACCAGTGCCACGCAAGAGAGCCACGAATATACAGACTGTCGTCGAAACCCACTAGATATCGGCGCTGTCGATTCTGGCTGCTGAGGTGCCACAGACGAGGATAGCGCGCCGCTTGTTTCGACGGCGCCTATGCTCGGTGGGTTGGGGCGAGCCGTTCCCTCCATATCGCGATCAATACCAGCAATCGCAATGCCGTGGCCCCTCAAATAACTTGAGGGTCGCGGGGAAAAGTTGAAATGATCCAGGTCGGACTCTGCCCGGATTGGCGATGATGGCTGAGATACAAAAAGTGGATTTCTGGTATTGCAGATCTCCGTTGCTGACAATGGTGTCGGGCAGTGCCTTACGTGGTAATAGAGGTTATGATCGCGAACAGCCCAACCATCGTGTGGGGGCATGGAAGGGCTCCCTTTATAGAAGGTAGCCGGTAGATCTCCTCCTGTATAGAACGGGTCCGAGTACCCCAACATCACGTTGTTCTGATATATGGTGTTCGCGTGGCTACAGTCGCTCCATCCCTTCTCGCAGGCTAAGTCAAATGGCACAGTTCCGTAGCCAACCAGGGTATTGTTTTGCACCACGTAGGTTCCCTGATCTGTGAAGTTAAGCGGAATCCAGTCGCCATTTGCGCGGCAAGTAGCAACACCTGGCACTATGGCGCTAGCGGGCTCGTCTCCAATGGTAAAAGCAATGCGGTTGCAGTTCTCGAGGGCGAAGTTGTTGCGGAAAATAACAATATCGGCGGATCCGATTTTATAAGCTTGCCCGTCGTTACCGTAGCTCTGCGAGTTGGTTACCGTCAGGCTCTGTATGCCGGAGTGTATTAAATCGAGACCGTCCTGAAAGTTATAACGCCAGATGTCATGATCAAAGACCCACTTACCTGTCGCGCTGCCGGTGCCAAAACCATCGCCGTAGGCACCCGTGTTCTGGTCGCGGCATTCAATATATGGGTACTCGTGTACCACCGGGTACTCCTCGATGCAGCCGGTAAACTCGGTGATGGAGTTAGTCATCGTGAAGCCGCCCGCGACAGAGATATTCGGAGAATTCCAAGGCGCATCATCCATATCGATGCCCGAAAGCGGCATTGCGCGAATATGAACGTGGTCAGCAACCACACCCACCCCAGTCGCACCGAAGATTCCAGAACTCTCCAGCCCGTGGATGAAAAGGTTGCTGTAGTTCACCTCGCTGGTCAGGGCCGATTCCTCAACCCCGTAGTCACCTCCGGAGCTAGCGGGTCCACAGGTATGCTTGAACTCGCCAGGACCGCACCCTGCATGATCGGTAATCTCAAAGCATGCAATGTCGACAAACTGCGAGTCTCTTACGCTGATAGCCTCCCTGCCGTGAATAAGCAGCAGTGTCTTCGCTGAGTCAGCATGACAACTCGCATACTTTCCACCCAAAATTCGGGTGTGCTGCGACGCCGTCCCAGACGGAACCGATGGCACGTCGCAGTATTCCATATCCCCGCAGTTAACAGGATCGTCGGCGTTGTACCCATTGATAATCGCCGTATTGTAGCCAGACGACTTTTGCCGCACGATTACAGTATCCCCGCCCGCGATCATCCAGCGATCATGCGCTTTGCTCACTTGATCAAAGTAAAGGTCTTCAAAGTCGCCGAGCGCACATGGTTGATTGACTCCGTGCCCTGAATAATCGGCATCGTGTTTACCATCACACTGTCCCTTCGGCGTCTCGGACCGACTGACAAACGGTGTCCCTCCTCCGGGGCGCACGTACCAGGTAGTCGTCCCGCTGCCGCCTGCGACGACGTCCAATGTGATGACATTCCCAGGGGAAATCCACTGCTTGTTATTACTCACCCCATACACCGCATTACCTGCGCGTCCACACGTAATTGTTACGTTACCGGGAGATATCGCTGTTACCAGTCCATAGCGATTTACGGTGGCGATCGCAGAATTCGAGCTTGCCCAGTTACAGGTCATCTGGAATGGGTTACCACTCTTTTCTCCCGGCGTAGCGTGATTAATCACAAAACCGGAACCGATCGTCACCGTTGCGCCGACCACAACGTTGAGTGGTAGAAGAATACTGTTATTGCCTGGATCGTTATAGCTTCTGTAGTCCGGCGTTGGGTACTGGTAGAAAGTGTCGCCCACATGCTGACCCATCACCGCCACCCGGTCCCGCATCTCGCCCACTGCAACCAGAACATAACCAAGCGCAAATGGATTCTCGCTACCTGGATCGGTTGTCCATGTCACCTTTCCCGAACCGCTGACTGTCATCGCGGTGGGATTGGAGCTTCTCCATTCGGCTCCGCCAGCCCGGGTACAGTCATCCGAAGTCCCGTCCTTATACGTACATCGAACGCTGAACTGCAGGCTCGATCCCTGTTGCAGAACAGCGCCTTGCGGCGTAATTTTTATCGAGCTTGGTGTGGCACCAGAGGCGAAGCGAGCAAGGCCGAACACCATCAAGGCTCCGAGTGCAAGCGGATGACCGCGTCTTTTCGATTCCTTTGTTTTAGGTGATCGCCGTTTCATAGACATGCTCCATTGATCTGCTCACAGCCACCCATCTATTTGGGCAAGGTGCATCATAAGCTATGCGCCACCCCGCAGGGATACGAATCCATTAAAGCACCATCGCCATCATCATACCCTTCCATAAAAGGACTACAGCTGCCGCGACTTGTTTGCTCCTGTGCTTTGCCACCGCCCGCTTTCACTATGGTAGGTTGTAGATCAGAGATAAGTCATGATGGGGAAGACGGGGCCTTCACTAGACAAGTCCAAGGAGACGTATCGTATGGGTGTAAAATCAAGCCCACTCTACACCGGACATACACATGCCTGACAGCAAACGTCTTCGCATCACAGTTCTTACCGACGTCTTTTTGCCTCATGCCGGAGGATCTCGCTTTTACTATTACAATCTCTTCCGAAGGATCGCGATCCAGGACGACGTAACCCTGATGACTACGAAGGTCTCCGGGTGGGAGGATTTTGATGCGAGGGAGCAGACGCCCTCCTTCAGAATAAGGCGTCGCTTCAGTCCAATTCGCAATCTAAGTTACTTGCAACTGCCAAAGCTTGTAGGAACAGCCCTGCGTGCCTTGAGGCTCACATGGAATCGCCCCGATGTTCTTCACTGTGGCGATCTGTATCCACCCGGGCTTATCGGGGTCATGGTCAAGCGTGCCATTGGCATCCCATTCGTCGCATATTCCCATGGCGAAGACTTCACCTTGACCCAAGGATACAAATACCAGCCAAAGGTGCGGGACCTCATCTATCACTGCGCTGATGCTGTCATTGCAAATGGATCGTTTTCCGAAGAGAAGCTCTTGCAGAGCGGCGTCTCACGGCACAAAATCTTCAAGATCACTCCAGGCCTGGACCCTGAAGTTTTCTTCCCTCAACCCAGTGATGTGCTTCGCCAACGTTACGGGCTGGAGAAAGAGTTGATCGTTCTGACGATTGCTCGCCTCGTTCCACGCAAAGGCCATAGCAGGGTAATTCGCGCACTGGCCGCACTTGCTTCCGAAGGAGTTTCCTTCAAGTACATCATTGTGGGGACAGGTTCAAACGAGGACGCATTGCGTGAATTAGCGGTCGAACTTGGTGTCCAGGATAAGGTGATTTTCGCCGGCTTCATCCCTGACTCGGAACTCAATATGTACTACAATCTCGCCGACGTGGCCGTGATGCCCAACGTTGAGACCAAAGGCGGCGATATCGAGGGCTTTGGCATGGTTTTTTTAGAGGCCAATGCTGCGGGAAAGCCGGTGATAGGTGGGCGCTCCGGTGGCACTGCAGACGCGGTCATAGACGGCGTTACGGGATATCTCGTGGATCCGGAAAACGATAATGAACTGGTCGAGAGACTTCGCCAGCTTCTGACGAGCGAAGTTCTCCGAAAGACGATGGGGTCAGCAGGATTACGACGTGTGCAGGCAGAGTTCTCCTGGGACTCGCGAGCCGCTTTGTTGAGACGAATTAGCGCAGACATTGCTGCTTCATCCCGCATCAAGCATCGCAAGGCAAATCGGTCCGACATTTCATAAGCACCCGTTCCATCGGCTCGTCGACGCCAGAAGAAAGAGTCCATCTACTACGCGGCTTAGGCTTTGATATAAACTTGCCAGCCTGTAGATGCTACTGTCTTGGACAAGAGCGTGCGCACGTATAGAACCTAAAACTGTCTATGGCCACTCTCCTGGCGAGGGGATGTGTTATCTTCAGCGATAACATGAAGGTAACAGTCGTCATCCCAGCCTACAACGAGGAATCTCATTTAGGACGCTGTCTGGAGTGCTTGACCAACCAGGCTCTACCGAGAGACCAATTTGAAGTCATTCTCGTCGACAATGGATCGACGGATTCCACCGTGGCAGTAGGTCAAAGCTTTGCAGACAGAATCAACATCCATATAGCCTCTCGACCCAAGGGGGTCATCTCCGCAGTTCGTAATCAGGGAGCTTCGCTTGCCTCCGCTGATGTACTTGCGTTCCTGGATGCCGATTGTCTTACTCCAAGACATTGGCTGTCAGAAGCAATTCATCTCAGGCCTGAAGCAAGTCTATGGGGGGCTCATTACGTCGTTCCAAAAGATACCAATTGGATTAACCGTGTCTGGTCTACATATCAGGCAAAGCCATACGACGGTGCGGTGTCATTTCTTCCAGCAAGCAATACATTTATCCACCGAGCGGACTTTGATCGCCTAGGAGGTTTTGACGAGTCCGTGGAGACCAGTGAAGATGTCGACCTCTGTACCCGAGCGATTGCCATCGGCCTGAACATCGTTGCTTTTCCCCTGCTGGCCGTAACGCATGAGGGAGGACCAAGAACACTCCGCGGGTTCTATCGCCAAAACCGCTGGCACGGCAATCATGTTCTTCGAGTATTTGTACATAACCTGCCATCCCTTCGTAATGCCCACATCGTTGCGATGAGTCTCTATACTCTTATTCTCTTCTGGATGACAATTGCTGCAACGATTGCCGCAGTCATATGGCATTTATGGCCTCTTCCAGTTATTTCCCTTGGTCTACTTCTGCTTCCGCCGCTCGTTTTTTCCTTATACAGAACTGCAGGAACACGCAGTGTCGTTAATGTTAGCCAACTCTGGATTCTCTACGTAACCTTTCTACTTGCGCGGGCTGCTTCCCTAACTCGCATATCTTACCTATTTAAGGGTGCACGTCGTTCCTGGCGGCACTGATTCGCGATCTTTAATCGGAATGGCCCGAAAATTTCTCTCTTCCCGTGTCATTTCCACAAGACGAGAGATTGGTAACGTCGTATCAATGAGCAGTCCTGACTGCTGGTAGAGCGATTCAATGCAATGTGATCCTATGTGTTCTGCTTTAGGAAGCCGACTAAGAGAGGGGTGTTTGACGACTAATCGAAAGCTCAACGAAACGCCACCGCATAAACTTCGGAGAGCATGAGACTGTATATTTTTTCTATGCCTCTCTGCCAAGAGCAAGTCTCAGGCGTCTAACGGCAGCCATGCAGACGGAGCGAAATATGAAGTTGCTGTTCTGGATTAGCCTAGGACTGGTAGCCTATACGTATGTAGGCTATCTGGGATGGCTGTATCTACTGACGCGGCTGCGTAGATGTCCCACTCTCCGGCTGCCAATGCTTCCCCGGGTGTCGATCATCATCGCGGCGCGAAACGAAGAGAAGAACTTGCCCACTAAGCTGGAGAACCTTCGCCACCTGGATTACCCTCCGGACCGTCTTCAGATCGTCATTGCCTCTGATGGTTCGACAGATGCCACAGCCAGCATTCTCCAGGACCATGTTCCATTTATCCTGCCGGTCGTCCTCGATCATTCAAATGGGAAGGCGTCCGCTTTGAACGAGGCCGTAAAGCACGCCACGGGAGAAATTCTGGTCTTCCAGGATGCGCGTCAGTCGGTTGACCCCAAAGCAATCACCGAACTCGTTGCCTGCTTCTCCAGTTCAGACGTAGGTGCAGTAAGCGGGGAGTTATTGCTTGAAGCAGATCCGAACGCATCATCCTCCGATGCTCTAGGTATTTACTGGAAAATCGAAAAGGCCATACGTAAGCTCGAGTCAGTCTCTGGATCTGTTGTCGGAGTAACAGGAGCAATCTATGCAGTCCGGCGCGAACTCTACCCGCGCATTCCATCTGGGACAATACTAGACGACGTTTTCGTTCCCATGCACATAGCACGTGCTGGGAAGCGCGTCATCTTTCAGCCATCTGCCATTGCGCGCGACCACCTTTTCAGCGAGGACGGGAAGGAGTTCTCGCGCAAGGTTCGCACCCTTACTGGAAACTACCAGCTGCTGCGTATTGCACCGTGGCTGCTTTCTCCATCGAACCCCATGCTCTTCCGCTTCATCAGCCATAAACTGCTCCGTCTTGTGGTCCCACTACTCTTGGTGATCATGCTTCTGTCTTCCGCATTGGCCGGAGGGCCTTTCGCTCGCGGTGCTTTCTTCGCCCAGATCGCTTTCTACACACTTGCCGCTTCCGGTACACTGATTCCAGCGGCCAAGCAGTTCAAACCGGTCGCGATAGCGAATACATTCGTCATGCTGAATGCAGCTGCAACCCTTGCATTCTATAACTTCGTTAGAGGCCGCAATCAGGTATGGACGTGAAGATCTAGTTTTTCAATCTGCGCAGAATATACTCCCAACACACCCGTAGATTCCTGGGATCTTATGCTTGGAACTGGTATTGGACATTTCATTCCGATGGTGGCCTACCTTGGCTTCTGGATCATGTGCCTTGTTTCATTAGGGGGCAAGCCCGTCCTAGGCTTTTACTACATGATGCCTTTTCTCCCCTATCGCACTTTGCGGGATCACTTTCTCAGTTTTCCGCTCGGGGAAAACATGCTGACGATTCTGGTCATCACAGTCATCGTCGGAGCCTTGATTCATGGAAAGCGCCTACCCAAATCGAAGCTTTACGCCATTTGGTTGGTCATGGGGATCTATCTCTATGTTTCGATGTGGATCGGCTCCGCGCTTGGGAATGCCCCCGCTCCACTCTGGCTCTCGGATATCAACTTCGTAACGTGGAAGGACTATATGCTCATTCCACTGGTTTTCGTAGCTGCAGGTTTAGTTATTGAAGATCGAAAAGCCATCAGAGTGGTTGTGATCATTACCGCTATCTCACTTTTGTTCATCGATCGCTCCTCCTTATTGGAAAGCTTGTCAAGAAGTTGGACAGTATTTGATGAAAGTAAGCGCGATAGCGGTCCGCTGGCCTATGGCCCCAACCAGACCGGCGCATTTCTAGCACAGTTTGCGATGTTCTTTTGGGGTGTCGTAGAGTTCGCAAATAACAAAAAAGTCAAAGCGGTAGGTTATTGTCTTGTGGCAATAACTCTACTTTCGACAATGTACACTTTCTCGCGAGGTGCTTATCTCTCAGTACTGCTAAGCGTTCTTATCCTTGGCCTACTAAAAGATCGCAAGCTTCTTCTAGTCCTGGGAGTTTTCCTGCTCGTGTGGCAAAGTGTCGTTCCGGCAGCTGTCCGCGAACGCGTGACCATGACGGAGACCTCCAACGGGCAACTCGAGGCCTCCGCTGAAGAGCGCGTGGAGCTGTGGGATCACGCTGAAAGAGCTTTCCTCTCGAGTCCTATTATCGGAACTGGATATGCTACCTTCCAGCTTGGCGAGCATGTCGATGACTTGAAGGACACGCATAACTGGTATGTAAAAGTATTGGTAGAAACCGGAATCATTGGAATGCTGATGGTTTTATTTCTCCTTCAACAATTGCTCGCATTATCTTATCGGCTCTTCAAGCGAGCAACCGACCCGCTTTATCGAGGTCTGGGCCTTGGCCTGCTTCTCGCAACCTGCGCCTGTATGGTTGCTAACTGCTTTGGCGACCGGTGGACCTATCTAGAAATTACAGGTCTCCTCTGGGTACTCGTCGGTGCAGCGCTTCGAGCTACGCAACTCATGGAATCCGAAGGAAACAATACTTCCGAAAAGAATGAATCCGACAGCGCTATTGCTCCTTACATGGCTTATCGGTAGAAGTTGTCTGTCCCGATGTGCATCATGCTTCAGTACTAACTATTCTCAGGAGATGGCACCGAAACCTTATGATAACCGTCTTACCGGTTGAAGGTCAGAACGCGGGCGATCAAAGGAATTATTCTTTACCGCACGTGTTGCTGGTACTCGATCAGTTCCCAAAGGCCCTAGGCGGTGGAGAACGTGCCGTTCTTAGACTTGCTGAACTTCTTCCGCAGTATGGCTATCGGGCGTCTATCTTAACCTTTGCAATCGATCCTCAAAGCCCCATCGTCAAGGTTCGTCCGTGTCCGGTATACATCCTTCCTTTGCGGCGAACCTATGACATCGCGGCTCTACGAGCCAGTTTCAAGTTCCGAACTTTCCTCAAGCTCCATCAAGTCCAGATCGTCCAGACATTTTTCGAGAGCTCGGACCTTTGGGCTGGGTTTGTAACTAAGGCAATGTCCCGTGCGAAGCTGATATGGAGTCGCCGCGACATGGGAATTCTACGAACTGGCAAGCACCATACGGCCTACCGACTCATGGCCAGAGCTCCTGATGCGGTCTTTGCTGTGTCCGAACAGGTACGGCGTCATTGTATTGATGTGGATCGGATCGACGCTGATCGTGTTCTGACGATCCACAACGGCATCGACCTCTCCGATTGGATAAGCACTCCAAAAATCACAAAGGCCTCTGCGAGACTTCACGTCACCACGGTTGGAAATATTCGGCGCGTGAAGGGCCATGATATTTTTCTGAAGGCAGCCGCAATCATCCTTTCCCAGTACCCGGAGGTAGACTTCAGCATTGCCGGTGATGTACTGGAAGACGACTATTTTGAAGAGCTGCAAGGTCTCATCCGAGATCTCAATCTTTCCAATCGTTTCTGCTTCACCGGCGGTGTCACCAACCTGCGTGAGCATCTGCGTGCGGCTGACATCTTCGTGCTTCCCTCACGCAGCGAAGGCTTTTCCAATGCCATCATCGAAGCCATGGCTGCCTCTCTTCCCGTCGTCGCCACGAACGTCGGCGGCAATGCGGAGGCCGTCATGGAAGGTGTAACTGGATTTCTCGTCCCCCCGGATGATTCCGAGTTGCTCGCAGCAGCCATCACGCGGCTAGTCTGCGATCCATCGAGAGCGAAGGGGATGGGTCTTGCTGGAAGTGCTCGGGCGGCGGAACGATTCACAACCGAAGCCATGATGAAGCAGATCACTACAGCGTATGCCGGCCTACTCTCGCGAAGACGATAGTTGAACAAGCCCATAAATGTTCGCGATCCCCTGTGCGCCATAACAGACAAACTACTGTTGTGAAGAAGTGCAGTGATGGATCAAGCAGATGTCGGCTTTACTCGGATTCCTTAGTTTTTGCGAGAGGGAATCGGTCTCCTCCTTCGTCCCCGATATTCGCAACCAGCGCCTTGGCTTTGCAGCTTGCGAAGATCAAGATATTGCGTCAGGATTGCGACTCTGAATCGTCACGTCTTTGTAGATGCTGAGGTAGTCCTCGGACATACGCGCGGCGGAGAACTCCGACTCCGTGAGTCGACGGCCGGCAGCGCCCATATTGGCGCGTTCTTCAGAAGCTCGCATCATGCGTGCCATGTTGGTTGCAAGGAGATCCGCGTTATCGGGAGAAATCAGAATACCGTTCTGGCCATTGCGGATCACCATGGGGATGGCGCCTACAGCGGGAGCCACCCAGGGAAGGGCGGAGGCCATGCCTTCAAGGATGGCCATCGGGAGGCCTTCGAGGCGCGAGGAGGAGACCATCAGATCGCAGGAGGCGTAGACGGCGGGCATGTCGGAGCGCTGGCCGAGGAGGTAGACAATGTCCCCGATCGCTAGGTCGCCGATGAGTTGCTCCACTTGGGGACGATGGGGGCCTTGACCCACCATGAGGTAACGGGCGGTAGGGAACTCGGAGCGGAGCTGGGCGATGGCGCGGAGGAAGAGGTCGGGTCCTTTGTCGTGGGTCAGGCGGCCTACCCAGCCGACGATGAGGGCGCCCTCGGGGCCGAGGTGGCGCAGGGATGGAGTTGCGTTGGTGAAAGGGCGGAGATCGATGCCGTTGCGGACGAAGCGGATGCGGTTAGTCTGGACGCCGGAATCGAGGAGCCGCTGGCGGACTTCGTCAGAGACGGCGATAACGGCCTGGTAGCGTTGGAGGACCCGGCGGTCGATGACGCCGTAGAGCCAGACGAGACGGTTGTCGTCGTACCAGGTGTGGCAGGTAGAGACCAATGGAGTGGGGGTCTTGCGCATGGCGAGGTAGGCGTAGACGTCGGCCTTGTAGCCGTGAGCGTGGATGAGGTCGGCGTTGGTGGCAGAGGCGAGAGCGCGGATGCTGGCTGGGACGGCGCGGTCGATCTGGCCGCGGCAGGGGATGAGATGGGACTCGATGCTTTCGGCGAGGGCGCGCTCGTGAAGTTGAAGGTTAGGGTTGGATGTGTTGGAGAAGATGCCGAGGAGGCTGGTGTGGCCCTGCTCGTTGAGGGTGCGGGAGAGGTTGAGGATGACGGCTTCGGCGCCGTACATCCCGCCGCTGGAGATGATGTGGAGGATCCTCATGGCTGAGTTACCTCCGCGGTTGCGGGGTCGGATTCGGACTCTTGCCGGTTGATCGCGGACCAGAGCCTGGCGTAGAGGCGATCCCCGAGGGTCCGCTTGAGCGCGGACTTCCACTTGTCCTGACGCTCCAGGCGAGCGAGGGCTCTGCTGCGGGTGTCGAGGAGTTGGGTGAGGAAATCGAGGCTGGCGGTGTTGCGAAGGTTGAGGCGGCCAATGAGGAAGGGAAGATCGGTGGGTTCGGCGTGAGGAACGGAGGTGTAGACGTGGGTGTATCCGGCAGCCTTGCAGGCGGCTAGGACACGCTGGTCGAAGCGTCCGCCTGGAAGGGACATGGTCGTGATGGGAGCGCCCAGCTTGTCCTCCAGCGTGAGACGAGGCTTCTCCAACTCGGCGCGAAGGGCGGTGTCGTCGCAATGAGTGAGAAGGGTGTGCGACCAGCCGTGGGCGCCGATGTGCTGGTCGGCGGCGTGGAGCGCCTGCACCTGATGCCAGTTCATGTAGCCGGGGCGCGTTCCCGTCCAGCCGACGGTGAGGAAGAAGGTTGCTGCAAGGTTGCGGGAGGCGAGAGAGGGAAGGGCAACCTCGTAGTTGGAGATGTGACCGTCGTC
This sequence comes from Acidobacteriaceae bacterium, assembly GCA_049587035.1. GTDB lineage: Bacteria > Acidobacteriota > Terriglobia > Terriglobales > Acidobacteriaceae > Granulicella. The sequence continues at coordinate 1,289 of JBAVDD010000393.1, read as the reverse complement.
GAAGGTGATCTCGGGCCAGAGGGTGGTGTCGCCGAGGGTTCTGGCGTGGACGAAGAGATCGGCTTGCTGCTCGAAGGCGTTGCGCTCGATCACGTAGGAGTAGCTGCTCGCTTCGGCACGGAGCTCGTGGTAGAGGAAGAAGAGCCGGTTGGAGGATGCTGCCACGTAAGAACTCCGAGGGATCGGCCGGAGCTGCTTGCTCCATTCGCGACCATTTGACCATCGCTGCGATGCTATGTGAATTCTACGGGAGGTCCTGCGCGGACGGCGAGTGGCTTCGCGTGCCTGGAGCCATGGAGTGCGGCTAGGAATAACATTGATTGCAGCTCTATACTCCAGATGGATTCCAGACCGGGACTTGATGCGTATCAGCAAGCAGATAATCGACGCAGGTTTTCGAATGCGTGCATTCCGATGAAGCTTTGGCAGACGATTCGAGCGGACTTGTACCGTTGTGGCGGTTCGGCGGGCTTCCGCGGATGGCTGCGCGAGTACCTGCGCACTCCTGGCTTCCGATACACGTTTTACCTGCGCAAGGTGACCTATTACAGCGGGCACAAGCGCGGCTTCGGGTTGCTGCCATATCTATACAACCGGCTGTGGCTGAATCATTACAGGTTTCGCTACGGGTTTGAGATCTCGCCGCTAACGAAGATCGGTCCAGGGTTTTACATGGGGCACTTTGGGGGCGTTGTGATCAGCCCGTTCGCAGTGCTGGGATCGAATGTGAACATTGCGCAGGGTGTGACGATTGGGGCGGCGAGCAGGGGAGCGCGGCGCGGCGCTCCGACGCTGGGCAACCAGGTTTGGGTGGGAGCGAATGCGGTGATTGTAGGCAGAGTGACGATTGGCGATGATGCGCTGATTGGGCCGGGCGCTTATGTGAACTTTGATGTTCCTGAGAAGTCGATTGTGATTGGGAATCCGGGGCAGATTGTTTCGCAGTCCGGTTCGATGGGTTATATCAACAACACTCTGGAAGAGGCGAAGCTGATCGAGGATTGATCCGTGAGCTGCTCATCCTATCAAGAGTAGCTATCTCGGCAGCCTCAATGAGGAACCTGAACTGCCGCTTTCTGGATGCACCGCTCCCTATTTGTAGATGCATGTATGTCCTAAGAGACTTCCGTTAGGCAACTAAGCCAAACTTCTGGCCGCAATGTCAGCCCGCCGACAATGCTCGTAATGCCATCACATTCCGCATCTCATCCCCTGGCTCATCCACAGGAGTCTCCGCGATAAATGCCGCATGCTCAAACCGAGCATCATGCAGCAGCCGCTTAAACGCC
>JBAVDD010000392.1:0-8799 GCA_049587035.1 Acidobacteriaceae bacterium | reverse complement strand
AGGCGCCCGTCCCCCCACAAATCGCCGCAGCACACACTGTCTTTCTCGTCAATAACGGCGCAGACGCCAACTTTCCCGTTCCTGTCGGCGAAGCCTACAATGACGTTTACGCCGCCCTCCAGGCTTGGGGACACTTCCAACTCGTCACCTCTCCCGGCCAGGCCGACCTCGTCTTTCAACTCCAGGACATCGCTCCAATCACCGGCGTCACCTCAGATCTGAATGACAACGTGTACTCCATTGACACTCCTGCATTTCGTCTCTCCATCAAAGATCCCAAGACCAACGTCACTCTTTGGACGATCACGTCCCCGGTCGATCTAGCTGGTCGCAGAGCAGCCCAAGCTCGCTGGTTCAACATCGCCGTCACCAACCTAGTCAGTCGCGTAAAGGTCGTGTCCAACCAGCCACTCACCGAAACCGAAACCGCCGACCTGACCCTCTATCCCCACCATCACGGTCTCGCGTTTGGCATCACCCTCGCCGCCGTCCTTACCGGTGCCTCCGTCGCCGCAGCCCTCATCATGAAGCATCACTTCGACCAGAAAGTCGCCAGTCAAAATGCGGCGCTCTGTGCGCAGAACCCCTTCTTCTGCAACCTTCCGACACCCTGACCCCGCCTCAACGGTCTATCTGCCTCAAGACAGTTTCAGATACGTCGTATACGCCGCATCTCCAACATCCGTAAACGGCACCAGCCGCAACGGCCCTTGACCAGTCTCGATTATCCACTCCGCACCCGCGTTCCGCCTCGCGCCCAAGACCTGCTCACGCGTCAGTATCGGTTGCGCATCCGTCTTCGCAAACAGCACCAAGGGTCCCCGTACCAACGCAACAACATTCGGATGCGCCGCATCAATCGCCTGCAGCCTCAGCTTCGACGGCAGCTCCAACTCCACCACATCGTCGCTCCTCCAGGTCCTTTGCAGCACCGCAAATCCCTTTGTAACCACTAGTCCCTCAGCCCGCCCATTTACTGAAACGCGCGCACCCTCGGCCCACGCTGGAATCCGCAAGTGCAGCGCAAACGTTTCTGGCCGCGCGGCCTTCACCCGAAACTCCAATGCATCGCTCAGCGGATAGCTACCACGCTGTTCCAGCTCCATGTGATTCCCGCCTTCACTCCAGCGCATCACCGAAGGAATATATAAGTTCACCCACACAGCCCCCGGCTCCCGCAGGTAGCTATTGATTCCATAGTCTGTCGCCACCTGCGGCAGCGTTCCAGCGCAGCACGCCCAGTTGCCATCGTGATACACACGTCGGCCCTCGAAGTTGTAGTCCGAGTAATAGTACGTGCTCCCGTCCGCCTTCAACGGGCGCGCTCCCAGCACCGTGTTGTACATCACACGCTCCATGCTGTCCCCGTATCTTCCATCCCGAGTCGCGCGCAACAGATAGCGAGTCAGCTTCATATGCGCATACGATCCACAGGGCGTCTCAAAGCTATGATGCGTCTTAGTCAAACTCTCAAACAGCGCGCTCGATCCATTCGCCTGTAGCGTCTCATCTGGTCCCCACCCGCCAGTAGCAAAGCTCTGCGCCTCCAGAATCTCAAAGCCATTTCGCGCCGCGTCCAGGTGTTTCACGCTCCCGTCCACCAGGTAGGCCTGCATCGCCGAGCACAGCGAGTTCACATAGCTGTACGCATGTTTGTGCGCCAGCGGATTCTCACCCCGTGCCAGAGGATCGAACTCCGTCTTGTCATTCAGATACTGTTCCGCCAGCTTCCGGTAGCGCAGCCCCGCGCCCATGCCATATACAAGGTAAAGATTCTCCGGCATCGTGTAACTCTCGTCCCAGTTCCACGAAATATCTCTGCCCGGACGCCACGCCACATCGTGGTCCACCGCATGTCCAGGCAGCACCTGCACCGCAGCGTCGGTAGTAGCGCCCAGCAGCCGAAACGCCTGCGCATCATGCACCAGCCGATGCGAGTCCATCAGGCCGCACACCAGCTTGTCATAGCAATACGCCGGAAACCGATTGACCTCGTAGTAGCGCTTCCCGATCGTCTCCATATACATCCTGTTCAGCTGTAGCACCTTGTCTCGCGACGCCGCATCCCCTGTCATCCCATAGTTCCGAGCCAGCGCTGAAACCCACTGCCCGTAATTACAGCCTGGCGCAAATCCCACCACGTCCGTCCGGAAGTTGTACTTAGGCCTGTACGAATACCACCCCCCAAGATCCTCTCCCGGAGCCTCCAGCCCAGCCATTGCGCGCAACGGTTTCATCAGACTGTCATTGCTCAGCCCCATCAGCACCCCATGCGTATTCTCCAACTGTGCAAGATGCGGCGCGCTGGTCACGGTCACTTGGTCATACCCCACCTCTGCCAGCGGTCGGTCTCCTACCCGATCAATAGCAAACGCCCCTCCGCTAAATCCGAGTGTCGCAGCCGCGGACCCGGACACCTGAAGAAAATGCCGTCGTGACATCCTGCGATTCATAAATGTCTTCACCTCAGCGATCAAGCGATCGCAGCCAGCCGTCAGCTCCATCGCACCAGAATTGTAGTCCGCTTAGCCCGCTCATTGCATCGCGATCAACCGCATCCACAGGCCCGTTCGCACTCACACACCCCTCGCAACCATGTATCCTCAACAAGTCCCATGAAGCGCATTCTTACCGCTATCGTCCTCATCGCACTCGTCCTGGCACTGCTCTTCTTCGGCAGGCTCTGGATGGTCACCCTCGTTGCCGGCCTCGTTGCCGTACTCGCTGCATTGGAGTTCCGTGGCTTCACCGACGCAGGCGGCTGCCCCATCCCGCTCTGGTGGACGATCTCCGCCGTCATTCTCTTTTTTCTCGCCACCTTCTTCCGCCCCATGGACACCATCACCGTCGTGGCCTTCGCCACCCTGGTCCTCTTCGCCGTGGCTGCCTTCCGCGCCTCCCAGGAACGAGTCCTCTGGCAGACCTCAGCCGGAGTCCTGATGCTCCTCTACGTTGCGTATCCTCTTTCCCTTCTCCCCCAAATCCTCAACGAAGAAAATGGCCTCGCGCTCATCCTCTTCCTCTTCCTGTGCGTCTGGTCCGGCGACATCGCCGCCCTCTACGTTGGCAAGCGCTACGGCCGCCACAAATTCGCGCCCCGCCTCTCGCCCAACAAAACCTGGGAGGGGGCCATCGCTTCCGTCATGGCCTCTTGTCTCTTCGGCATGGGCCTCATCCTGCTTGGCGACTGGTTCACCCAGCAGAACTCCGGCTTCAGCAGACTTCACACCACGGAGCCTTGGTGGGTCTTCCTCATCCTCGCCATCGTACTCAACGCCGCAGCGCAGTTCGGTGACCTCCTCGAGTCAGCTCTCAAGCGAGGCGCGGGTGTCAAAGACTCCGGCACCATCCTCCCAGGCCACGGTGGCGTGCTCGATCGCATCGACGCCCTACTCCTCGCCGCACCCATCCTCTGGTTCATCATCGCCGTCCGAGACTACTTCTCCCTAGGCAGCCTCTAACACCGCGCCACCCGCCCCTAAGCACTCTCCGGCGTCGGAGCATCCAGCACCGGCGCCACCCATCCCCCTGGCGGCACGACTGCCTTTGCCTCCTTAGGTCCCCACGTGTGCGGATCATACAGATGCACCGGAGTCTTGGCCTTCAGTACCGGATCCACAATCCGCCACGCTTCCTCCACATAATCCTGCCGCGCAAAGATGCTGGAGTCCCCTGTCATCGCATCCGTCAGCACCCGCTCGTACGCCTCCATCTCCTCCACATGCGGCTGGCGGCTCGCCACCAGCTCCACCTCATGCCGCTTCGTGTCATCCCCGGCAATCGACACGGAAACTCCCATCGCAATCGTCGTGTCCGGGCTGATCCTGAACCGTATGTAGTTCGGCGGTATCCGCACATCCAGGTACTTGGTCACCGGCGGACACTTCAATCGCGTAATAACCTCCGTACACGTCACCGGCATATTCTTTCCCGCGCGGATAAAAAATGGGACGCCCGCCCAGCGCCATGACTGAATCTCCAGCCGCAGCGCTGCAAATGTCTCCATCTGTGATCCCTTGGCAACACCCTTCTCATCCAAATACCCACGGAACTGTCCGCGCACAATGTCCTTGGTCCCAATCGGCGAGATCGCCTTCAGCACCTTAACCTTTTCGTCACGAATCGACTCACTGTCCTTCCGCGCCGGCGACTCCATCGCAAGATTGCACATCAACTGAAACAGGTGGTTCTGGATCACATCCCGCACCGCGCCCGTCTGGTCATAGAACGCTCCTCGCCCCTGCACCCCGAAGTCCTCGGCCATCGTAATCTGCACGCTCTCAATATGATCGCGATTCCACAGCGGCTCCAGAAACGAGTTCGAAAACCGGAACGACACCATGTTGTGTACCGGATCCTTCGCCAGATAATGATCGATCCGAAAGATCGCCGACTCCGGAAACGCCCGCAGCAGAATCCTGTCCAGCTCCTGCGCCGAAGCCAGGTCATGCCCAAACGGCTTCTCCACAATCATCCGCGCACCCTTCGCTGCGCCCGACTTCACCAGTTGATCGATCACCTCCTCGAACAACGACGGCGGAATCGCCAGATAGTGCGCCGGATGCTCAGCACCCCCCAACTCCTTGCGCACCGCCGCAAACGTCGCCGGATCGGCATAGTCCCCGTCTACATACCGCAGCAGCGAACTCAGCTTCTCCCACGCCGCAGCGTCAAGCCCATCATGCTGCTCCAGGCTGTCCTTCGCCCGATCCTTCAGCTGGTCAAGGTTCCACCCGGCCTTTGCCACGCCAATCACAGGAACCGTCAGTTCACCACGCTTCACCATCGACTGCAGCGCAGGAAAAATCTTCTTATAAGCCAAATCGCCTGTCGCACCAAAGAACACCAGCGCATCGGAATGAGTCTGAGTCACAATATTCCCTTCCACGCAAAACTCCGGAGCTTGCGTTCGGCACCACTCTGACTATTGCCACTCTCACTCTAGATGCCGGCGAAACCCACAAAGGATCACGGTTGGTAGTTTATTCCACGATTTCACCTCGCGCTCGGCCCCTGCCGCACTCGTTGCAAAACACCTCGCCCAAGCAGTAACCGCGATCACCCCACGCCACAACGACATCAAACGCGCCATCCCCAGGCGCCGAAGTCTAGTTTGCGTTGAACGCGAAATTTACCGTGATCGTCGTATCCACCTCGGTCGGCTTCCCATTCAACAGATACGGCCGATATGTCCACAGATTGACCGCCTTGATTGCGGCATCGGTAAACATCGGCGCTGTGCTGGCAATCGGCACCAGTCTATGTATGACTCCATCTTTACCAATAATCGCGTTCAACAGGACCGAACCACTCATGTGCTGAAACTTCGCCTCGTCGGGATACTCCGGCTCGACGAACCTGATTCTATTTCCGGTGATGACTCCTCCAGACGCATGTGCAACCTTGGGCTGAGACGCCGTCGCGGCCGGCAGCTTTACCGCAGCTGCCGCCGGATCAAAAGATTGCATCACCGTTAGCTTCCCCGCGACGGCATTCCGCCCAATAATCCCAACCTGCAACTCGAGAGCCACATACGTATCGCGAAACTTCCCCGTCCGTGGCCGCACCACCGTCTCCTTGCCACCAAGCCCTAGCAGCAACACGACGTCAGTAGTCTGCGGCTCAACGCACATCGTCGCAGGCCTTGCGTCCATTGCCCCTTCGTAGCTGTACTTCGGTCCAGTGCAATCCAGCTTGATCTTCCCAAACTTTGTCGTCTTTGTAGCCAACTCCGCCACCTTCAGCTGAGCTGATATCTTTTCCGCCACTCCCTCGCCCGATGTACCCTTCGATACGGGCCTTACCTTTGGCGCCGGCGGCACGGGGTGCACCGCTGCCTCCAACAACTGCCTCACCAGGTACGCGTCCCGCACCAACGCCGGATCTGCACCCACAGGCGTCGATCCATCCTCATTCAACCCAGCTAAATGAACCTCCACCTTCTGCGAGCCCGGCCCAGCCCACCACTCTTCCACCGATCCCGTCTTCGTCGGCTTGCCGTTCATGTCGAACAGCTGAAACGTCATTCCCAGGTGAAATGGCGTCTTCCCCTCTACATCCAGATCATTCGCCGTAACCAGCGTTGCCCACTCGTCAGCCGCCGCCGCCGCACCCTCCTGCGCCATCGCACCCACCGCAGACGCAGCCAGCATCAACGCCATCACAGCCGTCAGCATCCGTCGCATGCACCATCCCTCTACTCGTCGTAATGCATCAAGCTAAACACATCCATCTCCGGAAACTTCTCCCGCCCCTTCAAAAAATCCAGCTCGATAGCCACCGTCAACCCAACAATCTCCCCGCCCATTCGTTTCACCAGGTCGATCGTCGCCTCCATCGTCCCGCCGGTCGCCAGCAGATCATCCACAATAATCACGCGCTGCCCCGGCAGGATCGCATCCGCATGGATCTCCAGCGAATCGCTGCCATACTCCAGGTCATACTGCACGCGCTCCACAGGAGCCGGCAGCTTCTTCGGCTTGCGCACCGGCACAAACCCAGCGTTCAGCCGATACGCCAGCGCCGGCCCAAAAATAAACCCACGCGCCTCAATCCCCAGCACCAGGTCCACCTTCTTGCCGATGTAGTACTGCGCAAACGCGTCGATCAACTGCGCAAAGCCCGTCTTGTCCTTCAGCAGCGTCGTAATGTCATAAAACAAAATCCCAGGCTTAGGAAAATCCGGTACAGCGCGGATCAACTCCTTCAACGGCTCGCAATCAATAGGTGTCGACATGTTCTTTACCAGGCTCCTTCAATCTCAAACGCACCGAGCGACTCGCCCTCGGCCTCTACCAACTCATGTTCAAGCACTGCATCCACGCGACTCCCGCGCGAACCCTTCCACAACTCCGCGCGCAGGTCTGCAATCGTCTCGGCATCTCCCGCCGCGACCACCTCCACCTCACCCGCATCCGTATTCCGCACCCACCCGCGCAGCCCCAGCTCCGCCGCCTCACGATGCACGAACCAGCGAAACCCAACGCCCTGCACACGCCCGCGAATGAGAAAGTGAACAACCATCGGAGGCTCTGTCCTACGCCCGGCTCATGTACGCGCCTTCGGCCGTATCCACGCGGATCTTCTCGCCCTCGTTGATAAACGGCGGCACCTGCACAATCAGTCCCGTCTCCGTCTTCGCCGGCTTGGTCACCGAGCTAGCCGTCGCCGACTTGATCCCTGGCTCCGTCTCCACCACCGTCATCTCCACTGCCGCCGGCAGCTCAATACCCACCGGCTTCCCATCATGGAAGCTAACCTCAATCAGCAGATTCGCCGTCAGGTACTCCACCGCATCGCCCAGCGTATCCTGCTTCAGCGCCGTCTGCTCAAACGTGTTCTGGTCCATGAAGTAATAATCATCGCCATCGTTATACAGGTACTCCATCTTGATCGAGTCCACATGCACCCGTTCAATCGGATCCGGCGACCGGAACCGCTCCGTGAACATCGCGCCCGTGCGCACATTCTTCAGCTTCGCTTGGATAAACGCACGCAAATTTCCCGGCGTGCGGTGCTCAACGCTGAACACCAGGTGAAGGTCGTCCTTGAACTTGATAATCATGCCGGGGCGCATCTGTGTCGCCGGAATCGCCATGTAAAACTCCTGATTCTATGGGTAAAGAAAAAAACAAAGAAATTACGGGTAAATTAAGCAAGCTAATTCCGGGCAAATAAAGCCCCGAGAAAACAGCCCAACCCTACGATTGTAGCCCACCAGCCTGCAGCCACCCGTAGCCCAGCGACATCGTTCGCTACTTCGAACTCCCCGGATGAAACAGCCGATAGAAGAACCGCTTCAGCTTGTACCCAAACGAGTGCTTCACCTTCGCCGTCTGCGCAGGCCTCGTCCCCGCATCAGCAATAACCTGCTCCGGCGTCTCCACCGCACTCGCCGACGTCCCCTGCCCCGCCGCATACGACAACGACGTCGACACCTGCGTCTCCTTCTCCCCAACTGGCGAGTTTGCTACCGGCTCCGTCGCCGCCAATCCCTCGCTCGCCGCCGCCGGGAACGGATGCGCCGCCGCTGCCTTCTCCGCCGCACTCGCATTCGCCGCCAGCTGCTCGGTCGTAACCCCCGCCGGGCACCCACAAGGTGACCGCTCGTTGTCCACCACCTGACGCAAATCTCCATGCTCAAACAGCACATGCTGCCCCGGCAGCACCCGGTAGCTCGCCCGCGAGAACGCATCATTCAGCATCAGCACCGGAGCCTTCTTCCCCGCATTCTCCACGCAAGTGTCCCCATCGCGCGTAACCCGCACCCGCAGGTCATAGCTCCCCTTTGCCTCGACGGTAAAGCGTATGTCCGGAGTCAAAATCACATCCCGCGTCTCCGTAGGCGTATGCAACTCCAGCGCCCCGCGGTCCAACCCAAACAGCAGAGACTTCCCTGTTCCCGCGCCGATACTCAGCAGATGAAACTGGCTCGTCGCGCACACCAGCACATCGCCTCCGCGCTCCAGCTTCACCTCCGCCGTATGGTCATAAGCCGTCACGCTGGTATTCGACATCAACCGCGCCTGATCCCCTTTCACTTCCAGGCCACCCGTCACCAACGCATCCTTGGTAGCAACGGTCCCCATCACCCGCGCGCCCTGCTCCTGCGCGCGCATCCGAGCACCACCCATCCCAACCACCAGGCAACCCACCGCGACAGCCAGGCCAACTCGCATCAAGTCCCAAATCCTTTTCAGCGCCTACATCTTCAAAAAATTTGCAATCAACTTCTTTCCGTGATCCGTCAGCACGCTCTCCGGATGAAACTGCACACCCTCCATCGGCAGCGTCCTATGC
>JBAVDD010000391.1:0-1708 GCA_049587035.1 Acidobacteriaceae bacterium | reverse complement strand
GTAATCGCGGCCGCACACAGCTCCGCCAGCGTCATCCCCGCACCCACCCGCGTTTCCGTCACCGGCGAGTACCCCACCAACTCCCCCCGCCCAAACCGCACCACCCTCCCCAGCGTCTCTCTCCCCGCATCCACCCGCGCCAGCAGCGCACTCACCGCCATAGCCTTCGACGTACTACACATCGGAAACCGTTCCCCGCGGCGATGACCCGCCGTCTCCCCCGTAGCCACATCCAGCACCCCCACGCCCAACCGCCCGCCACTCTCGCTCTCAATCCGAGCCAACTCCTCCGCCAACCCCGCCCATCGCGAACCACCACCCAACCCCCAGGCCAACCGCCCACCCATCAACACCCCACCAACCACCGGCGCCACCAACCGCAGCCACTCTCTCCGATCCAATCTCATCTACACTCTCCGAACCGCACCCCAATCCTACAGCGCAACCAAGCGAAGCCTCTCGCAGTCCGCGCAGGACCTATGAGACTCTAATCACCATGAACATGAAGCTAGCCGCATCCATCGTTCTGCTCGCCGCAGCCGCGACCACACCAAGCCTCGCCACCGCACAAGCGCCCTTCAAAGACCTGGCCAACCTGGGCGGCGAGCGCATCACTCCCCTCAACGGCCACGAGCTCCCCATCGACCAGGGCACGCTAGGCCTCGCGCAACTCCTCCGCAAGCTAAACACCCGAGCCTCGATCCTCAACATCGTAGCCCACCCCGACGACGAAGACGGCGGCATGTTAACCCTCTACGCCCGCGGCCTCGGCGCCCGTGTAGCCGACATGTCCCTGACCCGCGGCGAAGGCGGCCAGAACTTCGTCACCGGAGACTTCGAAGACGCCCTCGGCCTCATCCGCACCCAGGAGCTCCTCGCCAACGACCGCTACACCGGCGTCACCCAGATGTTCGGCACCGAAGTCGACTTCGGCTTCTCCAAGACCCGCGAAGAGTCCTTCCAGAAATGGGGCCACGACCGCGTCCTTTACGACGTCGTCCGCGCCATCCGCATCTATCGCCCGCTGGTCATCACCGCCACCTTCATCGGCAACGTCACCGACGGCCACGGCCAGCACCAGGTCTCCGGCGAAATCGCCCAGGAAGCCTTCAAAGCCGCCGCCGACCCCAACGTCTTCCCCGACATGATCCGCGAAGGCATCCTCCCCTGGCAGGCCCTGAAAATCTACGCGCGAGTCCCTTTCGCCCAGGTCAACAGCAAAGGCGTCTTCGACTACGCCACCGACGAATACGTCCCCGCCCGCTTCACCAACTACGTAACCGGCAAAGTCTCCACCACCAAACCAACCGCCAACATAGAAGTCCCCGAAGGCGACACCGACCCCCTCCTAACCGCCGCCTCAACCGACTGCAATAGAACTGACCTCTCGACAGGAGCAACAAATAAATCTGTCATCTCCACCGGCCCCGCCGATAAATCTGTCATCTCGACCGGACCCACCGATAAATCTGTCATCTCGACCGAAGCGCAGCGCAGTGGAGAGACCTGCAGTTCCTTGGTGGCCACCAACCCCACCACGCAACTCTCCTACGTCCAATTCGCCCGCATAGGGTTAGGCCTGCAACGCACCCAGATCAGCAGAAGCATGCGCCTACCCAGCCCCGGCCCCTACAACTCCGGCTACACCCTCTATGGCAGCGTCCTCTGCAACGCCCCCGCATCCGCCAAAGATCCCAACATCATATAC
>JBAVDD010000390.1:0-14742 GCA_049587035.1 Acidobacteriaceae bacterium | reverse complement strand
GTAGAGTACCGGCACGCCGCTGGGGAGCGTGACGGTGACGATGGCGTGTTGCGCGGCCGCGACCTGCGCTGGCGCATTGCAGCCGTCCAATACATTTGTCGTGTCGCGCAGCGTGCAGCTGGAGGAGCCTGCACTCATGCTGCAGGCGTAGAGGTCTACCGTCCCGACGTATAGATTCGTCCCGTTGGCCGCTGTCGGCGCGGCGGTCAGCGCGAGATCGTAGCTGCCCTGCGCGATGGCCGTGTTGCCGCTGCCCGCCTCCAGCGCGCCGTTATCGATGCGGTAGGCGAAGGTTGGCGCGGGTTTGGCGCAGGTGCCCGAGGTTGCGCTGCACAGGTCCTGCCACAGGCCCTGGTCGAGGTTGTTGGCGTCGACCGTGAGCGCGTAGAGATCACCGGTGACGGGTTGCACCGCGAGAGCTCCGCGATAGATGGGACAGGTGTTGGTGTTGCCTGCGCCGTTGTTCCCGACGGGGCACTTCGCTGTGGTCAGGTTCGTTCCCGGCTGCGTCGTCAGGCGCGTCCAGGTAGCGCCGTCGGGCGACGAGTAGTAGCCGTGGGCGCGGACGGCCGCGAAGAACATGCCGCGCACCGGATCCCACACCACCGAGGTCACCGCGTTGCCCGTCTCGCCGGTGCCAAGCGGCTGCGGCGTCTGCACGATTGTGGTTCCGTCCTTGAGAATGGCCATCTGCCAGGTCTTCCCGGCGTCGGTGGAGTAGTAGAGGCCGGGGAAGGAGTCGATGGTCGTCGCACCTACGACAGCCCCCTGCGCGGAGGTAGAAAATGCCGCAACCACCAGAGTGGGTGTCGCGGTGCTGAAGGCGAACCCGGCTGTCGCCAGTCCGATGAACGAGTGAAAGCCATTCACGCCATCCTCTGACTGCTGGATCAGCGTCCAGGTGAGGCCGCCGTCGGTGGAGCGCAACAGGCCCTCGCCGTAGTAGGAATCGGTTGCATTGTTCGGGTCGCCAGTGCCGGCGAGCAGCACCGGGTTCACGGCCGGCTGCACGGCTACGGCGCCAATGGTTAGCGAAGGAATAATCCCGCTGCCAGCATTGTTGCTGAAGACGGGAAGCGTGTCGGTGAGTGGGGCGAAGGTTACTGTGCTCAGCGGGCCGGCCGCATTGGTGGACTTCCAGACACCGCCGCCGGTGGTTCCGAGGTAGACGGTGTTGCCGGTGGCGTCGTTGGGATCGGTGGCGATAGCGGCGACGCGGCCGGTGATGTTGTTGAAGCTGGGCGAGACGACGGAGCTTGGCCCCAGCGGTTGCCAGGCGGCGGTCAGGTTGGCGGTGGCTTGAGGTACGGCCTGTTGTGCGGGTAGCTTGCGCGAAGAGAGTCCCAACGCCAACAGCAGGGCTACCAAGTAGACGCAAAGCAGAAGCGAACGCCGACGACGAAGGTCGGACGCCGTGGGCATGGCGCGGTATCGGGTGCTCGCGAAACGTCTCTGCGGCAAGCTGGGACCCTGAGATTCAGTTGTGAGGCCCGGATCCATACTGACCTAGATCGGATCAGAAGCCTCTTAAGATGAGGCGGACATGCGATGGCTGTCTGCCTCGGCAGCGGTCGTCCCAAATTGGGACACCCGCAGCTAGGCAAAGTGTAGCAGGGGAGAGGATTTTGGGCGGTAGGCGAGGCTTGTCTAAGCCGTGTTTACGCCGTTGGGCGATGCAGCAGCCGCATCACGTTGGGGCGTACTACCAGGGCGAAGATATCCAGTCCGGCGTGGGCGGCCATGGTGATCCAGAGGCTGCCGGTCCACAGATAGAGGCCGGCGAAGACCGCGCCCATCAGGGTCGTCATCAGCACGCCCGCCACGCCCTGATAAAGATGCATCAGGCCAAAGGCGAGCGTGGCAAGGATGAAGGCGGCCAGGGCCGCGAAGCCAACCAGCGCGTGATGCAGAACCCCGGCCAGCAGCAGCGGGAGCAGCAGGCGGAACATCAGTTCCTCGCTGAAGCCGGCATTGAGCGAGAGCAGCGTGGCCCAGCCGGATTCGGCGGCATTGCGCGGCATCAGCGGTTCAACGTCCCCCAGTGTGGCGTGCGTGGTCTTGAGCTTTTTCGCCAGCAGCACGCCGATCAGAATGCCGGAGACCGCGGCGCCGCAGGCAACACCGATCAGGAAGCCCTTATCCAGCAGTTGCGTGGTGGGCATATGCGCGCCCAGCCGCGCGGCCAGCGGGATGAACTCCGGCGGCAGCGCCAGCACGGCATGCAGGCGCTGCAGAATCAGCAGGCAGGCGATCGATACGCCGGTCAGGGTGAGGAAGCTCTTGAGCACCCAGCGGCCATAGCAACGGCGGCGTTCGGCGCTGGTGGTGAGCCGCTTGAAGTCGGCGTATTCGGTGGCGTCGTTGCGCACGAACCACCACAGCGCAACGATGCAGACAATGAGCAGCAGAAGCTTGAGCATAGAGATTCCCTGAGAAAGTCTACGCTACAGCCGCGAACGGCCCGCATGCAATTGATAGATGGTCGCGTTCAGGCTCAGTAGGTTCGCACCGTGAAGTTGATGACCTTGGACATGTGGCTGTCGAACTTGCTGATGCTGCGTGAAGCCGAGTGTCGGCCGCGGTAGACCACGTGGACGTCGTAGTCTACGTTGCCGTTGAGCCGCTTGAAGCTGTAGCGCCCGTTGGCGTCGGTGAGGTAGGAGACCATCACGTTGGATGTCACGTTGCGCAGCTCGACGATGGCGCCGCGAATCGGCTCGTGGCTGGTGCTGGTTACCGTGCCGCTGAGCGTGCGGACGCTGGGCTGGCTGGGCGTCTGGGCGCGCGCAGCAGGCGTCGACAGCATGATGCCTGCTGCCGCGAGCATGACACCCGCAGCCGCGCACACGGCCAGTGTGGTGAGTATGCGGTGTAGCCGTCGCGTTGTTTGCTTGTGGCTCATGCAGTTTTACCCGGCCCTTTTCATTTTCGCGAATCCTAATAGCTATGGCCTAATACGCCGTGCGCCTCGTACGGTGCCTCCAGCCGGGCAATCTCCTCCGGAGTTAGGGTCAGCTCGAGCGCTCCGAGCGCGTCTTCCAACTGATATAGCTTGCTCGCGCCGATGATCGGCGCAGAGACTGCCGGCTTCGATAGCACCCAGGCCAGCGCAATCTGCGCCGGTTTTACGCCGCGCTGCGTTGCCAGCTCCAGCACACGGTCAACTACGTCGAAGTCCGTCTCGCGGTAGTAGAGGGTGTGGCCGAAGTCGTCGGTGCGGGCGCGCAGTGTTTCAGTCTTGCCGTCGCCGCGCTTACGGCTGCCGGTCAGGAATCCGCGCGCCAGGGGGCTCCACGGAATGCAGCCGATCTTCTGGTCCAGGCACAGCGGAATCATCTCGCGCTCTTCCTCGCGATAGACCAGGTTGTAGTGGTTCTGCATGGTCACGAAGCGGGCGAGCCCGTTGGCCGCCTGGAACTGCAGCATCTTCTGAAACTGCCAGGCGTACAT
Organism: Acidobacteriaceae bacterium; assembly: GCA_049587035.1. Classification (GTDB taxonomy): domain Bacteria; phylum Acidobacteriota; class Terriglobia; order Terriglobales; family Acidobacteriaceae; genus Granulicella. The sequence goes on along the minus strand of JBAVDD010000390.1, from coordinate 11,292 downwards.
GCTGGACGCGCCCAGGTAGAGCGCCTTGCCGGCCTTCACCACGTCGCTCAGCGCCTCACAGGTTTCTTCGATGGGCGTGTTCTTGTCGAAGCGATGGATCTGGTAGAGGTCCACGTAGTCGACGCCGAGGCGCTTGAGGCTGGCGTCGATGGAGGCCATGATGTGTTTGCGCGAGAGCCCGCGATCGTTGGGGCAGTCGCTCATCGGGTTGAAGACCTTGGTGGCGATCACCAGCTCTTCGCGGCGGGGCTGGAACTCGCGCAGCAGCTTGCCGGTGATGCGCTCGCTTTCGCCGAGCGAGTAGATGTCGGCGGTGTCGAAGAAGTTGATGCCGGCCTCGACGGCGCGCTGGACGAAGGGTCGCGCGTCATCTTCTTCCAGTACCCACTCGCGCCACGACTTGGCACCATAGGTCATCATGCCCAGGCACAGTCGCGAGATGCGCACACCGGTGTGGCCCAGGTTGACGGTGGTAGGGGTGGCTGTGGCGCTGCTCATGGCTCATTGGACGCACCACTCGACCGGATGGACGCGAAGATAATCGCGTGAGGTTGGATTCCCGCCATTGGCGCGGGCGGGGTATCGGAAGATAGTCCAGCTCACAGGCAACCTTAGGCGTACGGCCTCCATGGGCAAGTGTTTGAACGCTGGCAGCCTGCGGGTAACCCCTTGCATCCAAAGTCCCTGAGTCGCCGTGCTCACCCAACGGGCCCAGTTACAGACGAGGTGCGCACGGCGTTCTCTCCGAGGGCCGGGGGCTGCAGAACCCGGCGCTTAGCTTTTTCATTTACTCAGCTTCGCGAGTCTCGCTCCAGGCCTGCTCTTCGTCCCACTCGCGCGTCTTGGGGCGCAGCCAAAGGCCGGTCCAGGTCTCGGAGACGATGATGCTATTGCCGGGATTGCGCGGGTCGTAGCGCACCTGCACAGGCTGGTCGATGCGGAATCCGATCACCTCGTTGGGTAGCGTCGAAACATCCTGCGCGCAGTTATAGGTGAGCCCCGCCAGGCTATAGCTATACACCAGCACCTCCGGGGTGGGCGAGATGCTGTCTTCATTGGCCAGGGTGCGTGCGTCCAGAATTACTCCGTCGGTGATGCGGCCGGTGAGGGCCAGCTCTTCGCGGCGGCGGCGCTCAATCTCCTCCGCCGAAAGCCGGTGCGAGACCACGTACCACCACACTCCGCCGCCGACCAGCACCAAGGCACCGGCAATGCCGCCGACGATGCGCGGGTCTTGGTTGCGAATCAGGTGGCCTGCCTGCTGGACGATCGGTTGCTGGAGAATAGGTGTCAAGGTCGTTTCTGGTCTGTGGTCGGATCTTCTGTGGCTCGGGAACGCTAATGGAAGCATAGCCCAGCGCGAAGCCCGGACGATGAACGAGCCGCGGAGGGGTTCCCCGCGTGGTTCAGACTCGTGCGGCGATATACTGCGGTGTGCGCATGCAAAAGAAAACAAGAGGGCTGGAGCCGGCAGCGAAGTTCCCGGCAAGTACGGCTGGCCCGGCTGGTCATCCGCTGGATCTGGCCGACGGACGCCGCGTGCGTTCGACCACCGTGATCTGCGTCCGCCGCGGCAACGCGATGGTAATGGCCGCCGACGGGCAGGTAACGCTGGGCTCGACCGTGATGAAGCACTCGGCGAAGAAGATTCGGCGGCTTTACAACGACAAGATCCTGGCCGGCTTTGCGGGTTCCACCGCGGACGCGTTCTCGCTCTTCACGCGCTTTGAGTCCAAGCTGGAGCAGTACGGCGGCAACCTCGGCCGCTCGGCCGTGGAGCTTGCAAAAGATTGGCGCACCGACAAGCTGCTGCGCCAACTGCAGGCGCTTCTCATCGTCGCTGACGCGAAACAGATGTTTCTGCTCTCGGGCGACGGCGACGTCATCGAGCCGGACGCGGTCGGCGCACCCGAAGAAGGCGGCCTGATCGCAACCATCGGCTCCGGCGGAAGCTTTGCGCTCGCCGCGGCCACAGCGCTGATAGAGAACACGCAGATGACCGCGCGCGAGATCGTCGAAAAGAGCATGAAGATTGCCGCTGAGATCTGCATCTACTCCAACCAGAGCATCACGATCGAAGAGCTGAAGGCGGCCGAGTGAGCGCCTCACGCAAACCCCAGCCCGAGGAGGGTTTATGCACCGCGTAATCCGTTCGTTTCTTCTCGTTAGCGCGTTCGCGGGCATCACGCTCGGCCCCCCAGGGCTGCTTGCGCAACGCAAGGGCGCTCCTGTGAACTCATCTTCCGCTCCCGTGCCAGCGCCGATTCTGCAGGCGAAGAAAGCCTTCATCTCGTTCGAGCTGGGCGACGTGAGCTCGTTTCCAGGGATCTATAGCGGCGGACCGGAACGAGCGTATAGCGAGTTCTACCGGGGAATGCAGCAATGGGGACGGTATCAACTCGTGGATGATCCGAAGGATGCGGACGTGATCTTTGCGATTCGCTACGTCGATTCCGGCCCGTATCTCAGGCTCCAGATCGAGTCGCCGCAATCCGGTATCTCCTTATGGGGCTTTGCCGAGCAGATCAACGGCGCCATGCGCAAAAAGAACCGGGACGCTGCCTTCTCCCAAACCGTTGCACAGGTCATTCGCGACGTAGAACAACTAGTTGGCTCCGGCGCTCCGCCTGCGCCCGCACAGCCCTAACTCAGACAGGACGAAAGAAGCAGTAGATGGCAATTTATCTTCCAGGCACGGCTGAAGACCAGGCGCTCTCGCTCGACGAGATGACGCCGCGCGAGATCGTGGCCGAGCTCGACAAGTATGTTGTAGGACAGGCGGCCGCCAAGCGCGCCGTGGCCATCGCGCTGCGCAACCGCATGCGGCGGCAGAAGCTCGCGCCCGAGCTCGCCGAAGAGATCATGCCCAAGAACATCCTCATGATCGGGTCGACCGGTGTGGGCAAAACGGAGATTGCGCGCAGGCTTGCGAAGCTGACGAACTCACCCTTTCTGAAAGTCGAGGCCTCGAAGTTTACCGAGGTCGGCTACGTGGGGCGCGACGTCGAATCCATCGTGCGCGACCTCATTGAGATTGCCGTCGATATGGTGCGCGGCGAGAAACTCGATGAGGTGGAAGACCGCGCCGAACTTTCCGCCGAAGAGCGTCTCATCGAGCTGCTGCTGGCACAGGGTGCGGCCAGTGCAGAGCCTGCCGCAGCAAGCCCGGAGGCCGTTGCGGCGAATGACGACGCGACGGACTCTACGAGCTTTGCGAAGGAGGAGACGCCCGCGCCTCACAACCTCGCCATCGTCGCTAAGTCTGACGCGGAGGGTATGCGCGAACGCGAGCGCCTGCTGCAACAGTTTCGTGAGGGCAAGCTGGATGATCGCATCGTCGAGCTGGAGACACGCGACCGCGCCCAGCCGCAGGTAGAGGTACTCAGCAACGCTCCGGAAGAGATGGACCAGAGCGGCATCAAGGAGATGATCGCCGGCATCCTTGGGCAGCGCACCCGCAAGCGCAGCATGAAGGTCGCCGACGCCTTCGACTACCTCACGCAAGAAGAAGAGTCGCGGCTGCTGGACATGGACCAGGTGGTGCGCATCGCCATCGAGCGCGTTGAAGACTCGGGCATCGTCTTCCTCGACGAGATCGACAAGATTGCCGGACGCGAGGGCGGTCACGGTCCGGACATCAGCCGCGAGGGCGTGCAGCGCGACATCCTTCCCATCGTCGAAGGCACCACGGTCAGCACCAAGTACGGCATGGTCACCACGGACCACATTCTGTTCATCGCGGCCGGCGCATTCCACGTCTCCAAGCCCAGCGACCTCATCCCCGAACTACAAGGCCGCTTCCCTATCCGCGTGGAGCTCCTCGCGCTGACCGTCGAAGACTTTCTACGCATCCTCACCGAGCCGCGCGCCTCGCTGGTGAAGCAGGCCATCGCGCTGCTGGAGACCGAAGGCCTCAAGCTGGAGTTCGCGCCCGAAGCGCTCGAAGAGATGGCGAGCTTCGCCTTTCAGGTCAACGAGACCACCGAAAACATCGGCGCACGCCGTCTGCACACCATCATGGAAAAGGTGCTCGACGAGATCAGCTTCGAGGCACCGGACATCGTGAAGGCCGCAGGCGCTTTCGTCTCGGACAAGGTGCCCGCGCTGGTTGAGCGCCCGGTAGCAAATCCCAACGGCGAACCCACGCAGGAGCGTGTGCTGACGGTGGACCGCGCCTATGTCGAGCGCCAGGTGGCGAGCATCGTCAAGAACCAGGACCTGAGCCGCTATATCCTGTAGCGCTTGCGCGCTGTTCCGGTGAGCGGGCGGCAAGATATGCTGGAAGAGACCAATCCCATGCAGCAGAGGCCCATGATCCAACCGACCCAACGAGGAATAGAGCGAGGAAACCAGTGAGATCACAAACCCTGCGCCGCGCCCTCATGGTCTATCTCGCGCTGCTGGTCCCCATTACGTGGCTGGCCATGAAGTTCAGTCCCTATGCGCTCGACGGCGACGGCATGGCCTACATGGACATCGCCGACCTCATGCGCTCGCACCATTGGGCCGGGGTCATCAACGCCTACTGGAACCCACTCTATCCCGCCGGTCTGGCGCTCGCGCAGCGCCTCTTTCACACCACGCGCATGAACGAACTGCACGCCTACTACGTGCTGAACTACCTCATCTTCCTCGCATCGGTCGGGGCCACGCTGATGTTCGTCTCAGCTCTGGTAAAGCTGCGCCGCCGCATGACGCCCAACGCCGATCAGAACTCCGGTTCCGCGCCGCTACTTGGCATGGATGCGCTGCGGCTGCTCGGCGTCGCCCTGGTGGTCATCGCCACGCAGCGCGAGCTCTCCATGGCATTCATTCGCCCGGACATGCTGCTGCAGGCGCTGATGCTCGCGGCCTTCGCCATGCTACTGCAGAGCTTCGTCAGCGAGAGCTTAATCTATCCGCCGCTGATGGGGCTTTTCCTCGGCCTCGCGTACCTCAGCAAGTCCTTCGCGTTCGTGGTCGCCTTCCTCTGCATCGCCGTGATGATGATCTTTCAGGCATGGGTGCAGCGCCGCAAGCCAGTGCGCTTCATTACAGCCGGAGCACTAGCCTTCGTCGTCTTCGCCGCGGTTGCGGGGCCGTATATCGGTGCGCTCTCGAAGCAGAAACACCGCTTCGACTTCGGCGACTCCGGCGCGCTCAACTACGCGTGGTACGTCAGCGGCACGGTGAAGATGCACATTGAGCCCTCGATGACGAATGACTTCGGCTCCGCCCACGTGAAGCTTATTCACCCGGAGAAGCAGCTGCTTGCGAACCCCGGCATCTACAGCTACAGCGCCGAACCCTACGGCACTTACCCGGCATGGTTCGATCCCACCTACTTTCACGAGCGCGTCACGCCGGTCTTCAACGCCAAACGGCTGGTGGAGCGCGACACGCGCAACGCCGTGCTCAGCGTGCGCTATCTCTTGAATCATCCCGAGGCGTGGATTCTGCTTATCTTGCTGCTGGCCTGCGGTGCGCGCTTTGGCTTCATGGGCTCGCGCACCAGCCTGCAGAGCTGGCGGCACAGCGTCTTCTGGCTGCCACCGATCGCGCTCGGGCTGGCGATGTGGGGCATCTATGGCCTGGTGAACATCGAAGAGCGCTACGTCACCCTCGCCTATCTCCTCATCGTGCTTCCGGTCTTCGCCGCGCTCTACACCACGGAGCGAGTCGATAGCACCGGCGACAATCCATGGCCGCGGCGCTGCGCCACCGCGATGATCGCACTGCTGGCGTTCCTGGCGCTGGGCGAGAGCCTCCGCGTCGCGCTGGACCAACGTCGCAATGAGTCCGGCGCCGGCCTTCCCGCCGCCTGGTATTCACCCAATATTTATGGAGCGGCAAAAGCGCTCAACGCACTCGGCGTAGGAGCTGGCGATCAGATCGCCTGCATGGGCACCATCGCCTGCCTCAACGACCCGTACTGGATGCGGCTTGCCAATGTGCGCGTGCTGACGGAGGTCTATAACCCCGACGCGCAGCATCTGCTCGAAGAGTTTGAAGGCCTTCCCAACCGTTCGCAGGTGGAGGACGTGCTGAAGTCGCAGGGAGCCAAGGTCCTCGTCGCAGCGTTCGACCCCGGCGAGATGACCGGCCGCACACCCGCCTCGGCCGGTTGGATCCGGCTCGCTGACTCGGACCTTTACGCGCTGCCGCTGACGATTCCCGCACCCGCACCCGCTGCGCCGGTTACGTTGCCGTGGGACATGTCCGGAGCTGCCAAACCATGAGTATCATCAGAGATGAAAACGTGCAGCCATCGATTACAGAAACTGAAGCCCTGAACACCCCCGCCGATCCGGCTATTGAGCTGACGGTCGTGATGCCCTGCCTGAACGAGGCGGAGACGCTGGCCGTGTGCGTGGACAAAGCGCGCGCAGCGCTGGCCGAAAACAACATCGCGGGCGAGGTCGTCGTCGCCGACAACGGGTCTACAGACGGCTCGCAGAACATTGCAACGGAGCATGGCGCACGCGTAGTGCCTGTCCCCGTGCGCGGCTACGGCGCAGCGCTCAACGCCGGCATCCTGGCCGCACGTGGCAAGTACGTCCTCATGGCCGACGCCGACGACAGCTACGAGTTCGCGCACATCCCGCGCTTCCTTGCCGAGCTGCGCAACGGGGCTGATCTCGTGATGGGCAATCGGTTTCGCGGAGGCATCGGCCCCAAGGCCATGCCGCCGTTGCATCGCTATCTCGGCAACCCGGTGCTCAGTTTCCTCGGGCGCACCCTCTTCAGAACTCCCATCGGCGACTTCCACTGCGGCATCCGCGCCTTCAGCAAGGACGCCTACGAGCGCCTCGCGCTGCGCACCACCGGCATGGAGTTTGCCAGTGAGATGGTCGTGAAATCTTCGCTGCTCGGCCAGAAGATGACTGAGGTCCCCACCACGCTGAAGAAGGATGGCCGCAGCCGTCCGCCGCACCTCAAGACCTGGCGCGATGGTTGGCGTCACCTGCGCTTTCTGCTGATGTACTCGCCGCGTTGGCTCTTTCTCTATCCAGGCCTCGCGCTGATGATCGTCGGGATCGGACTGATGGCGTGGCTGCTGCCCGCCGAGCGCCCGTTAGGCCATGTGAATCTTGGCGTGGACACACTCGCCTACATCACCGCGGCCGTTCTCCTCGGCTTCCAGCTGGTCTTCTTCGGCGTGGCCGCCAAGGTCTTCGCCATCTCCGAAGGCCTGCTCCCGCAGGACGAGGACTTCGAGCGCTGGTTCCGCTTCATCACGCTGGAGACCGGCCTTCTGGTCGGCGTGGTGCTGGTGCTGGCCGGCATCGGCATAGCGGTGTCGTCGGTGGTCTCATGGTCGCACGCAGGCTACGGCGCGCTGCCGCCGGTGCAGATGATGCGGCGCACGTTGCCCGCCATGCTCTGCCTCATGCTCGGCACCGAGATCTGCTTCGCTAGCTTCTTCCTCAGCCTGCTGGGCCTGCGGCGTCGCTAAAAAGTTCTCCCAGGGCACGAAAAAGGGCCGCCTCGCTTGAGGCGGCCCTTCGTGTCTTCGGGTGTTGGTGGATTGCGCTTAGCTCTGAACCGTCTGCGGCTTGGGCAGCTCGCTCAGGCGCTTCTCCAGCAGCTTCTCCAAATCTTCCAGCGCCTTCGAGAAGCCTTCGATGCCTTCCTTCAGCTTGTCGTGCGCCATGCGATTCTCTGCGTGCATCTTGTCGAACGTCGCCTTGTCCATGGCAATCTTCTGGATCGGGTCCTTCGCGGACGAAGCCGGATCCAGCTTGCGCTCCAGCGTGCCCTCGGTCGTCTGCAGCTCCTCAAGAAATTTGGGTGCGATGGTCAACAGATCGCAGCCGGCCAGCTCAGTGATCTCGCCCATGCTGCGGAAGCTCGCTCCCATGATGACGGTCTTGTAGCCGAACTTCTTGTAGTAGTGGTAGATCTCGGTCACCGACTTCACGCCAGGATCGTTCGCGGGCGCGTAATCTTTGCCGGTGTCTTTCTTGTACCAGTCGAGAATGCGCCCGACGAACGGGGAGATCAGCGTGACCTTGGCTTCCGCGCTGGCGACGGCCTGATGCAGGCCAAAGAGCAGGGTCATGTTGCAGTGAATGCCCTCTTTTTCCAGGATCTCCGCAGCACGAATGCCCTCCCAGGTGGAGGCGAGCTTGATCAGCACGCGCTCGCGCGAGATGCCAGCCTGTTCATACTGCTGGATGATGTCGCGGGCAGTTTCAATGGACTTGTCGGTGTCGTAGCTAAGGCGAGCATCGACTTCGGTGGACACGCGGCCCGGAACGATCTCCAGAATCTTGCGGCCAAACGCAACCGCGAGCGTCTTGAACGCGGCAGCGGCAACGTCCTTGTCGGAGGCCTTATCGCCAGCCTTCTCGCGCGCATCCTGCAGCACGCCGTCCACGATGGACTGATACTCGGGCATGCCGGCAGCGGCAGCAATCAACGAAGGGTTCGTCGTCGAGTCGGTCGGCTTGAACTGCTTGATGGCGTTGATGTCGCCGGTGTCGGAGACGACGGTGGTCATGGACTTGAGCTGATCGAGAAGATTTGCCATATAGGCTCCTATGCGGCGGCATTTGTGGGCGCATCATGCGCAACAACTTCATTATAGAGCCGCCGATGATTGGATGTTCCGCGCGGCAACCGGGTTTCAGTCTACCGGGGAGGGTTCTTGTCGGCCGCAAATGTCCGCATAATCGCCACAGCGTCGTCCAGATCGGATCTTCTTCCACGGAAGTTGAAGGACCAGACGGCATTCTCCGAGAAGCAACTCACAGAGGTCTGGCGTGGTCGGGCATCCGGAAGTTGAAGGCATCGGAGATGGAGTGCAGGTTCTTGCATCGTGGGAGGTGGCAGCTCAAAGGGCTTTGCTCCTATCATCCGTTCGAGACGGGGAATCATCCAGTTGAAGTACTGTTCAGGGTCCGCAGCGGTCTGATGTAGCACCGTGATCTCGACTTCACTGTTGTCGAAGTTGAGCATCGAAGAGCTTGGCTTCATGACGGTCAAGGGTAAGCCCTGAGGGTCATCTACCCAACCGGCGGGTAGTCGAAAAGCCTTCCCGCGGTACATGACGGTTTGATGCAACCGCCACTCAATGAATCCGCTGACCGTTGGATAGATCAGTAGCGCCAGAATAGCCAGCAACAGGGTCGCGGCACAGGAGATCCAAAACCTTCGCTCTAGCGTTTTGTTCCATATAGATTCCATGAGGGTGACTTCCAACATCATAGTCACTTGAGCTCTGCGCAAATCAGAGGAATCTAGCAACTCGCACACTTAGGAGAGAACGAACCCATGCCCGAAGGAAAGCACCCCGACCACCACCACGCCGAAACCGGCCCGCACCTCTCCCACGAGCAACGGCCGCCCTACTGGAAGCGCGCCCACAAGGACTGGAAGTTCTGGATCGGCGTCATCCTTATTGCCGCGGCCATCGCCGTCTACGTGGGTTCACTCGATCTCTCCACCGTCGCGCACCCGCACACGTAAACGCGCAGCGCCTAAGCCCGCAAGGCCTACGCCCTCTTGCCCGTCAGGCTCTCATATAGCTTGATCGTCTGTGCCGCAATGGCCGTCCACGAGAAGTGTTCCTCTACGCGCGCCCGCCCAGCCTCGCCCATGCGCTGCGCCTTCTCGGGATCGCGCAGCAGCTCGGTGAGGCGCGCGGCGAGGTCCTTCGCAAACTTCGCAGGATCGCTCGGGAACGTGGTCGCCGGGTCGGCCTCAAACGGCACCAGGTGCCCGGTCTTGCCGTCCACCACCACCTCGAGAATGCCGCCCGTCGCGCTGGCCACCACCGGCGCGCGGCACGCCATCGCCTCCAGGTTGATGATCCCGAACGGCTCATACACCGACGGGCAGCAGAACACCGCGCAGTGCGAGTACAGCTGAATCGCCTCCTCGCGCGTCACCATCTGTTCAATCCACACAAGGTTGTGGCCAGTGCCGGTCGGGTCGCCCGTGGCAATCGAGTGGCCACCGTCCGTCGTAAAGTTTTCGACTGCCGCGTGCCGGCTGCCCGGCGTGTATCGGCGCACCCGCTCCACCTTGGCGCGCATCTCCGCGGCAATCTCTGGTGTGTCTGGAGCGCCCGCACACAGCACCACCTGCGTCCCCGCCGGCAGATACTGAATCGCCTCCACCAGGTGCGTCACGCCCTTCTGCCGGGTGATGCGTCCCACGAAAAGTACGTATGGCTTCGATGGATCTACGCCATACTTCTCCAGCGCCGAAATCTCCGCCGCGTACTGATACTGTTCCAGGTCGATGCCGTTGTAGATCACATGGATGCGCTTCTCATCCACATCGGGATACGCCTTGAGGATGTCCGCCTTGGTCCCATTCGACACGGCGACAATCGCATCCGCATCGAGAATCGCCGTGCGCTCCATCCACGAACTCAGCGCATAGCCTGTCCCCAGCTGCTCGGCCTTCCACGCGCGCAACGGTTCTAAAGAATGGGTCGTCAACACAAACGGAATCCCATACAACTTCTTAGCCAGGAACCCCGCCATCGCGACGTACCAGGTGTGCGTATGGATCACGTCCAGCTTGTCCAAATGAAGATTCTGCAAAAGATTCAGCGACAGCGCCTCGAGCGCTCCTTTGAACTTGGCCTGCGTGCCGTGGGAGATCATCGGCCAGGGCTGCTCGTAGTGCACCTGCAGGTTCGGATTTTGCGGCAGCTGCGGATCGTTCAGGCTGTCCGCATCCGGCGTCTCGCCCCACGCATGCACGTCCACCTCGATGCGCCTGGCCAGCTCGCGTGAAAGATATTCGACGTGCACTCCAGCGCCGCCATACACATACGGCGGATACTCACGGGTCATCAGGCCAACACGCATACAGTCCACTCCCACATTCTTAGGATGCAGCGAACAGTCTAGCGCGCATCGACTATCGCACGGCAAATGACGCTGGCCTGCGGGCCCTCTCCGCCGATCTCGTAGAGTAGGAGAAACGAGCGAGTAAAATCCGTTTGTTCGCGACAAACCTCACAGCCGCATCTCGCCGCAGATGCCGCAACGGAGAATTGATGACCTCACGCAGCGTAGTGTCCGCAATGGTGTTCTGCACCATCCTTTCCACCATCGCAATCACCAGCGCAGCGGCACAGGCTCCCGCACCAGCAGCAAACAAGGCAGCGCCAGGCAACTGCGCGTGCGCGGGCCCCGCGCAGCATCTCACCGCTGAAGACCTTCGCCTGCGCACCGTCTACAACGCAGAAGACGCCTGGCGCAAAGCCCAGCGCGGCGCCGGAGACGAGAACCACCCGGACCAGGTCACCGCCGAGCTTCCCAGCGTCGACGCCGCCACCCAGCAGGCCGATCT
>JBAVDD010000389.1:0-4386 GCA_049587035.1 Acidobacteriaceae bacterium | reverse complement strand
GTTCACGCCTGACTCAAGCATTACCGACATCTTGTACCAGGTCTCATACATCTCGCGCCCATAAATACCTTTGATCGTGAGCATGTTGAAGATCACGTCGCGCCAGTTCATCGGCGCCTCCTTGGCCGGGATTCCGAGGATCGCAATCTTCCCTCCATGCGCCATATTGGAGATCATGTCGCGCAGCGCCTGCGCGTTGCCTGACATCTCCAGCCCTACATCGAACCCCTCCAGCATCCCCAACTGCTTCTGCACCTCGGCAATCGGAGTCTCCGTCGGGTTCACCGCCAGCGTCGCACCCATCTTCTGCGCCAGCTCCAGCCGGTACGGGTTCATATCCGTAATCACAATATGCCGCGCGCCCGCATGCCGAGCCACCGGGATAGCCATAATCCCAATCGGCCCTGCGCCCGTAATCAGCACATCCTCACCCAGCAGCGGAAACGATAGCGCTGTATGCACAGCATTGCCAAACGGATCGAAGATCGCGGCTACTTCCTGATTAATCTTTGGATCGTGCCGCCATATGTTCGTCATCGGCAGCGAGATAAACTCGGCAAACGCTCCCGGCCGGTTCACGCCCACGCCCAACGTATGCGCGCACAGATGCCGGCGTCCCGCAAGACAATTGCGGCAGCGTCCGCACGTCACATGACCCTCGCCACTCACAATGTCGCCTGGGAAAAAATCACTCACATTCGAGCCCACCGCAACGATCTCACCGACAAACTCATGCCCAATCGCCATCGGCACAGGGATGGTTTTCTGCGCCCACTCATCCCACTGATAAATGTGCACATCGGTCCCGCAGATCCCCGTATACCGCACCCGAATCAGCACATCGTTGATCCCGATCTCCGGCACCGGAATCTCTTCCAGCCACAGCCCCTGCTCCGCCTTGCTCTTCACCAGTGCCTTCATCGTGCGCTCCCGCTTTCTCGTGCGAATACAACCACAGCATCGCAATCTTCATGATATCCCGCGACTCCGTGCATTGCTCTCCATCTCTCAATCGCCTACACTTAGGTTCGTGCCCGAAGTGGGCGGATAGCTCAGCTGGTTAGAGCGCCTGCCTTACAAGCAGGATGTCGGGGGTTCGAATCCCTCTCTGCCCACCACTTTCTTTTCGGCAACCCCACCGAAGCCACAGCTCACGATGCCCGCGCGCCTCATCCTCAACGCTGACGACTTCGGCCTAACCCCGGGCATCAACCGCGCCATCGCCGAACTACACGCCGCCGGCGCCCTCACCTCTGCCACCCTTATGGCCAGCGGTTCGGCCTTCGACGACGCCGTCCGCATTGCCCTCGCGCACCCCACACTCGGCGTCGGCTGCCACATCGTCCTCACCGACGGCACGCCCGTCTCCCCACCCGAATCCATCCCCACGCTTCTAGGCCCGAATGGCAGAACCTTCCGCCCCAAACTAACCCACTTCGTTCGAGACCTTGTAGCCCGTCGCATCTCTGAAGACGAGATCGCAATCGAAGCCCTCGCCCAGGTGCGCAAGCTCCACCTCGCAGGCATACGTGTCACACATCTCGACACGCACAAGCACACGCACATCTTTCCACCCGTCGCGCGCGCACTTATCCGCGTGATGCAGGCAACATCGGTCGCCGTAATCCGCAACCCCTTCGAACCCCGGCACACTGGCTCCCACGCAAGCCAGAAGCGCCGCCTGCAGATTGCGCTCCTCAACCGCTTCCGGCCCAGTTTCCGCCGTATCGCCTCCCACATCACCACCACCAACGGCACCTTTGGCATCTCGGCTACGGGCAGTCTCGATGCAGCCGCTTTGCAGCAATTACTCGCACATATTCCCTCCACTGGAACCTTTGAGCTTCTTTGCCATCCCGGTTACAACGACACGGACCTCGACGCCATCGCCACCCGCCTGCGCACCCATCGGGAGATCGAGCGCGAGGCCCTACTCCATGAAGTTCCGAAGATGTTATTGCACCCTCAAGCCCCCAAACTCATCCATTATGGGAACGTAGAGAAGCACGAGCACGAAAAGAAAATCGGCATTAATTAAAGGATCAAGATGAAGATTGGCATTACGTGCTATCCAACCTACGGCGGCTCCGGCGTAGTAGCCACGGAGCTCGGCATCGAGCTAGCAGCGCGCGGCCACGAGATCCACTTCATCACCTACTCGCAGCCCTTCCGCCTCACCGGCCGCGAAGCCAACATCCGCTACCACGAGGTTCCGGTCTCCAACTACCCACTCTTCGAGTACCCGCCCTACGACCTCGCCCTCGCCACCCGCATGGCCGAGGTCGCAGAGTTCCACTCCCTCGATCTGCTGCACGTCCACTACGCCATCCCCCACAGTGTCAGCGCGCTGCTGGCCCGCCAGATGCTCGCCGCCCGCGGCCGTCACCTGCCCTTCATCACCACGCTGCACGGCACGGACATCACCCTCGTCGGCCTCGACCGCTCGTACCTGCCCATCACCCGCTTCGGCATCGACGAGTCCGACGGCGTGACGGCCATCTCCGAACACCTCCGCGAGCGCACCCGCGAAAACCTCGGCATCACACGCGACATCGAGGTCATCCGCAACTTCGTCAACTGCGACTTCTACACGCGCAACCCGGAGTTAGTCGCGCAGCAGCGCCCGCGCTTCGCCAAGCCCGGCGAGAGCCTGCTCGTTCACCTTTCGAACTTCCGGCCCGTCAAGCGAGTCCTCGACGTCATCGAGACCTTCACGCGCGTCTCCCGCGCCCTCCCCGCGCGCCTGCTCCTCATCGGCGACGGCCCCGACCGCTCCGCAGCCGAGTTCCTCGCCATGCGCCTTGGTATCGCCGACCGCGTCGACTTCGTCGGCAAGCAGGAGAACGTCAACGAGCTCCTCGCGCTCTCCGACCTCATGCTCATGCCGAGCGAGATGGAGTCCTTCGGCCTCGCCGCGCTCGAAGCCATGGCCTGCCGCGTCCCCGCCGTCGCCACCCGTGTCGGCGGGGTGCCCGAGTTGATCGAGGACGGCGTCAATGGCCTCCTCTTCGACGTTGGTGACGTAGACGGCATGACCGCAGGCGCCATCTCCATCCTCAGCGACCCGGCTCTGCTCGAACGCATGTCCACCGCCGCCCGCCGCACCGCCCAGGACCACTTCTGCGCCTCGCGCATCATTCCCCTCTACGAGCGCTACTACGAACGCATCGTCGCCGCCCCTCCGCGTCGCTAGAGCTAAGCGCCTGTCGCTCCACTCGCACGTTCCGCCCATGCACCGAACCAAGTTTCGTTCATTCAACCAGAACACTGCACCCGGCATCGTATTAACCGCCAGGATGCACGGATGCACGAACCTCACCACGTCCATGATCGTGCGTCTACCCTTAATAGATAGGTGCATCTGCTCATCTGCTATAGATGGGTGCATCTGCGCCACAGTTCTCTCAGGAGAAACTCCTCGATGAAGATCAAGCTCTCCCTCCCGCTTGCCGCCGCCCTCCTTCTGCTCACCAGCGTGCCGCTGCTTGCCCAGATGACCGGAACCTCGCACCCCGAGGACCTGGATGACACGCAGCCCGTCCTCACGCCGGACACCTCGCACTACGTCCCACCGTCGCACGCCACGCCCTCTGCGGACATGACGATCAGCACGCCGTCGACGCCTACGCTCTACCACCGCACGCCGCAATATGCGCAGGTCCCCGACCAAACCGCAGCCGTCAATCCGACGATGGGTGCGGTCGGCGATCCCGACGGCCAGATCGTCACCTACGTTCCCATTGGCCCCAACGAGCTTCCCATCGGCGCCACGCTGAACGCCACGTTGCAACAGCCCATCTCTACCGAGACTACGCTGCCCGGCACGCGCTTCACCGCGCAACTCACCGCTGACGTCACACGCAACGGCGTTGTTCTGCTTCCCGCCGGCAGCCTCATCTATGGCCGCATCACTCACATCCACGGAGGCCACCGCTTCGGTGGCGCATCGGCCATCCGTCTCCAGCCTGACTCCGTAAGCCTGCCCGATGGCACCGTCTATCCCCTTCACGCCGAGGTCACCAACCTCGACCACTACGCTGCATCACGCGTCGACAGAGAGGGCGCGATCGTAGGCAATCTCAGCACAGGTCAGGCCATAACAACTGTCGGCCTTGCCACCAGCGCCGTCGTTGCCGGAGCCCTCATCGGCGGCGGAGTGGGCGCTGTCGTTGGACTCGGCGTAGGCGCAGGAGTGGCAACCGTCTGGTGGCTAAGGCATGACCGCCAGCAGGAACTCCCCATCGGCACATCGATTGTTTTTACCCTCAACACCCCTCTGCAACTCACCCCTGCATCGCATTAATTCCCCTCCATCTCAAACACTGAGGCCCCCGGTTCACCGAGGGCCTTTGCCTTTAATCTTTCTTTACGCTCTACACTCTATCC
>JBAVDD010000388.1:0-21354 GCA_049587035.1 Acidobacteriaceae bacterium | reverse complement strand
GCGGGAGCGTGCGCTTCCGGCGCGCGGATGGTGCGGTCGATGAACTGCAGACGCTGCCCGAAGAGGCTATGCGGCGGCACCGCGGCCAGTCGATTGCGATGATCTTTCAGGAGCCGATGACGGCGCTGAATCCGGTGATGAACATTGGGCGACAGATTGGCGAGGCGCTACTGGCGCATGCTCCGAAGACGCCGCGGCGCGAGGTGCGCGAGCGCGTGCTGGCTGCCATGCGTGAGGTTGCGTTGCCGGAGCCGGAGCGGCGCATGGAGGATTATCCGCACCAGTTCTCTGGCGGACAGCGGCAGCGCATTGTGATTGCGATGGCTCTCATCAACAAGCCGCGGCTGCTGGTTGCGGATGAGCCGACGACGGCGCTGGATGTGACAGTGCAGGCGCAGATTCTGGAGCTGCTGAAGGAGCTGAAGCGCGAGCATCAGCTTTCGATGCTCTTCATCTCGCATGACCTGGCGGTGGTATCGCAGGTCGCCGACCGCGTGGCGGTGATGCGGCACGGTGAAATTGTGGAGCAGGGGATTGTGGAGCAGGTGCTGACGCGGCCGCAGCACGAGTACACGCGTAACCTTCTGGCTTCAGTGCCGACGATGAGTACGGAGCGCGACCGTCCGCTTGCTACGATGGTGCGGTCTGGCATCTAATGATTCCGAGATCGGCAGTTTATTGTTGAGCAGACTGGTTGTGTATGCGCGCGCTCGTAGTTTCGGACATCCACGGGAATTTGCAGGCTCTTGAGGCGGTCCTGGGAATGGCGCAGAGCTGCACCGGTGGTGGATTCGACCAGCTGTGGAACCTCGGCGATGTGGTTGGATATGGGGCGAGGCCCAACGAGGTGATTGACACCCTGTGCGCGGTGGCGGTGGAGCGCGCGATCCATGTGCGCGGCAATCACGACCGCGTGTGCTGCGGTCTGAGCAGCTCGGAGGGTTTCAATCCGATTGCGGCGCTGGCTGCCAGCTGGACACGACAACATCTTCGGTCAAACAACCGGGAGTGGCTGCGTGAGCTTCCGATGGGACCAATCCAGGTTACAGAGCGCGCTCTTTGCGCACACGGCTCGCCGCTGCATGAAGACCAGTACATCGCGTCAATGCGCGATGCGTGGACGCCGCTGCAACGAATGCCCACCGAGCTTGCGTTCTTTGGACACACGCATCTGCAAGGCGCCTTCTCGATGCGGGATGAGGAATGGGCGGAGAACTATCCGGTGTATGCATCAGACGGCAGGGACAACGTGCAGCAATTCACGCTGGATGTGCCCGTGAGCTCGCGGCATCTGATCAATCCGGGAGCTGTGGGGCAGCCGCGTGATGGCGACTGGCGCGCGGCGTTCGCGATCTATGACAATGCGGTGGAACAGGTGACGTTCTTTCGCACACCGTATGATGTGGCCGCTGCGCAAGCTGCGATCCGCGAGGCGCAGTTGCCGGAGCGGCTAGCAGCGAGGCTCAGCGCCGGGCGGTAGGATTCGCCACAATGTTTCGGCAATAACATTGGACGCTAGAAAAATTTTCCGATGGTGAAGACTAACTTGTGTTCGCTGTGAGTGCCGATGGCGGGACCGATGGAGATGACGCCGAGAGGTGTCTCCGCGATGATGCCGAAGAAAACATCCTGCTGCGTAATGGTGGTGGCGTCCGGCGCGCGCATCTGGCCTGCTTCGTAGAAGCCGCCGAGGTAGAGGCTGTTGCCGAGCGGAGCAGGCAGCGATTTGATGCGGCGCAGATAGCCCGGTGTGACGAGGAAGTAGTCCGTGCCGCGGTACTGATCGATTGCGCTGGCGCTCAGGCGCAGAGGGCCGCCCAGGGTGAAGCGGAAGGGCTGCGCGACGTCGCGATGCAACAGGGTCCCACCCTCCATGTTCATCAGGAAGAGATTATTCTTCGCGAAGGTGTGGGAAAAGGCGATCTGGCTGGAGAGCTGCGGCGCGCCTGGGCTGCCGGGAGTTCCGTAGAGATAGCCGAAATCAGTTTGTGAGCGAATGCCGTAGTGCGGCACCAGCGCGCGGTCCTCGGAATCGTAGATGTACTGCACGCGTCCGGTCTGGGCGTTGCCACGATAGTTAGGAAGTCCGTCGTAGCCGGTGGTGGTGTACCAGCGCACGTTCTGCAGCTGCCAACCGGCGCGCACCTCCTGCGAGCGGCCGTCGCTCCATCCAATGTCCGCGCCGAGGCCGGCGAGTTGTGAGAGCCGTTCGGAGAGGCGCAGGTTACCGTTGTAGATGTAATAGGGCGTGCGCGTTATGTTGGCACGCGGCGCGACGAAGAAACCGGCCCAGTCGATCCGGTGGTAGTACTCGGTCTCGATGCGCGACGAGAATCCGAAGTCAACGTAGGTGCGCAGCTCTGAGCCATAGCCGCCGAGATCCTGATCGAGCAGGATGGTGTTGACGGTGGCGCGGGTGACGCCGCCGGTTTGTGCTTCGAGGTTGAAACCAACTTTGAGGAAGGGTGGGCCTGTCGGCTTGTCGTGCACGGTAATGAGAAGGATGGGCCGGCCGCGCATGGAGCGATCGTAGCCGACGGTGTAGTCAGCGTCGTATCGTCCGTCGCTGCGCAGTTGGGAGAGCAGTCCGGCGATTTGTTTCGTGTCGACAGGTTGATTGAGGAGCGGCGTGAAGAGGCGCTCGGCCACGGCCTTCACCGCGGCGTTGGGTGCGTCGACTTCCACGCGCAAGACGTTGCCCGGGGGCCCGTGCATGCGCGCGTTGCGTTGTGCGATGTACTGCTGCCACTGAGCCGGAGTGACCACATACTTGAGCAGCTCCGCCTTGTCAGACTCTGCTGCAGCATAGCCGCGGGCGGCGAGTTCGTCCACTTTGAGATAGTTGGCGGCGCTGAAGCTGGACACATCTGGCGTGATGACAACGTTGGCCAGCTTGCGATCGCGCTCTTCGTTGTTCTCGATGCCGACGGCGAAGGCACGCTGCAGCACGCCGAGGATGGAGTTGAGATCGCCGTTGCCAATGGGCTGCAGGTGCAGACTGACGGCGAGCACGACGTCGGCGCCCATCGTCTTCACATCAGGCGTGGGCAGGTTTTCAAGGATCGCGCCATCGACAAAGTCGTGACCATCGAGCTGAAAGGGGCGGAAGACACCGGGGATGGAGGCAGAGGCGAGCACGGCATCGCGCAGCGATCCGCGCGCGAAGGTGACGGTCTTAGCGGCCGTGAGATCAGTGGCCTGGCAGCGGAAGGGGATGGGGAGATGATTGAAGTCCGTCTGATCGTTGTAGCGGAGGAACTCTTTCTCGAGGAGTTCGTTGAGGCCGGATTCGGTGAGCAGGCTATTGCGGAACTCAATGCCGTGCTTGAGACCAACGGTGATGGCATTGGGGATGTCGCGCGTGTCTTCGCGGCGGCGAAAGTTCTGCGCGCTGTAGGCCTGCTCGATGCGAAAGACGGAGTAGACGGAGTCCTCACTCATGATGTGCTTCATCTCTTCGGGCGAGTGGCCGGTGGCGTAGAGCGCGCCGATGATGGAGCCCATGCTGGTGCCGGCGATGACATCGACAGGGATGTGATGGTCTTCAAACCACTGCAGCACACCGATCTCGCTCATCGCCTGCGCGCCGCCGCCGCCGAGAGCGAGCCCGATGACGGGACGATCTTTAGGCAGGTCGGTTGGCGGTACGGAAGGATCGACCGGGCCGAGGGTGAGGCGTGTGGCGCTCGCAGCCTGCTCGCCGCCGGTTTCGGGAGTTGCCGATGATTCGGGATTCTGCTTGGGACTCTTGCCGCTCTGCGTGGGTTTCACGCCGGTATGGTTGGCTTCCAACTGCTTGGCTGCCTGTTCTGTCGTGGTGGAAGGTTGCGAGAGGCTCTGTGCCGCGCTGGGAAGATCGAAAGACCATGCTGCCGTAGCCAGAACAATCGTCACAGCGAGGCTGCGCCAAGCGCATGACCGGAGAACTACGACAGGAAAGCGGAAGCGGATGGACATGAGGTCGATTGCGCGGTCCTTTATCGGACATACTCCTGAAAGAGTTCGGGAAACTGCTTTTCTAGCGCAGAGATCTTTGGGATGTCACACACCTGGACGTAGGGGTTGTGCGGGTTTTTGATGGCGTAGTCCTGGTGATACTCCTCGCCGCGATAGAAGGCCGCGAGTGGAATGATCTGCGTGACGATGGGCTTGGAGAAGAGGTGAGCCGTGTCGAGTTGTTGCACATAGGCTTGTGCAATCTCGCGCTGCTCCTCGTTGGTATAGAAGATCGCGGAGCGGTAGCTGGTGCCTACATCGGCGCCCTGACGATTGAGCTGCGTGGGATCGTGGACTACCGAGAAAAAGACGCGCAGCAGCGTGCCGTAGCTCACGATCGATGGATCAAAGACGATCTCGAGAGCTTCTGCGTGGCCTGTCTCTTCATTGCATACCGTGCGATAGCTTGCGGTCGCAGCGTCTCCGCCGGAGTAGCCGACCATGGTTTGTACTACGCCCTTCACACGCTGGAAGACGGACTGCACGCCCCAAAAACATCCGCCGGCAAAGACGGCCTTTTCATGCTGACCCGATGTCCATCCATCGGCGGGGAGTGCGGTGTCGCGCTGCGGTGCTGGTACAGGTTGCTTGAGCGTTGAAGCCATGATGTTGTGCCTCTGTTGTTGCGTTTCGGGTTGTGTTTCGCATCATATTGCGCGATTGCGATTACCGGACGATAGCGAAAACTTTATTGAAATACGATCGCAATGGCATTGCACATGATTGGACGCGCAGAGCGTGCGCGATGGCGCAAAAAGCGTCGTGGGTAGCGGGTTGCCTCACGTGAACCACGCTGGTTAACCCCACCTCAACCCTCACTTGAAGTGTTAGTAATCGCTAAGGATATGGAGTTACCCAGTGCTCAAAGTAATGTTACCGGACGCTGCTTCGGTGGGTTACTCCGTGTGCGATTTCGTAACCGTCGTGCCGACAATGTAGTGATGATTAGCCTGGAGGCCAACCCATGTGTCGACCGCCAAGCAGATGCACGTGAAGGTGATCGACGGTTTGTCCACCATCGGGGCCCGTGTTAATGATCACGCGATATCCACCGCCATCGTTGTGAAGACCGAGGCCTTGTTGCTGCGCGATCTCGCCTGCTGCTGCAATCAGTTGACCGAGTAGTTCAGATTCTTCGGCAGTTACGTGCGCAAGTGAGTTGAAGTGTTGTTTGGGGATGATCAAGATATGCACAGGCGCCTGTGGGTGAATGTCGGGGAAGGCGAGTACGTGCTCGTTCTCGTAGAGACGCGTGACGGGGATCGCGCCGCTGGCGATCTTGCAGAAGAGGCAGTCGGAGTTAGTAGCCATGAGCGCATGTTAAACCGCAACGGCTACTTCTTGAAATATTTTGGCTCCATACCCGGGGCCCACGGGTTGTAGGCTTTGGCAAAGGCGGCGCGGCGGCCAATGGAGGGATGAGTGTAGGTCCAGAACTCGTACAGGGCGTTCGGATTGGGGTCGGCGAAGGAGGTTTTGCCGAGGACGTCGAAGGCACTCGTTGCGGTGGACTGCGGATCCTGCACCAAACCGTGGATGGCTTCCTGGCCGTACACGTCGGCGGCGTGCTCATGCATGCGGCTGTAGGAGTTCTCCAATGGCTCCAACAGCGTTCCGAAAAGGGAAAGTGCGAGAAGCAGAACGGCGAGCGCTGCCCAGTCGTTTTGGGAGCGGATGCCCCAGTGGCCGCCAAACCTGGCGATGGCCCACAGCACGAAGAGATAGCCGAGATAGAGACAGACGATCAGGATGGCGAGGGTAAAGATGACTGTGCTCACGATGTGGTGGAGGACGTAGTGTCCGGACTCGTGGCCGAAGACGAAGACGATCTCGTCGGGGGTCATCTTTGCGATCGTGGTGTCCCATACGACGACGCGCTTGCTGGCGCCGAAGCCTTCGACGTCGGCGTTGAGCGTGGTGTACTTGGCGCTGGCCTTCATCAGGAACATGCGCTGGGGCGGGATATTCATGTGGCCCTTCTGGACCACCTGCTCCAGTTGCGCGACCAGGGCCGGGTCGGTCTGCGCCAGCGGCTGGTAGTGGAAGAAGATGGGCTCGATATAAGGCGCGACGAAGATGCCGAAGAGCAGGATGGGAATGGAGACACACCAAAAGGCAAACCACCAGCTGCGGGGAAGCTTACGGATGATCCAGAAGAGCAGCATCACCAGAAGGCCGCCGACGAGCCAGGTAAGTCCAAAGGTCTTGGCTTGGTCGCCAAACCAACTAGGCCAGCTCTGCACGGAGAGACCGAACTGCAGGGAGAGATGGTGCGCGTAGAGATCGATGGGGAGGTTGAGCAGCGTGCCGGCGAGGATGTAGAGAAAGAGGAAGACGTAGCACTGTGCCCAGCGGTTACTGCTGACTCGTTCGGCCGTGTTGCGCATCCAGGCGATGGCTCCGAAGCCGAGCAGGAGCAGGAGGCTGATGATGCCCCAGGCTTCGCCGCCGAAGTGGAGCACTTCATCCACGGAGCTGAGGTGCTGTGCCTTGGCGAGGTCGGCGGGCGCGAGAGAGTAGTCCGGGATGTTGCCGTGGGGCTGGGCGGCGGCCAGCTCCTGTGCGGCGTAGACGTTGGCGGCGTGCTCGGCGGTGGTTTCATGGGCGCAGCCCGCCAGGCTGAGCGGAAGGAGCAGAAGACAGAGCGAAGCAGCAAAGAGCTGGGAGAAGACGCGCAGATTCATGGGGTTCCTTGCGTGTAGGCGAATACCGAGGCCAATCGTTGATGGATGTTGATGGATCCAGTCTGCGCCCGGGGGGAGAAAGCGGGCAAGTATTTTCATCCGGCAAACATTTCCCAGCAGCGGGTGTGGGCGGGATCAGCCAGAAAGCCGTGTAATTCGATACACTCAGAGAACATTACGCCACAAGACATGTTTAAGCACTGGAAGCTGGCCCACACTTGATCCGATCTGAATCGCCCCGTCCTGCAGTATCCCGCTTGGAATTGTCGCAACTGTTTTCTCACTCGGCGTGGACTTTGAGCCTGCGCGTGGCCGTCTTCGCGTGTGCCGGATCGTTGGTCTGCGGTGTTGCTGCGGCACAGACCGTTCCGACACAGAGCAGCACGAGCTCCGTCGTGCAGGAGCCAGTGCTGATGCAGGCGATGGACACAGAGCTGCATCGCGCGATGGCCGATCTTGGCAGTGCGAGCGAGCCAGTAGCTTCTTCCAACGAGAAGAGCGCGGAGAAGGCGCCACAGAAGCCTTACTTTCTCAGCTACTCTGCAGCGGATGCGGAGAGCGTTACGATCACGGCGCAGTATGGGGCGATCGTGAACTCCAACCAGTCCCATGACAGGACCGCCGATGTGCAGGTGCGGATCGGGACCCCGGAGCTGGACAATACGCATGACACGCATCGCGCCAGCGCGCTGACTACGATGTCGCTGCCGTTAACAGATGATCGCGAGGCCATTGAGCGGACGCTCTGGTTCACCACCAACCGCGGCTATGGAAAAGCTCTTGACGCATTGGAGAAGGTAAAGACGGAGCAGCAGGTGCGCGCGCGCGAGGAGGATCGGTCGCCGGACTTCTCGCGGCAGCAACCGGTGGTGGACATTCTTCCTACGGAGCCGCCGCTGACCGTTGACCGTGCTGCATGGGAAGCGCGGCTGCGGCAGATCTCGGGAATCTTCCGCGGTTATCCAGATATTTTTTACGACACGGTGGTGCTCCAGGCCACGCATGAGACCGATTACTTTGTGTCTAGCGAGGGATCGAAGGTGGCGGCGCCAAATCACGTCGCGCGGCTGATCGTTGAGGCGCGCACGCGAGCTGCCGATGGCATGGATATGTTTCGCGATGAGACGTTTGAGGCCGACTCGGCGGGGCATCTTCCTGCGCAGGCCGAGGTGATGACGAAGATCGAGGCGTTGGCGAAGGGACTGAACGATCTGCGCACGGCACCGATTACGGAGCCTTACAACGGGCCGGCGATTCTTTCGGGGCGCGCGGCTGCGGTTTTCTTCCACGAGGTGCTGGGTCATCGGTTGGAGGGCCAGCGGCAGCGCGGCGACGAAGAAGGAGAGACGTTCACGAAGCTCCTCGGCAAGGCGATCCTGCCTAGCTTCCTCTCGGTTGCCGATGATCCGACGTTGAAGACGTACGATGGCCATCCACTCAGCGGGCATTATCTGTTCGATGATGAGGGCCAACCCGCGCAGCGAGTGCAACTGGTGCAGGATGGCGTGCTGCAAACATTTCTGATGTCGCGCCTGCCGGTCGCGGGATTTTCGGAATCGAACGGCCATGGCCGCGCGCAGACAGGCAAGATGCCAACTGGGCGGCAAGGCAATCTGATTGTGACGTCAGCGAAGACGGTCTCCGATACGAAGCTGCGGCAGATGTTGAAGGCGGAGGCGCGGAAGCAGGGCAAGACTTATGGCTTGTACTTCGAGGACATCAGCTCGGGCTTTGCTGTTACCACGCGCCGCTCGCCGCAGGCGTTCCAGGTGATTCCGCTGGTGGTGTATCGGGTCTATGTTGACGGTCGCCCGGATGAGTTGGTGCGCGGTGTTTCGATCGTTGGCACGCCGCAGGCGGCGTTGAGCAGTATTGTGGCAACAGACGATCACCCGGAGGTGTTCAACGGGCTTTGCGGAGCGGAGTCGGGGACGGTCCCGGTGAGTGCCGTGGCGCCGGCGATGCTGGTGTCGTCGATTGAGACGCAGCGGCAGGCGCAAGGCACGTCGCGTCCGCCGATCGTTCCGCCTCCACCTCTGGACGATGTGCCGAGCACAAGCACGCCGAATACGACGGGCACGCCGAAGGGAGGCCGCTAATGCGTATGCGCTCCCTGCTTCTGATTCCCGCCCTATGTTCGTTTGCGATGGCCCAGGCTCCGCAGGCGAATGACCCAATCCTGACCGCGATGCAGCAGGAGCTGGCGCGCGAGAAGGCCGACCTGGTGATTCCAGGCATGCAGCGGCCGTACTTCATCGCGTACCGTCTGGAAGACCTGCACACGTACGATGCGATTGCCAGCTACGGTGCGCTGACGCGAGAAACGGAGAGTCATCAGCGCGTAGTGCGGGTTGAGGTGCGCATCGGCAACTACGCGTCGGACTCGAGCTCGGCGCGTGGCGATGGTTCGCTGGAGCTCGCTCCCATGGACAACGATCCTGCGGCGTTGACGTATGCGCTGTGGTCTGCGACCGACGATGCGTACAAGAATGCGCTGCGAGCTTACGCGGCCAAGCAGGCGACGCTGAAGACGTTCCAGACTCCGCCCACGGCGAACGACTTCACGCCTGCCAAGTCGGTTACGTTGATTGAGCCGCTGGTGGAGCTCACGCTTGATCGCGATGACTGGAAGCGTCGATTGATCGCAGCCAGTGGTCTCTTTGAGACCTCGCCCGAGGTGCGTAGCTTTGCGAACGATGTGCAGCACAGCTCGGCTAGCGTCAGCGTGCTGGTGGTGAATCGATACACGGTGGACACGGATGGGACGGTGTTGCGCCATGGGTATGCGGGCTATTCGGATGACATCAACGTGGGGGGGCAGGCGCCGGACGGGATGAACCTGGGGCGCAGCAACGGTTCGGTTGCGACCACGGCCGCTGGACTGGAGAGTGCAGCGGCGTTGAACAAGCGCACGCTCGAGGATCTGATCAGCTTCAATGAGCTGCGCCATGCGCCTCTTGTCGATCCCGAGGACTACCACGGTCCGGTGTTGTTCTCCGGAGATGCGTCGGCCGATGTTTTCAACCGGCTGCTTGTGCCGAATGTGGAGGCAGACCGTCCGGACATGGGCACAGCGGCGCGCACGCGCGGAGCCTATCAGTCGAGTTACAAGACGCCCATCCTGCCGTCGTTTCTCTCCGTCGTGGATGATCCGGCGATGCGCACGTTCGAAGGTCATGGGCTGCTGGGCGCGTACAAGGTGGATGATGAGGGCGTGCCGGTTGCGCCGGTCGACGTGGTGGTGCGCGGCAAGTTGATGAACTACCTCATTGGCAGGGAACCGGTGAAGGACTTTCCGGACTCAAATGGACACGGACGCGCGGGGCTTGGACAGGGCGCGCACTCGCGTGCCGGTGTGATCCTCATCAAGTCGTTGGATCCGTTGTCGGCGGAGGCGCTGCATGCCAAGTTGCTGGCGCTCGCGAAGGAGCAGGGACGCGATGTGTACTCGGTGGAGACGCTGGGTGGAGAGCTCGCGCCACGGCTGCTGTACCGGGTCTCTCCCGATGGCAAGCGCACGCTGGTGCGCGGAGCGATCTTCGATGAGCTGGATCAGCGCGCCATTCGCAGCGGCATTCTCGCAGCTGGCGGTAAGCCGTACGTTGCGCAGCAGGTGATGCCCGTGCCGCAGACTACGATCGCGCCGGAACTGCTGTTCGCCGATATCACGGTGAAGCGCGCCAACGAGGAGCAACAGAAGCTGCCGTACTATCCGCCACCGGTGCTCCCAGCGAACTAGTTGATGCGCACGACGTAGGGCACCACTTCCGGAAAAGGGCTACCGATCCAGTCCTTGATGGCGGCGGCCTCCGTGCGGTCATGACGCAGGGGATCGATGCGGACCCAGTAGCCGGTGGCGCTGGCGAACTCGATGACGCGGGAGCCGGCGTAGCGCCGGGCGAGTGCCGACTTGAGATCGAGGGCATCCTGCTGGTCCTTGAACGCGCCGGTCTGCACACACCACTTTCCCTCAACGGTGGCCGTCTGCCGGGAAAAGGCTTCGATGCGGACCTTGGCAATGCCCATGCGATACAGGTCAATCTTCTTTGCCGCGCTTTCTGAGAGGTCGAGGATGCGGCCGTGAGAGAAGGGTCCGCGGTCGGTGATGCGTACTGTCACCGACTCGTCGTTCGAGAGGTTGGTGACGCGAACGACGGTGCCCAGGGGCAGCGTTTTGTGGGCTGCGGTCATCCCGGTGCCATCGTAGGCAGAGCCGTCCGCGGCGCGGCGGCCGCTGGGTCCGTACCAGCTGGCCATGCCGGTCTCAACGAACTCGGGGCGTCCTTCGGGTGCGGGAATAGGCGCGTGGTCGGCCTCGGTAGGGTTCGGTTCGCTGTACCGGTTGTAAGAGGGTTCGCTGCGCCGGCTGTAGGAGGATTTGTTGTGAAGTGGGGGTGGGGGTGGAGTGTAGGGGCGGCGTCTCTGGTGATGACAGCCGGTGATCAGGAGTAGCAGCGTGGCCATCGCCACGCCACCCGTCGGCTTCAGCCTCGGCAGCCGAGCGCGCGCACAGGAGACATGATGGCTGACGTGATGGCTGTTGATGCGTGGCATGGAATCGTCTTCGATGCACGGCATCGACGGGCCCCTTTCGCTAAAGATCCAAGCTTCATGATTGGGTGCTGTTGATACTTGAGTCAACATTGGAGGGCCAGGTGTGTGCCGAGCTGGTTACTCGTAGCGAGCTGCATTCCTCGCTGAATTCGCGGCTAAAGTGTTTGCGGAGACAGGATGCGTATGCGGGGCTGAGGAATCGGTGCGATGTTGGACGGGACGAGGAACAACCATGTGAGGCCAGATTGCGTCCGTAGAGAGAGGTCCGTAGAGAGAGTGTGTTTCGACGTGTGCGGAACGTAATGACCGAGCGAGGACGTAGACAAATTGCTAAAGCAGCAGAGCCCAAGGGTATTGCGTTTGTGGGCGGAGACCTCAAAGGAGTTCCGCACGCACGGGGTCGGTAGCGACCTCGCTCAACGATGCGTTCGAGTTGGAATCGTTCTACTGGCGCTGACCGCGGTTTCAGCCGCCGGAGCGCAGCAGGTGGGCTTCGCAAACAATGGAGAGACGGGCGCGTCCCAAGGAATGGCTCGGCCCGCGGAGATCGATGCTCCTGAACCGCAAGTGGCGCCGCAGCTGACCTCGCGATTGGGACCGGAACCCGCGATGAGTGCAGCGGCAGTCGATGAGAGCTGGCCATCGATTCGTCAAGTCGACCAGCGGGCACAGGGGGCGATTGAGCCAATCGATGTGAAGTACATTCAGCCGGGCATGATTGCACAACCGCTCTCGGCGCACGCAAAGCTCGTGATCGGACTGGAGGACACCTATAGCCTGTTGAACCTTGGCGGCATATTGGCGTCAGCAGGCTATGAGCAGTTGACCAATGGCGAGCCTAACTACGGTACCGACCGGGGTGCTTTTGGGCAGCGGCTGGGAGCGGCAGCGATTCGGGATACATCGCAGGGCCTGTTTACTGACGCGGTGTTTGCGCCGCTCCTGCATCAGGATCCTCGGTACTACGTGGAGGGGCCGCAGTACAGCACTGTCCATCGCGCGCTGTATGCCATCACAAGACCGCTGATCACGCGTACCGACAGCGGTCGTCGAACAGTCAACGGAGCGCTGCTGTTGGGCTACGCCGCATCTGCGTTGCTGAACAACGCATACTATCCCTCGATCAATCGCAATGTGCGCGGCACGGTCTCTGCGTTTGGAGGCTCGGTGGGAGGCGCGGCACTGGGTTTCGCGATTGGAGAGTTTACTTCGGGTTTGTGGCATAAGCTGCATTTCGGGCGAGCCCACTAGGCAACGCCGGAAATTGCGAAATCATTGCATGCCGGGCAATCATTCGTATCATCACGTGCATCTCAGCTTCGAAGAATCCTCGTTAGGTTCGGCCGACGGAAAGGAAGCAAGACTCTTCCATGCATGACCTCGAGCAACAGGATACGAAGAGGTCGACGCGGCTTTCCGGTTGGTGCGAGGGCCTTGTCGTGCTGGCGGTAGTGTCAGTGTCCATGGCAGCTCCTGGAGTGCATGCGCAGACGGAAGGCGCGTTGCCCAATGCACCGAGCGCGCTGCTGTTCTCCGGCAGCACCTCGACGCAGCCGGGAGTGTTACCGAACGAACCAGCAGGCGCAACCCAGGTGGAGCTTGCCGATGCGGCGACACCGATGCAGCAGGCTTCCGCTTCAACGCTGGGAACGCCTTGGACGCAGGCCCTGGGACAAACTCCCGCAGTGCAGACAAGGACGAGCAACCTTCCTCCGTGCCCCAAACGGTCGGCCCGGCGAGCGATCCCGATCATCTTTCTGCCTGCGACGCTGGCAACCTGCGAGGACCAGCTACAGCTGATCGTGGACACAGGGTATGTACGGCCGCTGACCTCCGCTCAGAAGGGCGAACTTGCTATTCGAGCGGTGATCGACCCATTCAATCTGCTCGCGATTGCCACCTTCTCCGGCGTCTCGGTGGCCGTGAATTCACATTCGGTCTATGGGCCGGGGTTCAAGGGTTGGGGAAAGCTGGCTGGCTACAGCCTGGCGGAGGATTCCCAGGCGGATTTCACGGGCATCTATGTCATTCCGTCGCTGGTGCAAGAGGATCCGCGCTATCACCGCATGCCCCAGGCCTCAGTGAGGCGGCGCATCGCGCATGCACTGATCCATACCTTCGTCTCTCAGCATGATGACGGTTCGCTGATGCCGAACTACGCTACGATCCTCAACGTTCCGCTAAGCGCGGAGATCTCCAACCTTTATGTGCCGGACATCGGCACCAATGTTCCTGACACGGCCAAGCGCATCCTGGTTGGATACGCAACGGACCCGATCGGACCACTGGTTGCGGAGTTTCTACCGGACGTCGCCAAGCGCGTGCATGTGCACATCATCTTTGCGCAGCAGATTCTGAACCGGCTGGCGCTGGGTTCGGGCGCGGCATCAACGTCCTACTAGCGCAGTTGGAAACCAGGTAAGACATCGGGCGTAGACAACCTGAAACACAAATGGGTTAGCGAAGGATCTCTTCGCCAACCCATTTGTGCCTCGCTGCTGGTTGCCGGGGTTGCTTGATCCCCGGTCGACTCGCTGCGGTTTAGAACGAGGTGCTGATGGTCAAGCGGAACGTCTTGCGCGGTTCGCGCAGGACGTAATCCGCTCCGTAGAACTGCAGCGCCTGCTGATAACTGAACGCCGCCGCCGCCGGGGAGGTGGCGAACGGGAAGAAGTCCTTGAAGCAGTCGGTTGCAGAACTGGAGCAAGCTGCTCCGCTCGGCGCCACGATCTGCTGCGGGAGGTCCTTATACAGGCGCAGGGGGTTGTAGGCGTAGTAGATCTGGAAGGGCGCATTGATGATCGGCATGACCACCTCCAGATAGGCGCCGGTGGACATGCGCGGTACGACATTGGTTCCCGGGACATCCTTCAGGTACTCGGAGAACGGCGGCAACTGATAGCCTCCGACGCAGTTTCCGTTGACCACCTGCGGGCAGCCATAGAGCGGGCTGTTGATGGTGGTGAGGCCCTCGGGGCTCTGCCGAAGCTGTTTGGCCTCAGTGTTCATGGTGAGGCCGAAGTCGGTGAAGAACGCGAAGGTGACCTGGTTGATGATGGGAATGCGGTACTCGAGGTTGGAGGTAAGGGAGGTATCACCACCAATCGGGGCCACGCGGTAGACGGGCAGCGGAATCTGCACATTGCCCAGGGTTGGGTTGCTGGGATCGCGCGGGACGGTTGTGCCATCCGGGTTGGTCAGGTTGAACATGACCTTGGTCGGAAGGAAGGTGTAGGGCGAAAGAGAGCGGATGTCGAAGCCGCGCAGGTCGTTCTCGCCGCCGGTATAGAGACGGGCGAACGGGGGAGCAACCTGGCCGCCGTAACCGGCGATGTTCGCTAACTGGACGCGATAGGCGAGGACATTATGTCCGTCCTTGTTGATCTTGAGGCCCTTCATGGGGAAGAATTGCCGCCAGGATACAACCGGCTCGTAGTACTTCGTGTTACCGCCCACGCCGGCCAACTGGAACGAGGCGCTGAAGTCCTTACCGTGGTGTGGACCAATGGCACGGTCGAGGGTGGAGAAGCTGAAGTTCGGCGTGACGACGGACGTCACGATGCCATTCAACTGGTTCGCGCCGGCGATGCCCGACCGGAAGGCCAGCGTCTGGAAGACGCTCAGCGTGTTCTGGTTGAACGTTGTGATGCCAGAGCTAGAAAGAGAGTAGGCGAGGCCAAGG
Organism: Acidobacteriaceae bacterium; assembly: GCA_049587035.1. Taxonomy (GTDB): domain Bacteria; phylum Acidobacteriota; class Terriglobia; order Terriglobales; family Acidobacteriaceae; genus Granulicella. The sequence continues at coordinate 6,438 of JBAVDD010000388.1, read as the reverse complement.
CGCGCCACGCCGGTGCGCCGGAAGAGCTTGCGCAGGGCGGTGCTGGTGGAGATCGTGAAGCCCTTGGAGGACTGGTTGTAGTTGTTCAGCAGCGACTGCTCGGCGTTGCTGAGGTTGGTGCTTGCGCCGGTGACTGCGTAACTCTTGGAGGGGTTGAAGTCCGTCTTGCGATCGAAGACCTGCACGCCAAGCGAGATCGGTTTGTTGCGCAGGTAGGGCTCGGTGAAGCCAAAGCTCAGGTTGCGCGAAAGGTCACCGATGTTGGCGGAAACGCTCAGCGTTTCGCCGAGTCCGAGGAAGTTGTTGGTCGAGTAGTTCAGTCCAAGGAAGGAGCCCGAGAGGCCGCTGACGCCGCCGTTGACGCCAATGGAGTTCTTGCCCTTCTCATGCAGTTTGATGAGCAGGTCGACTGTTCCGGCATCTTGATTCTGCTGGGTCTCCACGTCCTGGTCGGCCTTGAGGGTGTCGAAGTAGTTCAGCTGGTTAAGGCGCAGCAGCGAGAGATCGACGAGGCGGCTGTTGTAGACCTGGCCCTCTTCGATCAGGAGCTCACGCCGGACGACGCGGTCGCGTGTGAGCGTGTTGCCGGTGAACTCAATGCGCGAGACATAGAACTGCTTGCCTTCGTCAATATCGACGTTGAGGTAGACCAGCTTCTTGGCCTCATCGGTCCGCGGAATTGGCGTCGGCACCATGTTGATATAGCCACCCTCGCCATAGGCCTTCTTGAGGTTCTCAATGCCCTTGCCAAAGAGCTGGGCGTTGAACCAGTCGCCGTCCTTCTCCGGGAACTGGGCGCGCAGCGCCTTCACGTTGCGGTAGGACTTGTTACCGCTGAAGGTAATACCACCCAACCGGTAGCGTTCGCCCTCTTCGATCGGGATGACGATATCGACGCGCTTGCCGTGCGAAGGATGAAGGGTAAAGGGGTTGATGCCGCCAGCGTTGCGGACGTTGGTCTGCGGTTCGCCGGTGATGGCCTTGAAGTATCCCTTGTCGCGGTAGGCTTCGCGCACGCGGTCGGCGTCCTCATCGAGCTTGCTGGCGTCGAAGGTGCGCGGGAAGAGATCTTCCAGGAAGATGGAGTGGGGGATTCCGATGGGCTTCAGGTTCTTCATCGCGGCCACCAGGGTACGGTGGTTGAGCGCGTGATTGCCGATGAAGGCGATCTTGCCCACCTTGACGGTCGGACCTTCCTTGACGACGAACGTCAGGGCGACGCGCGCCGGGGGTATGGTCTTGACTTCCGTTTTGATGACGGCAAACTGGTGGCCGTGCTCACCCAGCATCTCCTGCAGGACGACCTCGGCCCGCTTTACACGGGTCTCGTCGAACTGACTCTCGACGTTCAGCGCAACCTTTTCCTTCTTGAAACGCTCCATCACGTCGGAGACGGAAACCGAGTTCAGGCCCTTATAGTTGATCTCGCTGATCGTGGGCTTCTCGCGAACATAGACCTCCAACTGGAGGCAGCCGTGACCTTCTATCTTCTCAATGCGGACATTGTCGAAGTAGCCGGTATTCCAAAGCGAGTTGAAGTCGCGCTCCACCACGGCAGGATCATAGGGATCGCCGGCGCGGCTGAAGAGGCGCGCAACGATCGACTCTTTGGGGATGCGCCGGTTGCCAATGACCTGGATAGGGCAAAGGACCTGCGGCGCTGCCTCCGCGGAGAACTGCGGGGTGGCCTGGACCTGCGCCGAGGCGCTCGGGGTCCCAACGGTCAGGATCAGGGCTGGGAATGCGGCAGATATCGCGGCAATGCCCAAGCTCGAAAGGCCCCAGCGCAGAACGCGGTGCAAGCTGGAGGGGTTCTGGCCGAAGCCAAGGAAGCCCAATCGGCTCGAGCGCGTGCGCGCAGGCTGGGTCGTACACTTCAGGGAGCTTGCGCTCACTCGGATTCCGGTAAAGATAACCACACCCTCACTGCTCTTTGAATCTGTCAAAGCTTGTTGGATTCTGCTGTTGATTCCAGCCCTGCGGTATACGAAGGGAGAGCTTTGATTATAGGCGACTAGCGGCAACCCATGCGAACCCGGGCGCCCTCAAACTAGAGCTTTGGCCTTTAATCGGTGGTGCAGGGGCCCGACAGGGTTGATCAGCAGAGGTATCACCCTTCTCTGACGCATGATCCTGCCAGTTGTTATCGCTCGCTGTACGGGCCAGTCAGGGCAAGCAGATTTGCCGCCTGGAGAAATTTCGTCAGCGTGGCGGCCAGCTGCGGTTCGATAACGCTCGCCGGGCTCATCGTGTCCAGGCTCTCCACCTTGAGCATCACCGGAATGGGCCGCGTGGTGTCGGCTTCGAGAGGGACGCCGCGGTGGGGCCGCGCGAAGATGAGGGTCATGTGTTGCGTGGTCTCGGAGTACTGACGGCAGGCGCCGTTGTCGCACACGGTCGAGGCCTCGAGCTCCTGGGTGGCGCCGTCGTTGTAGGTGGCTGCGGTCAGCTCTACGGGGCCGCCAGCAGTGGCTGCGACAATCTGCCCGTGCCAGGTTGGATCTTCGCCGCGCGCGAGGTGACAGACCTCTGCATCATGCACGGTCTGGGGTGAAACTCCGAGCATCACATGTGCGCCGGCGACGCCATTCGCCGTGGGCTCGGCGTAATCGCCCCAGGTGTAGACCAGGACGCCAAACTGGGACTCATCCCAGGTGCGCTGGAGGGTAAAGTCGCCGACCCGCTGGGGCAGAGTTGGCTTGGGCTGGGCCGCCTGCCATGCCGCGTCTACACGGTGCTGGTGCAGTACGTCGGCGCCGAAGATTGCGGCCATCGCGAGTAGGGCCACAACGCGTACCGCGAGCGACGAGGACACAATGCGGTCCGCCGGCCGCGGCCCAGCTTCCAGGTCGGAGTCCAGAACCACCGCCGCCTCGCTTCCGACGGCATCGGGTTCAGTGCGGAGCTTGTTGACGACGGTGAAGAAAACGGCCAGCGCACACATGAACAGGCAGCCGCCGATGACGTAGTCGGCTATCTTGGCGTGATGCTGCATCCAGGGGTAGGGAAGCGCGATCTTGTAGTACACGACCAGCAGGCAAAGCCTGAGGAAGTTAAATAGATAGCCCAGCAGGACCGCCCCCACCACCACGGGCGCATACACATACCAGCGAAAACGGTACAGATAGCTCACAACAACCGCCGCCAGGCCGAGGGTGATGGCGCCGCGAATGCCGTTGCAGCCGGGTGCGATGAACATCCCGAACTCCGGGGTGAACATGAGGCGGAGCTTATCCTGGGTGAGCTGCTGGCCGAGCGCATGTGCCCACGCGCGTGCGACCGTCGCCGACGCATGCTGCAGGGGGAGGTCCACCATGCGGCTGAAGGTTTGCGGCACCGGAATGACCGCCCACATGAGCACCACGGGAAACCACGCCACCTTCAGCAGCCGCCAGCCGCCAAACAGCAGAACCACCCCTGCTGCGTAGATCACGGCCACCAGAGGAAGCGGCGGAAGCTGCAGCAGCCAGTTTTTATTGATGGTCACAATCAGCAGCATCTGATCCCGTAGGAACATCAGGGCAGCTGAAGTGGCCAGTACGGCGAACCCCCACCAGGAGCCGTCGGTCTCCCAATCCAGCATCTGCCAGGCTCGCAGAATCAATAGATAGCAGACCAGGGGGACGACCATGCCCATGGACTTGAGGTCGTCAGACGTCCAGATGCCGTAGAGCGCCTGCACGGAGGGCCATATGGTTAAAAGGCCTGCTGCGGCGCAAAGACTTGCCAGCGCGACGACGCTCTGGGGACGGTACCTGGATGAGAGTGGTGTCGACACAAACCTCTACGCCCTTCAGAGGGCATCGCGCAGGATTATTTCGCAGAACTGTCTAATCTGACACAGGCCTGAGCGCGGTCTGGCAGGGCTTGGACCTAACGCTTTTTCGCCCCACGGCGAGCGCGAATCTTCATGCGAACCGTCGAAAGGGCATACGCTCCACCAGCCAATCCCGCCAAAATCAGAGTGGGATTCTCCGGCGAATCATCACATCCGCCCTGGGCGCGTGCGGGAATCGCAGCGATCAATGCAAATGCGAGAGCAGTGAGGAGAAAGGTCTTCTTCATTGGGAGATCCTATTTCCGCCGCGACCCGGGGGCCCTTGGCTGTTAAGCAATGATTTGAGCTCACCCCTACTGATCTTGCGCTCGGTCACGCAATCGGGGCGAACGGGTCTATATCTCCCTTGAGGATATAGGGCATGGGAGGGGAAGTCAACGATTCTCGCTGTGGAAGCATTCCTTTGGCGTGCACCATACGTCTACATCCCATGACTCGGGGACCCTGGCTTCAGCGCGAAGCGATCCGGCTGTAAAATCAGGGGTTGTAACCGGAATATCCGGCAAAACTCTGGAGGTTGTGAACACCATGGCATCGGCAATGGCAGGTATGGAGGGCCTTTCGGGCGTATATGACGGCCTGAAAGCGCGTATGCATAACTCGGTGGAAGACTTTCGCGCAAACCTCGTGAGTGTCCGTACCGGGCGGGCCTCGGTGCATATGCTGGACGGGATCAAAGTTGACTACTATGGTACCGAGACGCCAATTTCTCAAGTGGCACAATTGACCACCCCGGAAGCCAACCTGATTCTGGTCCAGCCATGGGAGCAAAGCCTGGTCACCGCGATAGAAAAGGCCATCCGCACCAGCCAGCACGGGTTCAACCCCATGCACGATGGCAAGATCATCCGCGTGCCCGTCCCGCCCATGACCGAGGAGCGCCGCAAGGAGACGGTGAAGCTGCTGGCCGGCACCGTGGAAGACCACAAGACTTCGATTCGCAACATTCGCCGCGAAGGCAATGAGGCGGTGAAGAAGGCCGCCAAGGACAAGCTCATCTCTGCTGACGACGAAAAGCGCGCCAACGCCGAGATCCAGGAGCTCACCGACGCCGAGATCAAGCACATCGAAGAACTCTTCCGGGCCAAGGAAAAAGAAGTGATGACGATCTGAAGCGGAATTCCGGCGACAGGCGCTGCCAGCCTACAGCGCGGTGCTAGTCGCGGGTCATAGCGCTCAATATGGCGTCGGCAACGGCGGCTGCCTCACGCGCCGCCTGTAGATCATGCACCCGCAGCACATGGGCGCCGGCGAGGATTGCCGTGACATTGGCCGCAACGGTTGCCGTGCGGCGAGCCTCCGCAATCTCTGCTGGGTGAGGCCGGACGGGCTTCACTGCTTCACCCAGAAAGCTCTTGCGCGAGAGCCCGGCGAGCAGCGGCCTGCCTAGCTCGTGCAATCGCCTAAGGCCAGCGAGAAGCGAGAAATTCTCTGCCCCGCGCTTGCCAAACCCAAAGCCGGGATCGACCACAATGCGTTCGGTGCGAATGCCCGCGGCCTCCGCCTGGACCATCTGCTCACAGAGCCCTGCAAACACCGCTGGCACCACGGAGCCCGGACTTAGCGGCGGCTGGGTGTGCCACTCTGCGGAACGGCCGCGGGAGTGCATGAGCACCACACCACAGCCGCTCTGCGCCACTACGCCGGCCATGGCGTCATCCCATGTGAGGCCGGAGACGTCGTTGATGATCTCGGCGCCCGCGCGCGTCGCCGCCCGCGCGGTAGCTGCATGGTAGGTGTCCACCGAGACGATCGCCCGAGGCCGTTCGCGGAGGAGCTGTTCGAGCACTGGCAGCAGTCGTTCCTGCTCTTCTTTGCTGCTGATGGGGATCGCATTTGGCCGGGTGGACTCTGCGCCAAGGTCCACAATATCGGCTCCGGCATCGACAGCCTCGACGGCCGCGGCGATGGCGAGCTTGGTGATGGCGGCCATGGGCGCCATCACCACAGATTCGTCCTGCGCCAGCAGACCGTCGCCGGAGAAGCTGTCCGGCGTGAGGTTGATGATGGCCATCAAGTGCGTGCGCTGCCCCAGTGCCAGCCTGCGGGTACGCAGCTGCCATTCGAAGTACGGTCTGTAGTCGCTGCGGTTCATCGGATCGCATCTCGCTTCGGTAAACGTAAGCAACTCATGAACTTCTCGGCGACATTGTAGGCCTGTTGCAGCATAACCCTACACATAAATCGCACACGTTCTATACATAAATTGCACCAGTTCTGTAGACTTTCGCCATGCAAGTCTCTGCACAAATTGCACTGAGTTTGTGGCTTCTTGGTGCAATGATCGGGCTGCCAGCCGCGTTTGCCCAGAGTTCTTCTCCCCTTGCCCCGCCGCCGCCCTTCCCCCATGCTCTCTATCCTACCGGCGCGGCCACGCCGCTGGGCGCGCAGATCGACGCGCTCCTCGCGGACCCATCCGTATCGCGCGCGCACTGGGGCATTGCGGTCACCACGCTCGACGGCACGCCCATTTATGGCCACGATGAGGGCAAACTATTTCGTCCCGCTTCGAACAACAAGATCTTCACCACCGCGACCGCAATGGCGCTGCTCGGCCCCAGCAAGACATTTACGACGCGCATCTTTGGGAAGTTTGATAC
>JBAVDD010000387.1:0-7051 GCA_049587035.1 Acidobacteriaceae bacterium | reverse complement strand
CGACTACGCCACGCACGGTGAGCCCGGCGGCGTACTCCGAGATCTGGCGCACGTAGCCGATGCGCGCGCGACGGCGCACGGACACTTCGCCGCTGTCTGGCTCGGTATCACCGGCAAGCACGGCGAGCAGCGTGGACTTACCCGCTCCGTTTGGCCCAATGAGGCCGATGCGGTCGCCCTCGTTGACGGCAAAGGATATGTTTTCGAAGAGTGGTGTCGCCCCAAAGCGTTTCGACACGCCCTGAGCATTCAAAATCGGCGGCATGGTTCTAGTCTACCGGTTTCGTCGCCGATCCAAGATACGAAGCAGAAACCTATCAGTTCGTCCTCAAGTCTTGTGGCACATCCTGCTGCTTTAGCTGCGGAGAGTGAACCGTGTATCCCAACAGCAAATAGTTGGCGCCCACCTTGTGCAGCTTGAATGTCTCCGTACCGGCACCCTTGTCGAAGGTCGTCTCATAGTTCAGGGTCAACACCGTTCCGTCTTTCGTACTGGTCGAGGCGTAGGTGCCAATTCGTGTGGAGGCGTGGGGTTGGCCAAGGCTTGATCGCACCCAGCTAAAGAGTTCATCGGACTTCTTCCTGCCTACCTGCTGCTGGTACGCAACATCCGCGTCGTTGAAGATGGCAGCGTCGTCGCCCTTCCCCATCGCAACGTGAATGCTCGTCACCGTTGTGGATCCAAGGCGCATCTGCGTGCGCACCGATCGATAGACGGGGATTGCCAGCAGGCCCAGCAGGATCACGAAGGCCGCGCCGGAGATCCACATCCACCGAGCGATCGGCTTGAGTTCCGCCGGTGGTGCCGCAGGATACGCAAATGAGTGAGGCTGGAGTGAGGGCACCGGTCTGGCTGGAGAACCATCGTGTGGAGGACCGCTCTCGATCATGGTGCGCCTCTATCGCCGGAAGATGCAGTGCAACGTGTTCGGCCGAGTTAACGCTAATCCAGGTCAAAGTCTCGCAGCGGCTTGCCGGTCAGCGGAGACTCCTTGGCCTTCTTCACGGCCTCGGCGAACTTCTTGGCCATTACGTCTTCCTTGTTCTTCTCTGCCTGCACGGACTGCGCAAAGATCGACTCGCGGCGCGCGTCTTGTTCCTTCAGGGCCTTCGCGGCGGCGCCGAAATCTTCGAACGTCTTCTTGCGTGGGGCCGGTGTGTGCGCTATCACCGAGCGGGTGACCGGATCCACCTTCAACATGCCACCGCAGTCCGGGCACATCACTTCAAACGGCTGGTCGCTCAATCCCATGACACATCCTCAAGACACATCTTCAACTAGCGATTGTACGGCGGCGGCGGCACATACCTATAGACGAAGCGGGGAGTGTCCCGCATCGCCCACACCAGAGCTAGTACCCAGCCGATCACCGTCCAGCCGAAGAAGATGTTGATTAGAAAGATCCACCAAAAGTTCGCAACGTGGCGAGACCCGGCAACGAAGCTAGGCAGAAAGTGGATGAAGACCGCAAAAAAGCCGATCAGGATCAACAGGACGAGCGGTAATCCCAAGAGAAAGGCCATGCCCGAAAGTATCGCGCAGGATCTACGTAATGTATAGAGAAATCAGGAGTATACAACCCGATGCCCCGGACACTCCTGGGCCGCGTTTTCGATCAGGAGAGAGGGCAGCGCGTCGCCGTAGCGGGCCAGGAACCAGACGCCGCCGAGCAGACGCTCCTGTAGATGGCCGTCGGGGTAGAGATTCAACATGATGGCCAGCGCCTGCTTGTGCAGCGAGGCCTGCTTCTGCAGCTCGAAGTTCGCCGCCATGCGCCGCAGCCGGTTCATCTGGTAGCGCATCTTGCTGGCCGAGACGCCGGCAGCGCGGCCAAGGTCAGCGCTCATCGCGGTCATGTACTCGGTCAGCTCGGTTAGTTCGGCGTCCATGGCGTTGCCTGCCGCGGCGATCCTGCGCTTGCCCTCGATGGGCATGGCGCGGGCGCCGAGACGCAGCGCGAGTGCCTCGACTGTTCCAGCCCCCCACACCTGCGGGATCTGTGTCTCATGCGCGGCCATCGCCTTCGCAACGGTTGGGTCGACTAGCGTGGCCATGAGACGGGGAAGGACCGGAGTTACGCGGCCTAGAATCCGGCTGTAGAGCACCTCCGACTGCGCGAAGTACGCGATCTCAGCGGGGCCTCCTACGTAGGCTGCTGTGGGGAGAATCGCATCCTGAAACACGGGCCGCAGCAGCGCGTTGGGGCTCAGACGTTCGGGCTGCGACGCCAGAATCTCCAATAGCTCTGACGCGGAGTAGACCCGTGCGCCGGCCTTCCATGTGCCTTCGGGAGTGCGGCGAAGCGGCTGGCGCGCGCCGGTCTCTGCCTCGATCAGGAAGAGCAGCGAGTGGTCCGCTGTGACCAGGACCTGCGCGTGATAACCGGCAGCTTCAATGTCCTGAGAGCGAACCAGCAGCGCGTCTTCTAACTCGTCGGCGCGTTCGAGTGCAGCGCGCAGAACGTCTGCGCCCATGGCGTGAAACGCGCGCGATGCGGCGTCCATGACGATCAGCCCGTGGGCCGCAAATATCTTGGTGAGCAGCCGTCCGAAGGCTCCTGCCAGCGTCGCGCCGGGGGCGTAACACTCGCGCAGCAGATCGCAGATGGGAGCCCAGCCTAAAAGTTCGCTTGCCTGATCGAGCGCGGACTCCAGATGCTTCAGGCCTTGCTCGCCATCTCCTTCAACGCGCAGCGCACCCACCGGCAGCGGGCGGGTGGCCTTCAGCCCCAGACTCAGGGTCTCGACGCGAGTCTTCGAGAGCAGAGCTAGTTGGTCAACCTCGGCGAGATCGTGGTCCTCGCTCGCCAGCCAGAAGATGGGGACGTGTTCGCGCCCGCTGGCTTTAGTCGCTTCCTGCGCCTTGCGAATCGCGGTCGCAGCTTTCAGCAGCGTGAGGAGCGGGCCGCCAAACAAGGCCACCTGCTGCCCCGTGACTACCGCCGCAGCTCCCTGCCGGAGGCGTTCGATGTTGGCCAGCGCCGCCTCTCCCGCGCCGAAGCCGATCGCCTGTTCATGCAGTGTGTTGGCCAGGAGTGCGCGCTGGGACTCGTCAAGGGTTGGCGAAGTGCTTGCCCAGTGCATCGAAAACGGATTGGCCGGATACCAGCGGCGCAGCAGGGCTGAGGCTGGCGTTGAGGACGTGTCCGCGAAGTCGCGAAAGAGCGCTGTGGTGCCGGGCAGCGTCGAGATGGGATAGCACTGTTGGTCCATGCAGACTTTAGTCTCTCACCCTGAGACTCTTTGGATGCACCAGCAAGGCCGCCGATGCACCGAATCGGATGCCGGGTTCAAGCTGGGTTGTTGATGAATCCTGACCTGCCGGTCGTGTACCTTACGTTCATGGCACTCAAATCGAAGAAAACCGCCTCCTCTGCGAAACATTCCGCTCCCCTGGCTCGAGCTGGGAAAGACTCAAAGACCATCACAGCAAAACCGCTGAAGCTTACCGGGCGCGGACAGACTGTGTCTTCCAAGACCGTCTACCAGGGGAAGGTTTTCTGGGTGACGCGTGACGAGGTGCGCGAGCCCGGAGGCGTGAGCGCGACACGCGATGTGATTCGACACAATGGATCGGTCGTGATCCTGGCGGTGGATACGGAGACGAATCCGAAGGACCCGGGGATCCTGCTGATTCGGCAGTATCGCCACGCCGCTGGAAAGCTGATGCTGGAGCTGCCGGCTGGGCGCATTGAACCCGGGGAGAAGCTGATTCCGGCGGCTAAACGTGAGCTGATGGAAGAGACGGGCTATCGCGCTCGGCGGTGGTCGCGGCACGTGAACTACTACGCGAGCCCTGGCTTTCTTACTGAGACGATGACCATACTTCTGGCTGAGGGCCTGACCCTGGGTGAGGCGTCGCCGGAGGAAGACGAGAAGATTGAGCTCCATATGACGCCTCTCTCCGAGGTGTTGCGACTGATCCACGCGGGCAAGATCGAGGATGGCAAGACTCTGATTGGCGTTCTGCTATATGACTCGCTGCGGCGCTCCCCAAAGCAACGGCGATAAAGGTTGGCCGAGAATGTGCGCGTAAACGCCTCTTATCGCCACATTTATCGGCGGAGCACTCATCGCTGCGCCCCGTGACGCGATATTTCTGCGCTCCGCGATTCGGTTTCTCAACCTCTCAGGCCGCCCAACGGCTCCGAGATGCGTCTTATAAGTAACTTCCGGCCACGCGGAAGGATACTTCGAGCACGGTAAGGGACCCCATGGCACAGTACAAAGGCACGGTGAAGTGGTTCAACAACGCAAAGGGTTACGGATTTCTGGGGCGTGAGGACGGCCCCGATGTTTTCGTACATTACAGTTCCATCAAGCTGGACGGGTACAAAACACTGAAGGAGGGCGACGAGGTGGAGTTCGACGTCATCCAGGGGACAAAAGGTCCGCAGGCGGACCAGGTGTCCCGTACCAAGACCGTATAGCGTAGCCGAACGCGGCTCGCATCTGGCCGCGCACAACCTTACAATCGAAGACGACCCGGGTCCTTTGTCGAGTCCGATCCCGGGACTTCGATCTTCTATGGACAACATAACCCTTGCACGATTGCTCGACGAAACGGCTGCACTGCTGGAGATCGATGAGGGCGACCCGTTTCGCATCCGGTCGTATCGGCGTGCGGCCGAGGCCGTAGAGCAGCAGACCACGCAGCTTGCTACCCTTGCGTCCGCAGATGCCGATCCCAAGGCGCTGCTAGCAATTCCGGGGATCGGGAAGGGCATGGCGGCCAACATTCGCGACCTCGTCGCGACGGGCACGATGGCCTTGCGCGAAGAGTTGCTTCAACGCTACAAGCCCACTATGCTTGAGCTGCTGCGGCTGCCGGGCATGGGACCGAAGACGGTCGCGCTGGTCTACTCCGCACTTGGGGTTTGCGATATCGATGCACTGGAAGAGGCTGCAAAACGTGGGGATCTGTTGCCCCTTCCCCGCATGGGGCAGAAGTTTACCGATAAGCTGGTGAAGGGCATCGAGGACTATCGCAAGAACTCTTCGCGGTTTCGCATCGATGTGGCGCGGCAGCATGCGGAGCGTATCAGTGAGCTTATTCGGCAGTTTCCTGGCATCGAGACCATTACGCCGGCCGGCTCGCTGCGGCGTGGACGCGAGACGGTGGGCGATCTCGATCTGCTAGTTACTGGACCAGCGTGTGAACCGGATGTGGTTGCGGCGGCCGTGGAACACGTGGCCTCTCTGCCCCTGATTGACAAGCTGCTGGCAAGGGGCCAGAACAAGGTCAGCTTCACCCTGCGCAACAACCTGCAGGTGGATGTGCGGTTGCTTCCGCGAGCCAGCTACGGAGCCGCGCTGCAATACTTTACTGGATCGAAGATGCACAACGTGGCGCTGCGACAGCGCGCGATTAAACGCGGCCTCACGCTGAGTGAGTATGCGCTGCTGCGATTGGAGGATAACGTCGTTGTGGCCGCGGCCAGCGAGCAGGAGATCTACAACGCGCTCGATCTCGACTACATTCCACCTGAGCTCCGCGAGAACGGCGGTGAGCTGGACGCCGCCGCGAAGCATACGTTGCCCCGGCTCATCGTGCGTGGCGATGTGCGTGGCGATCTGCATATGCATACCACCGAATCGGATGGCAGCAACTCCATCCGCGAGATGGCCGAAGCAGCGATCGAACGCGGGCTGGAGTACATTGCCATCACCGACCACTCCAAAAACCTGGCCATGACCAATGGCATGGATGACACGCGCGCCCTGGCGCATGCGCGGCGAATCCGCGAAGTCTCCGCCGAGTTGGCTGAGGAGTTCTCCGCTGGGCGCGGCCCGCAGTGGGTGCGGTATGAAGATCGCCTGCGGAACAATGAGCCGAACGCGCAGAAGCCCGCGGTTCCCTTCCGCATCCTCGCAGGCGTGGAGGTCGACATCCTCCTGGATGGTTCGCTCGATCTCTCCGATGAGACGCTCGCGCAACTGGACATCGTGGTGGCCAGCGTGCACTCGGGCTTCAACCAGACGGGCGACGAGGTGACCGCACGCGTGCTACGCGCTGCGGAAAATCCGCACGTGCATATCCTTGGGCATCCTACCGGCCGCAAGGTGCTGCAGCGCGAGCCGTACAAGATTGACCTGGCGCAGTTGCTGCCAGCGGCGGCTCGTCTCGGCGTGGCGGTGGAGCACAACGCTTCGCCGGCGCGGGCTGATCTGAACGACCTGAATCTGCGCCTTGCGAAGGAGCATGGCTGCAAGATTGTCGTGGACACGGATGCGCACTCTACCGACCAGCTGGATCAGCTCGACGATGGAATCGTGCAGCTGCGGCGCGCATGGCTTACGGCAGCCGACCTGCTCAATACGCTGCCTGTGGATGATCTCTTATCGCGTCTCAAACGGGCGTAAACAAAACGCAATCCAGCGACCTGCCCGGGGCGCTATCCTGATAGGACGATGCCCGCGCCTGACCTCCAGCTTTCTTCACCGCAGGACCACAATCGCCTGATTCCCAAACTCGTGCTTGCCGCGCTCGTAATGGCCGCCATCGGTGCAGCTGTTTATTTCCTGAACCCGCGCAGGGCCGCCGCCGTGAAGGTACAGAACGTCGCCGTCTTCGCGCCGCATACCGTGAGCAATGCGGTCGCCGGCGACGGTCACGTGATGGGGACACCCCCCGAATCCGAGGACGATGTGTATGTTGTGGCCACGCTCGCCCTCACCGACAAGCTGAGCCTTCCACTGTATTTCGACAGTACCTCCGCAACCATGACCACCTCCGACGGAAGGACGTTGGCGGCGACAGTGATTTCACCGACCGATATTCCGCGGCTGGAGGAGACCTTCCCGCAGATCACCCCGCTTATGAGCTCGCCAGCAACCGCGCCTTTTCGATTTGAGGATTCCATCGCGCCCGGCGCAGCGCGTGTGGGCACGGTAGTGCTGCTGTTTCCACAGATCAACGAACAGCTCTGGAGGTCGAAGCAGTCCGCCACACTCACGATTCGCATGGCCCACGACGCAGCGACCCTCACCGTCCCGCTTCGCTGACACAAAAGGAAAGGGCGACGCAGCCAGCTGCGTCACCCCCTTACCA
>JBAVDD010000386.1:0-20756 GCA_049587035.1 Acidobacteriaceae bacterium | reverse complement strand
TTGTCATCTCGACCGGAGCGAAGCGCAGCGGAGAGACCTGCAGCTCCGCTCGCGCCAGCAAGACGCCTAGCCTCTTTCAGCCACGCGAAGCCTCCGCCGTCCGCGCAGGACGACTACAGCGTGTACCGACCAGCTTCTACCATCACCGCCGCAATTTCACGTCCCAACGTCACCGTATTCACCGGCTCGTGCTTGGATAGCCTGCGGAAGATCGCCATCTGCGTACGCAACATGTCGCCCTCCGCCACAGCCGCAATCACGCGTTCAGCCGCCGTCTCCACCACACGGAACGACCGCGCCGCATAGTACTTCGTCATCTTGATCGCGAGCTCATTCCTGCCCGCCATCTTCTCCGTGCGCAAAATCGCGGACTCCAGCGCCAGTACCTCGATCAACACATCCGCTAGAGCTCCCATCACCTCCTGCTGGTCAGCCAGGTCCATGCCGAACCGCTGCGAGGCCGCGCCAGCACAGAACAGCCCAAGCTTCTTCGCGCTCGCCAGCAACGCGCGCTCGTCAGCCAACGGCCCCTCGTAATTGGTGCGCACGCCCGGTCCCGCCATCACTTCATCCATCACCTGCTTAATCGCCGGCAGTAGCGCCAGTCGTCCCTGCAGCGCCCGCTTGATCATCCATCCCGTAATGATCAGCCGGTTGATCTCATTAGTGCCCTCGAAGATCCGGTTGATACGAGCGTCGCGATAACCCCGCTCCGCCGGAAACTCCTCCACATACCCATAGCCACCGTGCAACTGCAGCATCTCATCCACCACGTGATCCAGCATCTCCGATCCCCACACCTTCAGAATCGAGCACTCAACTGCAAACTCTTCAATCCTCTTCTGCACGTCCTGCGTATACGTCGCCGAGTGCTTGTCTAACCCAGCCAAAGCATCGTCAATTGCACCTACAGTCCGATAGATCAGCGCTTCGCCCACATAAATTCCCGTCGCACTCTCCGCAATCTTCTCCTGCACCAGCCCAAACGAAGTAATCGGCTTCCCAAACGCAACCCTCTCCTTCGCATACCGCACGCCATTGCGAAACGAAATCCGCATCCCGCCGATCGCCGAAGCCGCCAGCTTATACCGCCCCACATTCAAAACATTGAAAGCAATGTGGTGCCCCTTGCCGGGCTCCCCGAGCAAATTCTTCACCGGCACCTTGCAGTCTTCCAACCGCAGCGCACAGGTGGACGACCCGCGAATTCCAAGCTTGTGCTCCTCCGCCGCTACGGTCAGCCCAGGCGTCCCCGCTTCAACCAAAAACGCAGTGAACTTCTCCCCATCGATCTTCGCGAACACAGTAAACAAGCTAGCGATGCCCGCATTCGAGATCCACATCTTCTCGCCATTCAGCACATAGTGCTTGCCATCTGGCGTCAGCTTCGCCTGCGTCCGAATATTCATCGCATCCGACCCCGCCGACGACTCCGACAACGCATACGCTGCAATCCATTCACCCGACGCAATCTTCGGCAGGTACTTCGCCTTCTGATCCGACGTTCCATACCAAATCAGCGGCAGCGTCCCAATCCCCGCATGCGCACTGAATGTCACCGAAAAACTGCCGCACACCGCAATCTTGTCTGCGATCAGCGCCGACGTAACTTTGTCCAACTCCAGCCCGCCGTACTCCTCCGGCACATCCACGCCCAGCAGACCCAACTCACCCGCCTCACGCATCAACTTGCGACTCACGTCGAAGTTCTTCGCCTCGATCTCCGCCACCTGCGTGAGAACTTTTTCTTCCGCAAAGTTCGCCGTCATCTCCGCAATCTGCTTCTGCTCAGCTGAAAGATCTTCGAGCGTAAACACGTGCTCAGGCCTCAGATCCTCAATCAGAAAACTCCCACCAGAAGCACGCTTACTCGCATTCGCTACTTCAACTGCTGCACTCATCCTCATTCCTCCCGCACAGCTTCTAGTTCTGCAGATTCTCAAAAATTCCCGCAGCGCCCATACCACCGCCTACGCACATCGTCACCAACCCATACTTCGACCCGCGCCGCTTCATCTCGCCGATCAGTGTCGCAGTAAGCTTCGCCCCAGTGCACCCCAACGGATGCCCCAAAGCAATCGCGCCACCGTTCACATTCACCCGCGCCCTATCGAGCCCCAGCGTCTTAATCACCGCCAGCGACTGCGCAGCAAACGCCTCATTCAACTCAATCACATCGATGTCATCCAGCGAAAGCCCAGCCATCTTCAGCGCCTTCGGAATCGCATACACCGGCCCAATACCCATCTCCTCCGGCGCGCAGCCCGCATAAGCAAACGAGACAAACCGCGCCAGCGGCTTGGCTCCAATCGCCTTCGCACGCTCCTCCGACATCACCACCGCCGCCGCCGCACCATCCGAAGTCTGCGAGCTGTTCCCCGCCGTCACCACGCCCTTCGCATGGAACGCCGCACGCAACTTCGCCAGCGCCTCCAGCGAAGTATCCGCGCGCGGCCCCTCGTCCACCCTGAACTCTTTCTCCTTCGACTCCGCCTTTCCACCGCCATTCAGTGACGTCGTCACCACCTTTACCGGAACAATCTCGTCCTCAAACTTCCCCGATGCAATCGCCGCTAGAGCCTTCTGATGGCTGCTCAACGCGAACTCATCCGACTCCTCGCGCGTAATCCCGTAGTGCTTCGCCACGCGCTCCGCCGTCAACCCCATCGACATATACGAGCCCGGAAAATTCTCCACCAACCAAGGATTCACCGACACCTTATTCCCACCAAACGGCACATACGACATCGACTCCGCGCCACCCGCAACAATCACCTCCGCGCCACCCCCGCGAATCCTCTCCGCCGCCAGCGCAATCGTCTGCAACCCCGACGCGCAGTACCGATTCACCGTCATCGCAGCCGACTCCACCGGCAGTCCCGCACGCAGCGCAATCACTCGCGCCACATTCATGCCCTGCTCCGCTTCGGGCATCGCGCAACCAATGATCACATCTTCAATCTCGCTCGCATCCAACATCGGCACGCGCTGCAGCGCACCCACTACCGCCGCGGCGCCAAGATCATCCGGCCGCGTATTCTTCAGTGTTCCTCGCGGCGCCTTGCCCACCGCCGTCCGAACCGCGCTCACTACCACTGCTTCCTTCATCACCAACTCCTTCACCCATCTCTACTACCTGCAACGCCACACTCGCAGCTAATTCCGCAGAGGCTTTCCAGTCTTCAACGTGAACCCTATCCGCTCCACCGTCTTCGCTTCGCCACACAACGAAAGAAATCCCTCTCGCTCCAGATCCAGCAAATACTGCTCACTCATCAATGTCCCAGCCGTCAATTCTCCGCCGGTCAACACCCGCGCCACATGGTTCGCAATCTTAGCGTCATGAGAGCTGATGTACTCCGCCTCAAGCATCATCGCCACACCAAGCTTCAGCGTAGCCTCCACCGAAGCCCCAGGCGCCGCAATATCCGTCCGCATCACCGGAGCTGCGTAGCCTCCTCGCACCAACCGCAGCGCCTGCACCTTGGCATCGCTCACCAGCCGATCGCGGTTCATCGAGATCCCATCGCTCTCCTCCAAAATCCTCAACGCGCGTGCCTCAAACGCCGACGTAGAAACCCTCGCCATCGCAATCGTCTCGAACACACCCTTGATCGCCTCATGCACCTCCACCGACTCCGCACCGCCGCTCGGATTCACCGCCTCAGCAGCATCCAGCGCACGCAGCACCATCTCCTTGCACCCACCGCCGCCCGGCAGCAGCCCCACACCCGTCTCAACCAATCCGCTATACAGCTCCACATGCGGCTGCCGAACCGCCGCATGCATCGAGATCTCCGTCCCACCACCCAGGCACATCCCAAACGGCGCCGACACCACAGGCCGCGGACAGAACTTGATCGCCTGCGTCATCGCCTGAAACTCGCGAACCTCCAGGTCGATGTCATCCCACTCCTGGTCCTGCACCGCCAGTAGCAGCTGCATCAGGTTCGCACCCACAGAAAAATTCTGCGCATCGCTGGTAATGATGAATCCGTCAAAGTGCTTTACCGCATCGCTTCCCGGCTGCAGCTTCTGCCGAATAAATCCAACAATGTCCTGCCCCAGACTGTTCATCTTCGAATGAAACTCGAAACACCCAATCCCATCGCCTACGTCCACTAGCGAGATGCCCACGTTCTGCGCATACACGCCATTTGCTCTCTTGTAATTCGCCACAGGCGCAAGCTCCGGATTCAAATCCACTGGCCGATATGCCCCCACAGCAACATCAAAAAACTCCGTACCCTCTGCGCGATACCACGACGTCCCACCCGCCGCCAGCAGCTTCTCCACCGGCGCAGGAACCGCCAATCCCATCTCTCGCATCTTAGCAACGGTCTCAGAAACCCCCGCAGCGTCCCACATCGCAAACGGCCCCAACTCCCAGTTGAACCCCGCCTTCATCGCGCGGTCGATTTCCACGATCGTGTCGGCAACCTCGCCTATCCGGTTCACCGCGTAAGCCCACATCTCCGGCAGCGCCGCCCAATAAAACTTCGCAACCTTATCCTTCGCAGGATTCCCATTCAGCAGCGCACGAATCCTCCCGGCAAGCGAATCATTCGTCTTCGCGATTTCAATCTCAGCAAACGTAGCGCGCGTCGAAGGCTTGTACTCCATCGTGCCGAAGTCCAGCACCAGCCGCGCCTCCTTGCCATCCGCGGCGCGTTCCTTCTTATAGAAGCCTTGCTTCGTCTTGTCCCCGAGCCACTTGCGCTCTATCAATTCCCCGATGATCGGCGGCAGCGTCACATCCGCGCGCTCATCGCGAATGTTGACGGCAAAGTTCCGCGCCACGCTTCCCAACACATCGATCCCCACCATGTCCGCCAGCCGAAACGTCCCCGTCTTCGGCCATCCCATCACCGACCCCGTAAGCAGGTCGATCTCCTCAACGCTCAACCCCTGCTCCTGCATGATGCGCACCGTGTTCAACATGCAGAAAGTGCCAATCCGGTTGGCTATAAAGTTGGGAACATCCTTCGCCGGCACCACCGTCTTGCCAAGCTTCTTGTCTGCAAACTCCGCAATCGCAGCCACGGCCTCAGGATCTGTCTCGGGCGTAGCAATCAACTCAAACAGCCGCATATACCGCGGAGGATTAAAGAAGTGCGTCCCAAACCAACGCCGCCTCACATCCTCCGGCAACACCTCCGCAATCTTCGCCACCGGCAGACCGCTCGTGTTCGTCGTCAGAATCGCATCCGCGCGCAGGTACGCCGCAACCTTGATTAGCAGCGCGCGCTTAATCTCCAAATTCTCCGCGACAGCCTCAATCACCCAGTCGCAATCTTTCAACTTCTCGAGGTCATCTTCAAAGTTCCCCACGCTCACATGGCTTTCAAACGAAGCATCCGCAAACGGCGCAGGCTTAGACTTCTTCAACTCTCCCAGCGCCTTCACAGCAAGACTGTTCCGCTCCCCACTCGCCGGCACAATATCCAGCAACAACACCGGCAACCCCGCATTCGCAACATGCGCCGCAATTCGCGCACCCATCGTTCCAGCTCCCAGCACGGCCACGCGCCGCACGTCATACGCCCGCTCGCGCCCACTCCCCTGCGCTGTCCTTGCCTGCACCGTCAGCTCCGATTCCAGCAACGCCATACCGCCCGCTCCTTCCGGCCACTGCCGGGCTTTTCTCAACCGCTGCCAGTGCAAAATTCGCGCAGCTACCGCCAGCCCGTGCAGAATACTGAACGCTCGGTAAGAAAGTCAACAAACCCGAACACCTCACCCGAAACTGCGGAAACCGCGTCTCTTACCCGTCGTAATGCTGATCCGTCTTTAACGCTTGCTCGAAGCTCTAGCTCGCGCTCTTCATCGGCGCACTCGCATTCTTCGCGCCGCCGCCGCGCAACCCCTGCGTCAACAAGCTCGCAAACTCAGAAGCAATCTCATCTGCTGTCAGCGCACCCTCCGGCCGGTACCACGTCCCAATCCAGTTCACCGCACCCGCCAGCGCAAACGACGCCAACTTCACATTGCACCGACCAATCGAACCATCACGAATTCCCTCCTCCACATATCCGCGAATGGTCATATCGATCTTGCGCTTCAAGTCCCGCACCTCTCGCCGTGCTTTTGGAGACAACTCCGCATCATCAAGCATCGCAACGCACCGCCCAAAGTCATGCGATACGACCGCCTTCGCATACGCTTCCACATACGCCCGCACCTTGTTCAGCCCGTTCCCCTGACTCACAGCCGCCTTATCAAGCAGCTGCTCAATCGCCGCAATCCCCAGTCGATAGCACTCCACCAGAATCTCTTCTTTGTTGTGGAAGTAGTAGTAAAGCGCCGGCTTCGTAATCTTCAACCGCATTCCTAGCTCACTCATTGACGTGCGCCGATATCCATGCTCCAGAAACAAATGCGCTGCCGTCTGCAGCACCGCATCGCGCTTCGTATCCAGATTGCGCTGCCGCACCTGGAACGCCTTCCACGGCTCACGCGGGCGGTTCGCATCCTTCTTCGTATCCACTGTCTTCGCCAAAACGCCACGTTCCTTAGTTAGCTCATCAAGCCGATTTTCTTCTGGACGGATTATGCCACACCCCCAAAGCCTCTAAGCTTCTCCCTACGCAGCTCAACTCTCGCCGTCTGCGCAGGGCTCAAGGAAGAAGTCCATCTGCAGCGGAGCTCCCGTAGCCATCGCATACCCATCCAAATCAGTTACACCTGCCCGCATCAGCACATCCTCATCCACAAAGAAATTCCCCGTCGTCGTCCTGCTCTCCTGCGTCAGAATCCAGTGCGTCGCATCCGCAACAATCTCCGGCTTCCGTCCCTGCTCAGCATTCGCCCCGGGAATCACCTGCAGCGCTGCCGTCGCAATCACGGTCCGAGGCCATAACGCATTCACCGCAATCCCCAGGGGCCGAAACTCCTCCGCCATACCCAGCACGCACATGCTCATCCCATACTTCGACATTGTGTAGGCGGTGTGCCGCGCAAACCACTTGGCGTTCATATTCAGTGGCGGCGACATCATCAATATCTGCGGATTCTCCGCTTCCTTCAGATACGGCAAGCAAGCCTGCGAGCAAACAAACGTACCCCGGGCATTTACCCCCATCATCAGATCGAAACGCTTCATAGTCGTGTCCGCTGTTCTGGTCAAACTGATCGCGCTCGCATTGTTCACCAGGATGTCGATCCCCCCAAAGTGCGCCGCAGCCCGTGCCACCGCCTTCTGCACCTTGTCCTCGTCCCGAATATCTAACGCCAGCGGCAGCGCCCGGCCACCTGCCGCCTCAATCGCCTCAGCGGCCGTATAGATCGTTCCCGGCAGCTTCGGATTCGGCGCAATGGTCTTTGCCGCGACGACCACATTGGCGCCGTCCCGTGCCGCCCTCAGCGCAATCGCCAGCCCAATCCCTCGACTCGCTCCCGTTACAAAGAGTGTCTTATCCTTCAAGTCAGCCATATTGCACGCTCGCTTCCAACACCATTCCCAAAATGGTTCGTCCTGCGATGCTGCCATCTCAAGCTCCTGCGAATACCCCGCAGAAAATTGAAGATGACAGACGTCGTCACTTTTGGTTATCTTACCCTCCGTTAAACAAATTGGGGCGCAAAAGAAATTAGAAGGAGCTCGATGCCACCGCAAGAACAAACTCAACTCTCCGGGACCAGCACCATAGGCCCAGCGCTACCGGATAGCGAGTTACCGCTGCAGAGAATCTACGCGTGCGAACACAATGCTCCATCGCAACCCTTCTTCACGCAACCACTCAACGGCCAGCTCCTTGACTGGTCCTGGGCCAGCGCCATGCAAGAAATCCGTCGCATGGCCTCCTGGATCGAAGCCCAGGGATGGCCGCCCCGCTCCAACATCGCCATCGTCAGCAAGAACTGCGCATGGTGGATCATGGCCGACTTCGCCATATGGATGGCCGGCCATGTGAGCGTCCCGTTCTTCCCCTCCGCTCGCGACCAATCCCTTGCCGCACTCTTTCGCCACAGTCAGCCCGTCGCGTACTTCGTCGGCCAGCTCGACAACCCGCTTCCTCTCGGCGAAGACGTCTTTCACTATCTCCCCTGCATCGCCTTCCTGAACTGCGCCGCAGACCACCTCCCTCCCGGCAGCCTGCTCTGGTCAGACATCATCGCCAGCCAGCCGCCTCTCCAAGGCAGCCCCGTCCGCGAACCCAATGACCTCGCGACCATCATCTACACCTCCGGCACCACCGGCCAGCCCAAGGGAGCGATGCAAACCTTCCGCTCCCTCAGCCTCATGGGCAAATCCATGGAGCCGGCCTTCGGAGTCAACCCTGCCGAAGGCATCGACCGCATCCTCTCCTACCTCCCTCTCGCGCACGTAGCCGAGCGCGCCATCGTCGAGATGAACTCCCTCTTCGCGCCCATGCACATCTTCTTCACCGAGGGCCAACCCACCTTCCTGCCTGACCTCATCCGCTCACGCTCCACCATCTTCTTCTCGATTCCGCGCCTCTACACCCGCTTCCAGCAGGGCGTCTTCGAAAAGGTCCCCGAGAAAAAACTCAACTTCCTTCTCGCCATCCCGATCATCGGCAGCATCGTTCGCAAGAAGATCCTCGCAACCCTTGGCCTCGGCGGCACACGCCTCGTTTGCTCCGGCGGCGCAGCCATCCCCGTCGAAATCATCCAGTGGTACATCAAGATGGGCCTCAACTTTCTCGAAGGCTACGGCATGACCGAGACCGGCATCACGCACGTCCCGCTACCGGGCCAGGCGCGCGTCGGTTATGTCGGCAACGCCAGCCCGTGGGCGCTCACGCGCATCTCCACCGAAGGCGAAGTCCAAGGCGAAGTCCAAATTAAGGGCCCCATGAACATGCTCGGCTACTATCGCAACCCCGAGCTCACCCACGACGTCTTCACCGACGACGGCTACTTCCGCACCGGCGACCGCGGCCAGATCGACGAACTCGGCCGTCTCCGCCTCATAGGCCGCCTCAAAGAGGAGTTCAAAACCTCCAAAGGCAAATACGTCGCACCGGGCCAGATCGAAAAGCTCCTTTCCGTCTCCACACTCTTCGAGTCCGTCGCCGTCTTCGGCAGCGGCATGACCGCACCCTTCGCGATGGCCGTCCTCACGCCGCCGCTGCGCAAGGAACTCCCACCCGCCAACCATCGCAACGACCTCGAAGCCAAACTCCTAGCCGAACTAAAAGCCGTCAACGCGCAGCTAGAACACCACGAACAACTCCGCTTCATCGTAATCTCCGAGCAGCCCTGGACCATCGACAACGAGCTCCTCACCCCCACCCTCAAAGTCCGCCGCACCGCGCTAGAGCAGCGCTTCTTCCCTAACTTCGGCCCCTGGGAAAGCTCTCAACGCAAGGTCATCTGGATGGAGAACCTATGAACTACCTCGACTTCGTCCCCAACACCGCCGAATCGCTGCACACGCAACTCCTGCAGTTATCCCTCGACGGCAAGCAGACCGAAGTCGCCCACCACTCACTCCCCTCCGCGCACGGCACCATCCTTCTGCTCCACGAAGCCCTCGGCTCCGTCACCTACTGGAAGCAGTTCCCCCAACGCCTCGCGCACGCCACAAACTGCAACGTCATCGCATACTCCCGAGCGGGCCACGGCAACTCCGAAGGCCCGCTAGCCGAGCGCAACGAAACCTACTACCTCCGCCAGGTCAACACCGTCATTCCCGCGCTACTCAGCCACTTCGCTGTCACCGACCCCATCCTCTACGGCCACAGCGAAGGCGCTGGCATCTCGCTCCTCTACGCAGCAATGTCTTCTCGCATCCGCGCGCTCATTCTTGAGAGCCCCTTCGTAGTCTCCACCGGAGCAGCCAACGGACTCATCCAGAAGATGGCCGCGGCCTATCCCGGCAGCAAGCTCCAGGAGCGCCTCGCCCACTACCATCAGCAGCCCGACGAGGTCTTCGCCTCCTGGACCAGCTGGGCCATCACACTCGGCAACGAGGTCTTCCCCCTCCGCGACTTTCTCCCCCGCATCGCCTGCCCCGTCCTCGTTCTTCAGGGAGCACGCGACGAATTCGGCACCACCATGCAGCTTGAAGCACTGCAGCAATCCATCCCTGGTCTACAGCACGAAACCTTCGCCGACACCGGTCACCTCCCTCACCGGGAACAAACCGATCGCGTGCTCCAGGCGGTTTCTCACTTCCTGTCCAACATCCAGCCGCTCACCGTTGGCCACAACCCGTAACTGCTTTCGCTTTACTTAGGAGTTGCCATGAAGCATCATTCCCACTTCGCGCGTACCACTCCCTCCGGCCTGCTTGTCGCACTCTTCGTCTTCCTCACGCAGATCCCCGCAGCTCCCGCACAGCAGCAATACGTCGGCCGCTACGACCTCTACACCGGCTTTTCCGATCTCTACACACCCAACCTCAACAAGATCAACCAGAAAGGTTTCCATCTCCAGGCCGGCATCAACAACAACCGCTGGCTCTCCACCGGCTTCGACTACAGCATTCAAACCGGCAACAGCAGCCTCATTCCAAGCATCGCCAGCCCTGCCATCATCGCCGACATCACCCAGCTCTACGAACTCTACGGCCTATCCGATGGCACCGAGGGTCTTCCCCCCACCTACGCCGTCGACGTTCCCCTGAGCGCAACCGCCCAGACCTTCACCGCCGGCTCGCAGCTTAACTACCGACACTTCTCCAGGATGACTCTCTTCATCCGTCCCAGCCTCGCAGCCTTCCGTCTCACCGCCACCGCGCACCCCCGGGCAAACACACCGGATGAGGTCGTCGTCGGCGCACTCGAAGAGGGTGGCATTCTCACGCCCCAGGGCACCATCACCGACTGGTACGGAGCCTACGGCGTAGGCGGCGGCGTCGAGTTCGCCCTCGCCAAGCACTTCGGCATCCGCGCCCAGATGGACGCCGTCTGGAACCATCCCTTCAACTACGTTGTCGCCAACGGTGGGTGGAGCTACCGCTACTCCGTCGGTCCGTCCTTCCACTTCGGCCACAACGTCATCGCCCACAGCAAGAAGTAACTCCACAACCCTACCCAGCAGGAGCATCCCTATCGCTCCTGCTGCGTGCCTCACTGCATTGGAGTGCCCCATGAAACTCGCCCACTGCACCGTCGCTACAGCCATTCTTCTCAGCGCAACCCTATTTACCGAACCCCCAGCGCGCGCTCGTCAAACTACCGTCCCAACCACCTGCACCCTCGTCGTCCACGTCGA
Organism: Acidobacteriaceae bacterium; assembly: GCA_049587035.1. Taxonomy (GTDB): domain Bacteria; phylum Acidobacteriota; class Terriglobia; order Terriglobales; family Acidobacteriaceae; genus Granulicella. The sequence goes on along the minus strand of JBAVDD010000386.1, from coordinate 9,572 downwards.
CGGCTTCCGCAACCAGAAGGGCGACGCCGGCCTCTCCCTTTTCACCTCCGCCGACGGCTGGCCAGAGAACAACAACAAGGCCTACCTACACGGCCCCCACCCCTTCACCGGAACCGCCACCACCATCGCCCTCCAAGTCCCCGCCGGCCGCTACGCCATCGTCGCGCTGCACGACGAAAACAGCAACCACAAGCTCGATCGCAACATGTTCGGAGTCCCCAAGGAAGGCTTCGGCTTCTCCAACAACCCCAAGGTCTTTCTCTCCGCCCCATCCTTTGAGACCGCAGCCATCCCCGTCACCTGCCCCACAACGGAGACCACCATCCACCTCATCTACAAATAAAACAATGCGCTTTACTCCGCGTGTTCCCACCACCCCGACCGCAACTCTACGCCGCTCACCACTTCGGTCGGCGCACCCGGCTCTGGCAGCCACAGCTTTATCCCCTTGTCATCCGCAATCTCCAACATCCGCTCTACCGGCTGCTTCCAGGCATGCAGCGCCAGGTTAAACAGTCCCCAGTGAATCGGCATCAGCACCCCCCCACGCGCTGCAGTCCCAGCGCCAAGCATCGCCTCAAACGCCCGCGCCGCATTGTCTGGCCCCAGGTGAATCGTCTCCCACAGCGGATGGTAAGCACCTATCTCCAACATCGTGAGATCAAACCCATCGTACTGCGCCGCAATCTCCCCAAACCCCTCCCACCATCCCGAGTCCGCGCCAAAGTACACCCGATGCCTCGGCCCCTCGATCACAAAAGATCCCCACAAGGTAGTAAACCGGTCCCTCAACCCGCGGCCCGAAAAGTGCCGCGCTGGCCAAGACGTCACCTTCAAAGCCCCCACTTCCACACTCTCCGTCCAATCGAGTTCGCTAATCCTCTCCGCCGCCACACCAAATCTACGCAACCGTTTCCCCACGCCCAGCGACGTCACCCACCGCGCCCCCCTAGCAGCGTCAGTCTTCGCCAGCCGCTTTATGGTCTGCGCTCCCAGGTGGTCGTAGTGGTCATGCGAGATCAACACCACATCCAACTTCGGCAACGCTTCAAGCGCGATCGTAGGCGCAAAGAAACGCTTCGGCCCCATAAACGAAACCGGGCTGGCCCGCTGGTCCCACACCGGGTCAACCAGCACGCGCATGCCATCAATCTCAATCAATGAACCCGAGTGCCCAAACCACGTCACCCGCAGTCCACTCCCCGCCGCGCGCGCAAACACCCCAGCATCGGTGCCGAACGGCCCCAGCGGCCGTTTAGGCTCCACCCGCGCCTTGTTTCCCACATACTCCGGCAGCACTTTGAACACGATGCCGAACCCGCCAACCGGCGTCGGCACAGGATTCAAAAACCTGCGCCCCTGCTTCTCTGCTCGCTTAAGATAACTCACAGCCCCATTGGATGCGCCCATCGCCTCATAGTCTCAACCCAACTTCAACGGCGCAACCTCCCCCACACGCCTCCGCTCACTCCCCGCCATACAGCGCATTGATCCTGTCCTTATACCGCTCAAAGATTACCCGCCGCTTAAGCTTCATACTAGGCGTCAACTCCCCGCCTTCAATGCTCCACTCCTCCGGCATCACGCCCACCTTCTTCAGCACCTCATGCGACTGCAACTCCGCATTCACCTTCTTCACAATGCTCTCGTATTGCTTCCTCACCTTCGGGTCCTTCACCAGCGCCTCAGGGTCTTTCGCCTCCACACCATTCGCGGCGGCCCATCGTTTCAGCGCCTGAAAGTCCGGCGAGATCAATACCGCCGCAAACTTCCGCGAGTCCCCGATCACCGCCGCATTGCCCACCAGCTCATCGGCCTTCAACTTTCCTTCAATCGGCTGCGGCGCAATGTACTTCCCGCTGCTGGTCTTGATCAGCTCCTTCTTCCGATCCGTGATCGAAAGAAAACCATCCTCATACTTCCCAATGTCTCCAGTCTTGAACCACCCATCAGCAGTGAACTCACTTTTCGTCGCCTCGTCCTTCTGCCAGTAGCCGGCAAACACTGTAGTCCCGCGCACCTCAATCTCGCCGTCCTCAGCCATGCGCAGCTCAAGGTTCGGAACCACCGTCCCCACGGTCCCAATCCTGTAGCCATCAAACGTATTCCGCGAGATCACAGGCGAAGTCTCCGTAAGCCCATACCCCTCGAAGATCCGAATCCCCATATCCAAAAACCACTCCGCCGAATCCATCCCCAGCGGCGCGCCCCCGGAAACATAAATATTCGCCTTCCCCCCAAACGCCTCCTTCAGCTTGCTATATACCAGCTTGTTAGCCAGTTTCCATCCCAGCGATCCCGGCGTCTTGCCCGCCATCAGCTCCTTCCGATGCTTCTTCCCTGTCCGCATCGCCCAGTGCAAAATCTTCTTCTTCATCCCCGTGGACTTCGCCTCAGTCCCCTGCCGAATCTTCTCGTACACCCGCGGCACAGCCAGGAAGATCTGCGGCTTCACCGCCTGCATCGCGCCTTTCAAATCTTCGAACTTCGCCAGGTAAGCAATCTTGCCCCCATGCCCATAGATCGCATACCCCAAATGCCGCGCCAGCGAGTGGCTCAGCGGCAAAAACGAAATCGTCGCATCTCCCTCGCCAATCCTCAACCCCGCAGTCGAGTACCTCAAATTGTCCGCCAGATTCCGATGCGTCAGCATCACGCCCTTCGGATCACCCGTCGTCCCCGACGTATACACAATCGTCGCCAGCTCTTCCGGCTTGGTCTCCTTCAGCAGCGCATCGAACGCAGCATCCGGCTGCTCCAACTCCGCCACGCCCTCAAACACCTTCGCCAGATTCGCAGCGCCCTCAAACTCACCCTCATCCAGCACACCCACAAACTCCAGCGTAGGAATCTCCCCCGCCGCCACCAGCTTCTTATACTGCAGCTTGTTGGACACAATCACCGCCCGCACGCCAGCATCGCGCAGCACATAGCCCATCTGCTCCGGCGTCAGCGTGTCATACAGCGGCACATCCACCGCGCCAATCGCGAGCACGGCAAAGTCCACCACCGGCCACTCCCAGCGATTCTCGCTCACCAGCCCCACGCGCTCTCCGCGCTTGATTCCCCACTGCTGCAACAGGCCTACCAGCGCCCGCACCCGCCCATACATCTGTTGCGACGAAACATCCTTCCACTCCGACCCACTCTTCCACATCGCCACCGTAGCCCCACCGCGGTGGCCCATCCGCGCAAAGACATCGTTGATCGTCGCAAACTCCAGCTTTGAGTAATCGACCATGCACACCTCTCCGTCATCCTGAGCGTTCTGGTTCAGTCATCAGATGCAACTGCATCCTACCCTTCTTCGATGACAATTCGCCCAACCGCGCCCAATCGAAGGCACTTACCCCAGCACGCCCTTGGACAAATACCTCTCCGCCGAGTCCGGCACAATCGTCACCACGCGTTTCCCCGCACCCAACTCCCGCGCAATCCCCATCGCTGCAAACATATTCGCGCCCGAGCTCGATCCCCCTAGCACACCCTCCTCGCGCGCCATCCGCCTCACGGTCGCAAACGCATCGTCGTCGCTCACCATCACCACGCGATCGCAAACGCTGCGATCGAACGTCGCCGGAATCTCAGCCACCCCGATCCCCTCCACGCGGTGCGGCCCCGGAGTTCCGCCCTGCAGCACGCTGCCCTGCGTCTCCACGGCAACCGTCAGCACATCCTTCCTCCGCTTCTTCATCGCCCGCGCAATCCCGGTAAACGTCCCCGCCGACCCGACGCCAATCACCACTGCGTCGATCCGACCCTCCATCTGTTCAAAGATCTCCACCGCCGTTGTCTGCTCGTGAAAGTCTGCGTTCGCCGGGTTCTCAAACTGCATCGCAGCAAACGCTCCCGGCGTCTGGCTCTCAAACGCCAACGTTCTCTTGATCGCCCCGGCCATCCCCTCACTCTCAGGAGTACGCTGCACCTCTGCGCCCAGCCCACGCATCAGGATGCACTTCTCTTCCGCAAACCCCTCGGGAATAAAAATCTTCACCTTGTATCCGCGCTGCACGCCGATCAGCGCCAGCCCCACGCCCGTATTGCCGGCCGTCGCCTCGCAGATCGTATTGCCCGCCTTCAATACTCCGCGCCGCTCCGCATCAAGCACGATCCCCAGCGCCGCACGGTCCTTAATACTTCCCCCCGGGTTCATCGTCTCCAGCTTCGCCCACAGCTCAGCATCGCGACTCCCCACCAGGCGGTTAATCTTCACCATCGGTGTATGCCCCACCAGCTCCGTCACATCTTTTCCAATGCGCATCGTCTTGACAAATCCGCTTGGGCAGCCAGCGTGCTCCACCACCTGAAAAGACTACCGCATTTGCGTCCGCTTATTTCTCCCAAGCTGAAAACCGCGCCCGCACCTACTGTTGTCCCGCCCCCGTCTGCGTGCTCTGCGCGCCCACCTTCGGGAAGTACCCTGCCCGCGTCCTCACCCGCAGCCCGTGATATCCCTTCCCGTCCGCATCCACATGAATCGTCCTGTACCCACCCACCGACATTGGCTTGGTCGAGTGGTACTCAATCATGTACTGCGACCGGATAGCTTGCGCCACCTGCTGCGCAATCCCATCCACATCCGCCAGCTTCTTCGGAAAGTATGCCTCCCCGCCCGTATCATCTGCCAGCTGGGTCAGCACCTCCTTGGAGTGCTTCACATCCTTATGATCCAGGTCTCCGCCAAACAGCAGCCCAATGCAATAGATCGAAGGCCCATCCAGCGCCTGCACCCTCCGGATCGTCTCATCCAGCGTCGCATTCGACGAGTTATCGTCCCCATCCGTCACAATCAATATCACCTGCTTGGGTTGTTTCGCGTTCTTCGACAGGTAATCGGCCGCCGCAATCACAGCGTCATACAACGCCGTACCTCCGCCCGCCTTGATGTAGCTCAGCCCCTGCTGCAACTTGGCAATGCTGCTCGTGAAGTCCTGGTCAATATAGGGCTCCGAGTTGAAATCCACCAGGAACGCCTCATCCTTCGGGTTCGACAGCTTCACCAGGTTCAGCGCCGCCGCATCCACCGACGGCCGCTTGTCATACATCGAACCAGAGCTGTCAATCAGGATCCCCAGCGAAATCGGCAGGTCCTCATGCCGGAATCCCACAATCTTCTGCAGCACTCCATCCTCATAAACCTTGAAGGCGCTCTCCGGCAGAGAGTTCACCTCTTGCCCCCCGCTGTCGAACACCGAAGCATTCAGCCGCACCTCGTAAGCGTTGCTCACCAGCGTGTAGCGTCCGTTCTCCTTGGTAATCACGCCCGCCTGCGACGGATACTGCCCCGGCCCCGGCGGCACACTCTGCGCATCCGGCGACGCTACAGGATCGGAGTCCTGCGTCAGCGGCGCCATCGTCCGCTTTTGTATCACCGCGCTCTGGCTCACCTCAGTCGGCGCAGCCGTGCCCTCATCGGCCGGCGTCTGGGCCGCAGCCCGCACGCCCAGGCTCATCGACCCGACCAGCAAAACCACTCCCGTAATCCAGACCCACGTTCTACACCGATCGTGCATAGTACCCCTCGAGATCATGGATCTTGCTCTTCACACGTGCACCTGACAGCCGTAGTTCCCGGCAGGCGTCCTTTGCCCACTGTGGTGGAGGCGACCGTCGCTCCTCCAATTTACGCCACCGCCCTCCCCCTTGGCGTTCCCCCCCGACTCGAATCTGGCACTCTGTCACCGTCGCCCTTTCATTGACCGTCCCATGCGCGTATGCTCTAATTCGCCCAATCGCCAAATCGCACGTTTTCCCTGCTGTAATTCGCATCATCACCTTTCGAGAAAAATCAAGAGGAACTCTGTTCATGAATCTAGGCGCAGTCGCAGCAATGATCTTCAACCTTCAGAACCTCCCCTCAAATGCCCCGGCCATGCCGCAGTCAAGCGACACTATCTGGCTCTGGATCGCCCTCAGCGTCGGCGTCCTGGCCCTCATCGCCGCCTTCATCCTCGCCCGTGTCGTCATCTCCGGCGACGCCGGCACCGACGAGATGCGCGTCATCTCTGACGCCATCCGTGAAGGCGCCGAAGCCTTCCTCTCTCGCCAGTACCGCTCCATCGGCATTATGGCCGCCATCCTTGCCGTCATCATCTTCCTCGGTTACTACTTCTCTCCCAGCACCCACGACGTCGCCATCCAGACCGTCATCGCCTTCCTCGTTGGAGCCACCTGCTCCGGCCTCGCCGGCTTCACCGGCATGTACGTCTCCATCCGCGCCAACATCCGCACGGCTTCTGCAGCCCGTTCCTCGCTCAATAAGGCCCTCCAGTCCGCCCTGCGCGGCGGCGCGGTCACCGGCCTCGTCGTCGTAGCGCTGGCCCTCATTGGTATTGGAGTCCTTTTCCTCTTCTTCGGTGGCCTGAACAATCCCCAACACGTCGTCTATGAGCTCGTAGGCTTCGGCTTCGGCGCCTCCCTCGTCGCTCTCTTCGCTCAGCTAGGCGGAGGCATCTACACCAAGGCAGCCGACGTAGGCGCCGACCTCGTAGGCAAAGTAGAAGCCGGCATCCCCGAAGACGACCCCCGCAACCCCGCCGTCATCGCCGACCTCGTCGGTGACAACGTAGGCGACTGCGCCGGCCGCGGAGCCGACATCTTCGAGTCCACCGCCGCCGAAAACGTAGGCGCGATGATCCTCGGCGCGGCCCTCTACCCCGTCTTCGGCATCAAAGGCATCCTCTTCCCGCTGATGGTCCACGCCATCAACCTCATCGCCTCCATCATCGGCGTAGCGGTAGTCAAAACCAACGACAACGAAGACCCCATGCGCGCCCTCAACCGCGGCTTCTACGTAACCTCCATCCTCGCCATGGCAGGCTTCGCTGGCATCGTCTGGAAGATGCTCAACGGCCCCGGCGTCGACCCCCTCTACCTCTTCCTCTGCGGCGTCATCGGCCTCTTAACAGCCTTCCTCTTCGTCTGGATCACCCAGTACTACACCGAGAGCCGCTATCGCCCGGTCCAATCCATTGCCGAAGCCTCCCTCACCGGCCCAGCCACCAACATCATCAGCGGTCTGGCCGTAGGCATGGAAACCCCCGCCATGCCTGTAGTAGTCATCTGCTCAGCTCTTCTGCTCAGCTACTACTGCGGCGTCAAAGGTCTCTCCGGAGTCCATCTCGCCGGCGTATCCAACTACGTCAAAGGCATCTACGGCACCGCCATCGCCACAATGGGGATGCTATCCTGCGCCGCCTATATCCTGGCCATGGACACCTTCGGCCCCATCACCGACAACGCCGGCGGCATCATCGAAATGTCCAACCAACCCGACAGCGTCCGCGACAAGACCGACAAGCTGGACTCCGCCGGCAACACCACCAAGGCCCTCACCAAGGGTTACGCCGTAGGCTCGGCCTCGCTGGCAGCCTTCCTACTCTTCTCCGCTTACCTCGAAGAGATCAAGGCTCTCGTCACCAGCCGAGTAGTAGCCGCCGGCCCCGCCGGCTTCATGCCCGCCGGCTGGTCCTTCACCAACGTCAACCTGGCCGAAATCCCCGTCTTCGCCGGCGCAATGCTAGGCGCAATGCTCGTCTTCCTCTTCTCGTCGATGGCGATCAAAGCCGTAGGCCGCACCGCCCAGATGGTAGTCAAAGACGTCCGCGACCAGTTCCGCGAAAACCCCGGCATCATGGAAGGCACCAGCAAGCCCGACTACGCCCGCTGCGTCAGCATCGTAACCGGCGCAGCCCTAAAAGAAATGGTCCTCCCCGGCATTCTGGCAGTAGGTCTGCCCGTAGCCGTCGGGCTCATCTTCCGCAACTTCAGCAGTGTCTACGGAGCCGGCACCGAGGTCCTAACCCGCGGCGGCTTCTCCACCGTTCCCACCGTCAATGGAGTCCCCGTCAACCTCGGCGGAGCCACCGCGGTAGCCGGCCTGCTCATGGTAGGCACCATCGTAGGCGTACTCATGGCCATGCTCATGAACAACGGCGGCGGAGCCTGGGACAACGCCAAGAAGTGGATCGAAACCGGCAAGTACGGCGGCAAAAAATCCGACGCCCACAAAGCCGCCGTAGTAGGCGACACCGTGGGCGACCCCTTCAAAGACACCGCCGGCCCCAGCCTCCACGTCCTCATCAAACTCCTCGCGACGATCACCCTGGTGCTCGCTCCACTCTTCCTCTAACCACCAACGCACCAACCACAATGGCCGCGCGATTCCAATCGCGCGGCCATTACCCTTTTCAGCTTTCCCTTCGCGAAGCTTTGCGTTAAACTTTCCCCACTTCGCGTCAAAGCTTTTCACTCGTAGTGAAAGGATCCCATGTCCCGCATCCGCCTCCTCATCGGCACCCGCAAAGGCGCCTTCATCCTCACCTCCGACGCCGCCCGCAAATCCTGGCAAATCTCCCAACCCCACTTCCCCGGCTTCGAGCTCTACCACCTGAAGGGCTCTCCCGTAGACCCCAACCGCATCTACGCCTCGCAAACCTCCGGCTGGTTCGGCCAACTTCTACAGCGCTCCGACGACGGCGGCCTCACCTTCTCCCCCGTCAACAATCAGTTCACCTACGCCGACGCCCCCGGCACCCACCAGTGGTACGACGGCACACCCCACCCCTGGGAGTTCAAGCGCGTCTGGCACCTCGAGCCCTCGCTCACCGACCCCGACACCTGCTTCGCCGGAGTAGAAGACGCCGGCCTCTTCAAAACCACCGACGGCGGCGCCAACTGGACAGAACTCCCCGGCCTCCGCCACACCGAATCCGGCCCCCACTGGCAACCCGGCGCCGGCGGCCTCTGCCTCCACACCATCATCCTTGATCCCACCAACCCCAACCGCATCGTCATCGCCATCTCCGCCGCAGGTGCCTTCCGTTCCGACGACGCCGGCCTAACCTGGAAGCCCATCAACAAGGGCCTCGTCTCCAACTTCATGCCCAACCCCACCGCCGAAGTAGGCCATTGCGTCCACCACATCGCCATGAACCCGCGCACGCCCAACACCCTCTTCATGCAAAAGCACTGGGACGTCATGCGCTCCGACGACGCCGGCGACCACTGGACCGAAGTCTCCGGCAACCTCCCCACCGATTTCGGCTTCGTCATCGACGTCCACACCCACCAACCCGAAACCGTCTACGTAGTCCCCATCAAGTCCGACTCCGAGCACTTCCCCCTCGACGGCAAGCTGCAAGTCTTCCGCAGCAAATCCGGAGGCAACGACTGGGAGCCCCTAACCAAAGGCCTCCCCCAATCCAACTGCTACGTAAACGTCCTCCGCGACGCCATGGCAGTAGACCAGCTGGACGACTGCGGCATCTACTTCGGCACAACAGGCGGCCAAGTCTACTGCAGCCCCAACGCCGGCGACACCTGGACCGCCATTACCCACGACCTACCCGCAGTCCTAAGCGTAGAAGCCCAAACCCTCCCCTAACGCTTCGTCAGTGCGGCTGCGGCTGCGGTTCCGACCACCGAACCGTAGCCTATGCCTATTTTGTTTGTCATCCCGCAGGGATCTGCACTTGCCGTTGCCGTTGCTTTTGCTTTTGCCGTTGCTTTTGCCGTTGCCCCTGCTTTTCTGTCTGTCATTCTGAGCGCAGCGAAGAACCTGCTGTCTCCCG
>JBAVDD010000385.1:0-4442 GCA_049587035.1 Acidobacteriaceae bacterium | reverse complement strand
TGCAGGTCTCTCCACTGCGCTGCGCTCCGGTCGAGATGACAAATCTGTGGGGGATGGTGGGGCGAAGGTTGGTGGGGGTGCGAGGAGGCCTTGCATGGCGGCTTCGCTGTTGGGGTCGGGTGGGGTGATGCCTACGGTCATTTCGAAGATGGGGCCGGAGCGGGTGCGGAGTAGGACGGTGCCTCGGACCTCGCCTATCAGGGAGGCCATGTCCCCGTGGTTGTAGAGTGCCAGAGGCTTGGGGTGTAGGCGGTCTTCGTAGCGAAAGGGCAGGTGGTAGAGGAGGTCTTCGATGGTGGAGATGCCGCGGTCGGTTAGGCCTGCGGCGATGCGGTCGCCGATGCGCTTGACGAACTTTACGGGGGTGGAGAGTTGGAACGGCACGGAATGATGGTAGCAGTGGGGTAACAGCGGGGGTTCTGCGAAAGAGGTTGGGTGGGACGGGGAGGGTACGGGGATGAAATGATCGGGCACAGGAAAGACGCGCAGATGAAATAATGGAGAAGGGTGTGGCGGTGAATGGCTGCGCGCCTGTTGCTGCTGCTTTACGATGGACTCATTTTTCACGCGATTTAAAAATCCGCTGGTGTTGATTGCGATCGTGCTGGTGCAGGTGATTGCGCTGGCGATGCAGGTGCAGCGTCCGGTGAAGAACGCGGAGGTGACGGCGAGCGCGCGGGCGATGGAGAGTTTGGGGGCGGCTCCGGATGGGAAGCATGTGTCGTTGCTGCGGCGGTGGACGGTGACGTCGATGACACCGCTGGAGGCGGCGGTGCATGGGATGAGTGAGCGGGTGCGGGGTGGGTGGAATGATTATGTGAGTCTGCGGCAGACGCGGCAGCAGGATGCGCGGCTGAAGGATGAGGTGGCGAGGCTGCGGGTGGAGGAGGCGTCGTTTGCTGAGGATGCCGCGCAGGGACGAAGGCTGCAGAAGCTGCTGGGGTTCAAGCAGGAGTATGTAACGAGCACCGTTGCGGCGCAGGTGATTGGGACTAGTGGGTCGGAGCGGTCGCATGTGTTGTATCTGGATAAGGGCTCCGATGACGGGGTGAAGCCAGAGCAGCCGGTGATTACGCCGGATGGCGTGGTGGGGAAGATTCGGGATGTGTTTCCGCATACGTCGCAGCTGCTGCTGATTAATGATCCGTCGTCGGGCGCGGGAGTGATTTTGGCTACTACGCGGATTCGGGGGATTGTAAGGGGGTCGGCTACGGGGCAGGTGGAGATTAATAACTTGACGGCGGACTCGCGGATTAAGGTGGGTGAGCCGGTGGTGACTTCGGGTGGAGATTTGGTGTTTCCGCGGGGACTGACGGTGGGGACGGTGGAGTCGATTGCGCCGGACCCGCTGCACCAGCCTTATACAGCGATTGTGATTAAGACAGCAGCGAATTTGAGTCGGTTGGAAGAGGTGCTGGTGATTACTGGGACGTCGGCTACGCTGCCGGCTGTGGCGGCGGCGGATGCGGATGCGGCGGAGGCTACGGCACAGGCGAATCAGCGGGCCGCGGATTTGATTGCGGAGAAGCTGCCTAGTTTGCATCCAGCTGCGGGGGCTGCGCCGCCTGCGAGTGGGACTGCTGCTGCGGCTGCTGGGACTGCGGCTGCGGGGGCTGTGGTGTCGGATGATCCGGAGAGCCAGGTGGGGGCGGTGCCGGGGGTTTTGAACTCGGGGCTGCCGCGGCCTAAGGCGGTGAAGCATGCGGATAGGTTTTCGCCGGGGGCTGTGGCTCCTGCTGCGGATTTGACGCCGGGGGCTCCGGCGGCGAAGAGTGCTACGCCGCAGACGCCACAGCAGACGCCGCAAGAAGGGCCACAGTGATCAGGGAGAACTTTTAGTGGCAGAGCGGAGTTATACATCTCGCGAAGAGCTGGATCAGTATGGGTTCCATCCCGGGGTTACGGTGATGGCGCCGCTGATCTGCATTCTGCTGCAGGCGCTGCTGCCGAAGACGTTTCCGTGGCTGATCCATATTGATCTGCCGTTGATTGCCACGATTTTTTTTGCGGTGTCGCGGCGGAGTCCTATTGCGGGTACTGTCACCGGCACGTTGATTGGGTTGTTTCAGGATGGGCTTACGAATCATCCGTTTGGGGTGGATGGGATTGCGAAGGGTGTGGTGGGGTATGTGGCCGCTAGTCTGGGGTTTGCGGTGGACATCGATAATGTGATTAACCGCGTGGTGCTGGTGTTTGCGCTTAGTCTGGCGCAGAGCGGGCTGCTTTATCTGATTGCTCACTGGTTGCTGGGTGAGCCGTCCTACCAGTTGCTGCCGTGGGTGGAGTTGATGTCCGCGGCGGCGAACTGCGTGGTGGCGGTGCCGGTGTTTTATGTGCTGGATCGGTTTCGGATTCGGGACTAGGTGCTACGCGCACGGCGAGGGTTTGGAGTTCGCTGAGCGGGAGTTGGCGGACGTAGAATTTGAAGAGGAAGCAGGGGCTGCAGCATGGAAATGGACAGCGTCGGTCGCAAGGAAAAATTGTCGGCTACGAAGCTGCATGTTTCGCAGTATGTGGTGGCCGCTGTGCTGGTGGTGCTGGGCTGCTGGTTGTGGCGGTTGCAGATTCTGGGTGCGGATCAGTATCGGGTGCTGGCCGAGCAGAACCGGGTGCGGAAGGTTCCGGTGCTCGCGCCTCGGGGACGGATCTTTGATCGGTATGGGCGGATATTGGTGGACAACTATCCTTCTGTGACTTGCTTCCTGGTGCGGGAGCAGCAGAAGGAGATGGAGGCCGATCTGCCTTTGATTGCAGAGGGGCTGCATATGCCGGTGGAGCAGATCCATGCGCTGTTGCGGCACTATCAGTACGCGCCGAAGTATCAGCCGATTCCGCTGAAGCAGGATATTACGCCGGATGAGCAGGCGTTCATTGCGGCGCACAAGGATGATCTGCCGGAGCTGGAGACGCTGGATACGGAGCGGCGGCTTTATCCGAAGGATGGGTTCCTCGCGCATGTGATTGGGTATGTGGGTGAGGTGAGCGAGGCCGATCTTAATGATGAGCGGTATGCGGCGTATGAGCCGGGCGATGTGGTGGGCAAGTCGGGGATTGAAGAGGCGTATGACGGGATTCTGCGGGGACAGGATGGATCGCGCGACATCATTGTGAACTCGCACGGTAAGGAAGTGGGGCAGAGTGGCGAGGAGTTGGCGGTTCCGGGTAAGGACCTGAAGCTGACGATTGACCTCGATGTGCAGATGGCTGCCGAGCGGGCGATGGAAGGCAAGACGGGGTCGATTGTGGCGATGGATCCGCATACGGGCGAGATCCTTGCGATGGTGTCGCGGCCTACGTTTGATCCGAATGAGTTTACGACGAAGCTGTCGCCGGTTTACTGGAAGTCGATTATGGACAACCCGGACCATCCGATGATGAACAAGGCGATCCAGGCGCAGCTGGCTCCGGGGTCTACGTTCAAGATCATTATGAGTCTGGCGGGGCTGCAGTCAAATGTTGCGCAGACGCTGAAGGTGTTTTGCAACGGGGGCGGGGTGTTCTATGGGCAGTTCCATGCGTGCGATGTGCACCATGGGATGGTGGATATTGAACATGCGATTCCGTGGAGCTGCGATACGTACTTCTATACGCTGGCGGAGAAGCTGGGGATCGATACGATTTCGACCTATGCGAAGAGTGTGGGAATTGGAGAGAAGACGGGGGTGGATCTGCCGGATGAGGCTACGGGGCTGATGCCTTCGGTGTTGTGGAAGGAGAAGGTGCTGCATCAGCCGTGGTATCCGGGTGAGGTGATTTCGGTGGGGATTGGGCAGGGGGCGATTGAGGTGACGCCGCTGCAACTGGCGCGGGCGCTGGGAGGGATTGCATCGGGGGGTGTGCTGGTGCGGCCGCACCTGGTGTTTCCTAGTGAGTTGAGCGGGGAGGAGGCGCAGGAGATTCAGGCGGAATTTCCGGGGTCGGGAGACAAGACGATCCCGCTGACGCCGCAGAACTGGGAGATTATTACGGATGGAATGGCGGAGACGACGCAGCCGGGTGGGTTCAATACGGCGAAGGCGTCGCATTTGGAGGGAATTGATTTTGCAGGGAAGACGGGCACGGCGCAGGTGATGAGCCATGAGGCGCTGGCTCGGACGAACCATGGACATAATACGCTGCCGAATGCGTGGTTTGTGGGGATGGCGCCGCGACGGAATCCGGATATTGTGGTGGCGGTGTTGTGGGAGCATGGGGTTTGGGGAGATCGCTCGGCGCATTTGGCGGCGCAGGTGGTGGATGCGTATGTGACGGAGCAGAGGGAAAGGGCGAAGAATCTGGAGATGCAGGTGGCGGTGCCGGCGGTGAAGACCGATGGGGTGGGGGGAGCGGCTCCGGCGGAGTAGTCGTTTGTGGAGGGGTAGAGCGGCTTCTAGCTTTTAGCTCGAAGGCAAGAGCAAATGCGGGGGCCTTCGCTTCGCTCAGGATGACGACGTCCTATGTGG
>JBAVDD010000384.1:0-12509 GCA_049587035.1 Acidobacteriaceae bacterium | reverse complement strand
AGCACAGCATCGGGCAGTTGTAGTACACCGTCGTCAGGATTACAGGGTGCTTGCCGTCGAAGTACTTGCCCAGCGTCACCGGCTGCCCATGGTCATCAACGAACGCCGCGCTCAGTGGAAGCTGCGCATTCAGATGTTGGGTCACCTGCACGTCGCGCAGCACCGTCGGCAGCTCATTATTCAGGTTCTTGCCCTCGGTCTTGTCGCCATAGCTGGAAACCTGCGCGCGGCTTCGCAGCGGCATGGCCATCAAGCCAAACGCCAGCGCCAGCCCTGCAAAGACTGCCATGCTGCGAGTTGTGCGACCTGCGATCACTGCCCTGCTCTCCGTCCCGCGTTTGCCTGATGCCGCAACCTACTGCTTGCCCTCGGCACGATTGAATTCGTTCTTCTCTTCACGCAACTCGATGGCCTGAAGTTCATAGCCCGTGCGCGCAAAACCGTTCGTCAGCGGCGCCGTTACAGTCGGCGTCGCCTCGCCGGCCATCAACATCCCCGGCTGCATCGGCGAAGGAGCCTGCGGCAGTCCGCGCTGGATGATCAACTGCATCGCTCGATCGATCGGAATGCGAATCGTGCCCGCCGGCAGATCGTGCGAGGTGCTGTAGTAGTTAAGCAGCAAGTCCTCGCGCGAGTGTAGATCGGCTATGTCCTGCTCGCCATTGTCCGTCTCCAACCGTGGCGTTGGGAAGACCTTGGTCATTTGCGCCAGTTCTCGCTGCTCCATGGTCGCGTCTGAGGTCAGGTCTTCTCGTTTTATTCCGTGCGGTGGCGCTCCCATATCTACAGATGCGTGCCACTTGTCCGACGCACCGTCGTGCTGGATCAGCGCATAGTTGATGGCCTTGCCCATCGCGAAGCAGAAGAAAAAGAAGATCGTGACGAAGCCCGCGAGGCCGGCGAGAAACGTAATGATGCCGCCGACGCTGACGTCCTGGGTCTCATAGCCCGGGTGTTCGGCATCTCGCACTGTCTCGCGATGAGCCTTGATCGATTCGATCTCTCCCTTGTCGTGTCCCTCAGTGTGCATGTTCAGGCTCCAGAAGCTCTTCCGTATGCGGGTCGTTCACGTTGATCAACGGCCGCTTCTTCAACTCGTTCAGGTAAAACACCATCCAGAAGGCGACCACCGAGATCGGCACTGTTACGTACGCCAAGATGCCGATATTGCCGGTAATGTGCAGATTGCTCGCTGCGTCCTTGAAGTTCGGCTCAATCAACCAGAACATATCGATCAACCGCGCCAGCAGCATGATGCAGCACAGCCAGATCATCTTGTGCTTGGAGCGCTTGATGTCGCGTGAAAGCAGGATGACGAACGGAATGACCCAGTGGAAGATCACATCCAGCGAGCAGATCGTCCACCAACCGCCATGAATGCGATGCAGATACCACGGAATCTCGTCCGGCACATTGCCCGACCAGATGATCAGGAATTCCGCGAAGCAGAGATAGATGTTGAGCATCACGAACGCAAACGCCAGCTTGCCCAGATCGTGTTGCTCGGTGGTGCGAAACATCGTCTTGATCGGCTCATAGCGCGAGAGCAGGATCAGGGTCAGGATGCCCAGCGCCAGTACCGCGTATCCCTGCGCCACAAGAAACTGCAGGCCATACACCGACGAGTACCAGGTCACGTCCAGGGACTTCACAAACACAATCACGAAGTCCGTCATCAACACGACATACAGCAGAATCGACGGTCCCGAAAGATTCTCGAACCGCACGCGCCACTTGTCGAAGCTCGCCACGGTACCGGCGGCCGGGTCCGCGTCGCGCTGCACCGACCAGTAGTTGAGGATCGTGATGATCAGCGCCATCAGGCCGAGCACGATCGCCGCCTGGATCCACGCGGCCGTCGGGTCCAGCATCGTGTGCTTGGAGTTCGCCGTCAGTTGCTGCTCCTGCGTCATTAACCCGTGCTTGTAGGCCGACAGCGTCGCCGTAAAGTTGGGGAAAGCCGCCCACTGATAGAGGTGCTTCATCAGCAGGAGTACAGGCAACGTCATCAGGATGAGCACCCAGATGGTCCGCGTCATCGCCTCCAGTGGCCGCCGTAGAATCTGGCCCCACTTGCCACCCGACACATACTGCACCATCAGAAAGCACAACGCGCCGCCAACAAAGTTGAAACACGTCATGTACCCCATCAGGTACGCGCGCAGCAGATGCTCCTTGCCGAGCGGAACGAATAAAAATACCAGCGAGATCAGGCCGAAGACGACCGCCACAATCGCCGCTCGCGTGCGCCACGTCGTAACGGCGTCGGGTGCTGTCAGAACGGCGGGCAGCGTGCGCGGACCGTGGTGTGCATGTCCCAGCGTCAGGTCCGCTCCGTGATGTTCGTTTGCCATTTCCATGCGTCAGTCGCCTTCAATCCTGTAGTTGCTCATCTCGAATCTCTGTTCCTGCATCCCTGTCCTAGTACGGATGGCCATACGGTGTACCGTTGGAGACCGGAGCGGTTGGCTGGCCGCCAGAATCACGCTGGCCAGAGTTCTGCGTCGCTCCCTGCCCATAATGCGCACCCGCTCCAGCCGGCGGCGTCCCCATTGGCTGGCCCGGAATCCCGTTGTCCTGGCCGTTGGGCGTTCCATATATCGCCGTCGACGGCAGCGCCCATGGATCCGCGAAGCTCGAGGGCATTCCAAGGTCCTTCGCAATCGCGTGGAGATCTTCCACATGCCCGCCCGGGCCTATATCGCTCGGTTTCGCATTCTGGCTCAACTGTAGTGCGCGGATATACGCTGCAACCGCCCAACGGTCAGCCGGCGTCAGTTGCGCCGAGTAATCCGGCATCGCTCCATATCCATTCGTCATCACTGCAAAGAAGTGTCCCAGCGGAGCGTTACGCAGTCGGTCCGTATGGAAGTCACCCGCCGGCCGGTACCCGCGCTGCACAATCATTCCGTTCCCGTTGCCCACGCGCGAGTGGCAGGGCGTGCAATAGATGTTGTACCGTTCCTGACCGCGCTCCATCGTCGCGGCATTCAGCGGAATCGGGAGGCCGTCACCTTCTTTCCCGTTCTCGATGCCGGTATAGAAGTACGTGTCCTCGTCCATCTGGTTGCGGGCCACTGTGTTCTCCACCTGCGGACGCGCCGACCGGCCATCCGCGAAGAACGTCGTCCCGCGCTGCGGAATAAATTTCGGCTCGTTATGCATGTCCAGCCGGCAACCGGCCAGCAACAGCGTCGCAGCCATCGCCGTCGCGGCTACGCCTGCACGCATCATCCGCCCGTATCTCGTATCTTGCATCTCGTATCTCACTAGTGGTCGACCTCCACAACGGAGACCGGCGAAAACTGCTCCAGAAACTCCCGCGTCTTGCTCAGCTCAAACCTTGGGTCGGTCGCTTCCAGGCAGAGGAAGAACTTGTCCGATGTCGCGCCGCTGGCAAAGTTCGGTGCATTGAATAGCGGGTGATACAGCTGTGGCAACCCGTTCAGCGCAAGCATGCCGTAGGCGGCCGACAAGCCCGAGAGCAAGATCGTCATCTCGTATGCCGGAACCACGAACGCCGGCCAACTGAACAGCGGCATCGAGCGAATATTCAGCGGATACCCCCACACGTTGATCCAGATCTCGAGCAGCGCTCCTGTCACCAACCCTGCCAGGCCGCCCAACAAGCAAAGCAGAGGCACGCGCGTCTTGTGGAAACGCAGCGCCTCGGCCGCTTCCTCTACTGGATACGGCGTATAGCTCTCCATGCGTCGATATCCCGCGCGGTGCGCCATCTCCGTCGCATGTACCAACTCACTCGGCGTATCGAACTCGGCCAGCAGGCCGTACACTCCCTCACGCGGTGGCATTAGAGCGCCTCCTGAACAACAACTTCTGCATCGGCTCCACCTGGACGAACCTTCGACTGCGGCAACATCATCCGAATCTCGGACATCGGAATCATCGGCGCCAGGCGCGCGAACAGCAGGAACAGGCAGCTAAACAGCCCCCAGGTTCCAATGAACAGCATGTAATCCCACTTGGTCGCGCGGAATGTTCCCCAGCTCGACGGCAGGTAGTCGCGGTACAGGCTGGTCACAACGATCACGAAGCGCTCAAACCACATACCGATGTTCACCACAAACGACAGGAAGAACAGGTAGCCCACATTCACGCGCAGCTTGCGGCTCCATAGCGTCGTCAGCGGAATCGCGATATTCGTCAGGATCAGAACCCAGTACGCCCAGCCCATCGGACCGAACATGCGGTTCCACATCATGAAGAACTCCCAGTGGCTCGCCGAGTACCAGCACATGAACACTTCCATGCCATACCCGTACGCCACAATCGAGCCCGTCGCCAGCATCACCTTTGCCATGTTGTCCAGGTGGCGCAGCGTCACCAGGTCTTCCAGGTGGTAGAACTTGCGGATCGGAATCGCCAGCGTCAGCACCATCGCAAAGCCCGAGTACACCGCTCCCGCCACAAAATAAGGGGGGAAAATAGTGGTGTGCCAACCGGCCATCGCCGCCACTGCGAAGTCGAAGCTGATCGTCGTATGCACCGAGAGCACCAGCGGCGTACTCAAACCCGCCAGCAGCAGTGACGCCGACTCATACCGGATCCAGTGCCGCGTAGAGCCTCTCCACCCCAGGCTCAGCATGCCGTACATGTACTTTGCAAACGGCATCGTCGCACGATCGCGCAGCGTCCCCAGGTCGGGAATCATGCCGATGTACCAGAACACCACCGAGATCGTCGCATATGTCGAAACCGCGAACACGTCCCATGCCAGCGGGCTGCGGAACTGCGGCCAAACGTTCATCGAGTTCGGATACGGCAGCAGCCAGTACCCTAGCCATGGACGCCCGATATGCAGCAGCGGGAACATACCCGCGCAGCACACTGCGAAGATTGTCATCGCTTCTGCAAACCGATTGATCGAGTTGCGCCAGCCCTGCTTGAACAGCAGCAGGATCGCCGAGATCAGCGTGCCCGCGTGGCCGATACCGATCCACCAAACGAAGTTGATGATCGCGAAGCCCCATGCACCCGGAATCGTGACGCCCCAGATGCCCACGCCCTTTAGCACCAGCCACGTCACCGCAATCACGACGCCCAGCGCAACCGTGCCCGCGAGAAACAGACCGCCCAGCCACGCCACCGGCGTGTTGGACGTCAAAACGATGCCGGCGATCTTCTGCGTCACGCTCTTGAACGTGTGTCCCGGCGCGATGACCGCGTACTCGCCGGTGCGCGGGTCAATCATCGGGTCGACGGTTTCGGGGACAGGTCCCTTGGTAGCCATTATGCAAGCTCCGCGTTCGGGTTGATGACGCCAGCGGTATACGTCGTGCGCGGGCGGTAGTTCAAATCTGCAAGCACCTGGTAGTCGCGCTCCTCAGCCTTGCGCTGCACCACGCGCGACTTCGGATCGTTCATATTGCCGAAGACGATCGCATCTGTCGGGCACGCCTGCTGGCAAGCCGTCAGGATCTCTCCATCGGCGATCGCGCGGTTGTTCTTGTCGGCCTCGATCTTCACCGCCTCGATGCGCTGGATGCAGTAGCTGCACTTCTCCATCACACCGCGCGAGCGCACCGTTACATCCGGATTGCGCATGAACTTGAGGCTCTCCGTATCGTAATCCGAGTACAGCAGGAAGTTGAACCGCCGCACCTTGTAAGGGCAGTTGTTCGAACAGTACCTGGTTCCAACGCAACGGTTGTACACCATTGTGTTGAGGCCCTCTGGCGTATGGATCGTCGCACCCACCGGGCAGACCTGCTCGCAACCCGCGCTCTCGCAGTGCTGGCAAAGCATTGGCTGGAAGTGCGCAATCGGTGCATGCAGATCGCCCTCGAAGTACGTATCGATGCGGATCCACTGCATGATGCGGCCAATCTTGGTCTGCTCGCGTCCCACTACCGCAATGTTGTTCTCCGCGTAGCAGCTCATGATGCACGCGTTGCAACCCACGCAGGAGTTCAGGTCAATCGACATGCCCCACTTGTTCTGCAGGACCTTCGTTCCATCGCCAACCAGCTCGATGTGGTCATACCGCCAGTTGTCCGGATAGAAGCTCTCCTCGTGTGGAACCGCCTCGCCCTGCGGGTTATATCCAACCTTGTCCACTAGCGTGTCATTGGAGTCCTTCGTGCCCAGGTGCGCGAAGTCGGGGTTCTTCATCGCCTCTTCGTAGGTCGCGTAGCGGATGATGGACCGCTCCATCGCCTCATGCCCGGCCAGCGAGTACGTTCCCTCCGTGTCGAACTCCGGATGCTCCAGATCGCGCTGCGCATAGCTTCCGCGATGCTCGATGTTGTGCACCTTCGTGACGCACAGATCGTACATCCCTTTGCCGCGCACCACCGTCAATCCGCCAGCCGACATAGGCTGATCCGCCGTCCGCAGGGCATACGCATTGAACCCGACACCAGCGCCCACGCGTCCACACTCCGCGCGCCGTCCGAGGCCCAGATGCACCGTCACACAATCGTTCGGGTGACCTGGCTGCATCAGTACCGGCGTAATGATCTTGCGGCCGTTGAGCGTCAGCTCAATCGCCTCATTCTCCTCGATGCCCAGCTTACCCATCAGGTCCATGCTCATGAGCGCTGCATTGTCCCAGCTCATGTTCGTCACCTGCTTGGGCAGCTCCTGCAGCCAGCCATTGTTGCCGTAGCGGCCGTCATAGAGCGACGAGTCCGGCCGGAAGCTGATCTCGATCTCGCTTCCAGCGGCAGCCGCACTCGCGGTCATCGGAGCACCCTTCGGCGCACCCAGCGACTTCGGCGTAAACGCCGTGTCCGCAACCCAGCCATCATGCAGCGCCTTGCGCCACGCCAGCTCCAATGGAGTATCCGCCGCAGCCAGCCCCAGCGCGGCCTTCGAGGCAGCATCGCCGGACACCGCCTTCGAACCCGCACTCGCCGACGTCGCAGCGGGAGCTTTCGCCGCCACACTCTTCGTATCGCCGCCGCCCGCCTTCAGGTACGTCTTCGCATACGCGAGCACCGCGTTATACGCGCTTACCTCCGGATTGAGCAGCGCCTGCAACACATCGTGTGCGCTCTTGCCGCCATAGAGCGGATCGATCATCGGCTGCACAATCGATATTGTGCCGTCGTACGCACGCGCGTCTGTCCAGCTCTCCAGGTAGTGCGTCTTGTTGATGTGCCAGTTGGAATAGAATCCCGTCTCGTCCAGATGCGAGCCCAGATGGACTGTATTCGGCACCTGATTGAACGCACTCTCAAACTCCAGGTCAACCGGAGCGTTATACAGCGGGTTCACGCCCAGCATCACCAGCCACTGAACCTTGCCCGCGTTCATGTCGGAGACCAGCGCCTTCAGGTCCGCAACATGCTCGCTCGGCATCGGCGCAACTGTCTCTGTGTAGACGACCGTCTTGCCTACCGCACCCTGCGCCGCATTCACCGTCAGCGCCGCGTTATGGCAAGCCAGCGAGCTGCCCGGCCCAACCACAATGGCAAACCGCCCGCCGGACTTCTTGATATCGTCCAGCACCGCCGACAAAAACTTCTGCGCCTCTGGATTCGCAAGCGTCGCACTTCCGCCCGCCAGCGCATTGGCAAACGCGTCAATATCGCTCGGCTTCAGCGCCAAACGGTGCTCGGCCTTGAAGCCTGTCACCGTGGGCATGGTCTCCACGGCATACATCCGGTTCATCGGCTTGTCTTTATCGAACCGGTGCCGCGCCGCCCACGCAGCCGACATCGGCAAAAATCCCGGGAACCCAATCCCGCCCAGAAAGTCCGCGTCCAGCGTGAGAACGACGTCCGCATCCTGCAGCATGTACTGCGTGTCGTAGTAGTCTCCAAACGCAGCCTTCGACGCCGCACGCCCCGCATCCTGATTCACCGGCTCATACTGCACCAGTTTGGCTTGTGGGTACTTGGCTTGCACCTGCTTCCACTGATCGGCCAGCGTTGGCGATGTAATCGTCTCCGACAGGAACACCACGCCCTCGCCCGTCTTCGTGTTCCCAACCGCCGTCGCAAAGTCTTCCTGGAATTTGCTGAAGTCCGCCTGCTCGCCGCGGAAACGCGGGAACTGCGAGCGATCTGGATCGTACAAATCCAGCAGCGTCGCCTGCGTAAATGCATCCGACTTGCCCTTCGACATCGGATGTTCCGGGTTCCCGTCCACCTTGATCGGCCGGAACGCATCCGACTTCACCAACACCGGAATCGCGCCCGTCGAAAACGGATGCGATGTCGCAAAGTACATTGGCTTGCCCAGCACCAGGTCTTCCGGCTGCTTGATGTACGGGAAGATCGGCTCATCCGGCTGCTTGGTACAACCCGCCAGACCAGCCAGCGCAAAGCTCGCGCCCATTACCTTCAGAAAACTGCGCCGGCTGAATGCATCCACCCACTCGCCTGCGGAAGCTTGCCGCGGAAACTCTTCCTGCATCAGCTCCTGGAACGCCGGCGTATCGGCCAACTCATCCAGGCTCTTCCAGTAACGTTTGCCACCCTTGCCATCAAGCTTGGCGCGCACCTCGGCCAACGTCATTTTAGGCTGCTGCGCCGGCGCAATCGCCGTAACCACCTGCGCCTGATTCTCTCCTGCCATCGCCTGCTCGGTTTCCATTCGTGTCTCGCTCATCGGTGGCACACCTCGCAGCTTGCCAGCTCATTGGCTGTGCGGATGTGGTACTGCTTCATCAAGTAGTGCCCCAGCTCAACCTGGCTGGTGAACTTCACATAGTTGACCGGTATCCCCACCGCCGAAACATTGGGCAGTGTCTGCGCCTTGTCCAGCCCGGTCGGGTTGTTCACCTGCGCCAGCTCCGGATTGCTCGCCACCGGATCATTCGTCACGCAACCCACCTGCTGCGCTGTCGGCCCGGTCACGCCAGTCGGAGCGCACCACACCGGCTTCTCGCTCGATGGAGCCGCCCACGCCATGTTGTAGATCTCCGCAGTCGGCCGCAAATTCACTGCCGGATTCCGGTGGCAATTCAGACACCACTCCATCTGCAGCGAGTTCTGCTCATACATCAGCGGCATCTCATCCACGCGCCCATGACAGCTCGCGCATCCAATGCCCTTGTTCACATGAATCTCATGATTGAAGTACACATAGTCCGGCAGATCGTGCACCTTGATCCACTGGATCGACGCCCCCGTCGCCCAGCTGTTGCGCACCGGCTCCAGCAGTTGCGCATCCGTCCATATCTGCGAGTGGCAGTTCATGCACGTCTTCGTCGGCGGTATGCCTGCATACGAGCTCTTCTCCACCGACGTATGACAGTACTGGCACTGCAACCCCAGTCCCTCTACGTGGTGCATATGGCTGAAAGGGACCGGCTGGTCCGGACGCTGTCCCTGCCTGGTCACCCACGGCGACCGCTGCAAGCTGTTCAGCGTCACCCCGATTACGATGACAATCAAGCCCGTCAGCACCAGGCTTGCGCGAGCCAGGGCATTTGAGCTGCGGTCAAATACTTGCGCCATGAATCCGTTCCTGCTTCCTCTGCGTCAGAAAACCACTGTTGAGGTTGAGTACTTCGTTGTTGCGGATGGACGACTGAAACTTATTACCGACGCAGACAAGTTCCGCCTGCAGCCACTGTTTCGGAGAAGTCGAGTATAACAGCCGCAAATAGAGATGGGATAACGATCGCTCCACGCTCATCGATACCCGCAATGTTGGTCGCTTATCGGTCAAATCTTGCACCCCGCAAAGTTTTTTCTTATCCTTTCTATCCTCCATCAAACCCCGCGAACCAAAGTCCTAACTCCCCAACCCGTCGCCCGCCCAAGCTTCGCATTCCCTGTGGAAATCTCCTGCCTGCGCCTCCACCTACTGCCACGGCCTATCATTCTTCTCATGCCCCGCCGCCTCGGCCCCACCCGCAAGCTCCCCTACGACCCCGTCGCCGCCGTCGCCACGCTCTCCGCCGCCGATCCCAAACTGGCGCGCCTCATCTCCCGCGTCGGCCCGTTCACCCTGCGCCTCGCCTCGAAGCAATCGCCCTTCGAAGCCCTCACCGAAGCCATCATTTACCAGCAGCTCCACGGCAAAGCCGCGGCCACCATCCACGCCCGCTTGATAGCCGGTTTCCAACCCATGCCCACGCTCTACCCCATTCACCCCACTCCCCAGCAGGTCCTCGACGTCCCCACCCCGCAGCTCCGCGCCGCCGGCCTCTCCCGCAACAAGACGCTCGCCCTCCGCGACCTCGCCGCCAAAACCCTCGACGGAACCGTACCAACCCTCGCTGCTATCCGTCGCATGTCCGACGAAGCGATCATCGAGCACCTGACGCAAGTCCGCGGCATCGGCAAGTGGACCGTCGAGATGCTTCTCATCTTCCGGCTCGGCCGCCCCGACGTCTTCCCCACCAGCGATTATGGTGTCCGCAAAGGCTTCGCCCTAACCTTCCAGGGCCTCAAACCCACCACCAAGGTCACCCCAGCCCTACTCCCGACCCTCGCCGAAATGGAACGTCGCGCCAAAAAGTGGACTCCCTGGCGTTCCGCGGCCAGCTGGTATCTCTGGCGTGCCTGCGACCTCGCTGCAGCCAAACCGGCGCAACCGGAATAACTACGCAACCTAACCGTTCCGTTCTTTGCCGCCGGCCACGAACATGCCATACAGAAAGAAGCAACTCAACAGCAGCAGCATCAACGGCAACGGGCGAAAGAATAGCAACCATGCCGCTCCCGGTAGCCTTACGCCCCGCCGAACCAGCAGTGGTCCTAAATGCACAAACTGGTGCGACATTGCGACGATCGCCACCCCACTCAGCACGATGGCAGCTCTACCCATCCACCGGTAGCCTGAGGCAAGCACTGCCACGGCAGGAAACATCAATAAAAGCAACCGAGTGTCGTACTGACGATGATAAATCGGCAGAAAGCTCAACGCCGCCGCCGCCGCCAGCGCCATCAAGTCAGCGTCTGAAACCCCGTCGCGCCCATCCTCATCGACCCGCTGTCGTGCAACCCCTCTCCCTCGCCGCACCACCAGGTACAGCCATGCCAAAAACAGCGGCAGGAACGTGGCATACGCCGTGAGGTTGTAGAAGCGCGGCACATCATGCACCAGCGCGAACACCGCCTGCAGGCTGGCAATACTCTGCACCTCTCCGTTCGTCGGTCCAGGATCGCTGGCCTGCCCGTGCGCGGCAATGCCCACCAGGTTGGTGTGCAGCTCCTGCGGCCAATGGGCCGATGCCGGATGGTGAAAGGCCAGCAGCACTCCCGGCGTCAACAGCACAATCGCCGCCGCAAGCGTATAGAGCGCGAGCCGCCGAAAGCTCACCCCTCGTGCAACCCTTCCTCTCGCGGCAGAGGAACCCACCACAGCAGCACCGCCGGCAGAGAGCAGAAAGAAGAGCCAGATCAGTCCCCCATCATGCGGCTTGAAGGTCAGGCTGACAGCAAACGCCACCACGCCGAGCGCCAGCCATCGTTGCCGCAGAAAACTCCACGCACCAATCACTGCCAGGCTGATCGCGAACATCGCCGGCTGTCCCAGCATAATCAGCATCGTGCTCGAAACCACAAACACCGCAAGCAGGCCCTGCGCCCACAGCGCTCGCCTCCCAACGCACAGGTCCGCCACACACAGCGCCGCGCAGCTGAACAGAACGATTCCAATGCACAACCAGATCGCCCGCGCCACTTCAAACGGAAGCAGCGCCAGCGGAATCACCAGGAACAGCGCCGACGGCGGATAGTTTGCGTTGAACGGACGGAACGGCCGAAGGTCCGAGCCGTCTCCCCCATGCTGTAGATACTCCTGCTCAATCTGCACCGAGTCGTACGGGTCGCATCCGTCGATCAGGCAACGCGTGCTGCTGTACACCGGCTTGAAGTCAAAGCTCTGCAGCGCCAGCTTCTGATCGTGATAGCCCCGCACCCCAAAGAACATGCATCCCACCAGGACCAGGCAGAACCCAAGGATGCGGCGGCGCCTGGTTGCGTCGATCGTCAACAATGAGATCCCCCCTCTTCAGTATGCGGCAACAGATCCCATCCTTCGTACAGCTTCATTCTCGCGTCCGAGTTCAAGCATAGCCGTACAACGGTCGCGCGCCTCTCCCAGCAGAACAGGCGCCCCAGCTCCGCATTCACTGTTTGGTATCCTCAGCCTACGACCCTTGCGACATTCGCGCCACATCAAATATCCGCATCTGTTCTTGTCGAGGCGACCCGGAGGCTCCTTGCAACTCATCCGCAGATACCGCATCTCGGCCCTCGTCTGCGCCCTCGCCGTGCTCGCCTGCGAACTCATCAGCCGCCCCTTCGCCAACATGGGCATCTGCGACGATTCGACCTACATCGTGAGCGCGCACCGGCTCGCAACCACCGGCCACATTCTCTACAACGGCGTAGAAACACCGATTCTCGGCTGGCAGCTCTACCTCGGCGCGGCTTTCATCAAGCTTTTCGGCTTCTCCTTCACCTCCGTTCGCATGAGCGTCCTGCTGGTAGCCATGGCCCTGGCCTTCGTCCTGCAGCGCATCCTGGTCCGCTCCGGCATCTCCGAGCGCAACGCCACCATCGGCACCCTCGCTTTAGTCCTCT
>JBAVDD010000383.1:0-2751 GCA_049587035.1 Acidobacteriaceae bacterium | reverse complement strand
GGGTTCGGGTGGGCTGGCACTGGAGGCTTTGGATGAGACTCCACTGGCTACGCTGCTGAAGGGGATTTCGGTGGTGGGGATTGGGCCGGGGTTGGGGCAGGAGGGGTCGACGCCGGAGTGGGTGCGGATGTTTGTGGAGCGCGTGAAGCTGCCGATGGTGATCGATGCGGATGCGCTGAATGCGTTGGCGGGAAAGACTTTGCTACTGAAAAAGATTGTGAAGGCCACGGCGGCGAAGGGTAAGCCGCGAACGATTGTGTTGACACCGCATCCGGGGGAGATGGCTCGGCTGGTGGGGATGACGGTGAAGGAGGTGGAGGTCGATCGCGTGGGGCTGGCGCGGCGGTTTGCAACCGAACATGGTGTGACGCTGGTGTTGAAGGGCTGGCGAACGCTGGTGGCGCATCCGGATGGGAGGATTGCTGTGAATACTACGGGGAATCCGTCGATGGCCAAAGGAGGGAGTGGGGATATTTTGACGGGGATTGTGGCCGCGATGCTGGCCCAATATGGCGCGGAGGATGTCGCTGGCGCGGTGGAGGCAGCAGTTTTTCTGCATGGGCTGGCTGGAGATTTTGCTTGCCTGGCGCAGGATGAGCATACGGTGCTCGCTATGGATACGGTGGGACACCTTTGGCGGGCATTTCGCGCACGCGTGAAGGATGTGGATGGGTTTACGTGGACCTCGGGAACTGCTTTGAATGGAATGGTGGCGCGATGAAGGAGTGGGCTCGGGAGAAGCGGTTGCGGACGCGCAGTGAGAATGGGACTTTGGGGCTGGGTGAGATGCTGACGGAGATGCTGCCAGCGCCTAAGCTGGTGGTGCTGCGGGGAGACCTGGGGATGGGGAAGACTACGCTGGTGCGAGGAATGGCAGCGGCTTTTGGTGTTGATTCCAAAGAGGTTACGAGCCCTACTTTTACCCTGGTGCACGAGTACAAGGGGCGGAAGACGCGGCTGATTCACCTGGATCTATATCGGCTCGAAGAGGAACGAGAGATTGAGGGGATTGGGTTGTGGGAGATGGCCGAAGCGGACGATGCGCTGGTGATGGTGGAGTGGGGAGATCGGTTTGCGAGTGTGATGGAACGAGCGGATGCGGAGATTGCGATCACGCAGGGTGAAGCGGAGAATGAGCGGTTGCTGCTGGTGCGATGGTAGTTTGGGGGAAGTTAACGACAAAGGCCGCGATTGCATCGCGGCCTTTGTTATGTTTTGGTTAGCTCTTACGAGCGACCATGCCAGTCAGCATTGGTGCGATCGCGGATGGCGATGAAGCTGGGGACAAAGATGGTGGAAGCGGAAGCAAGTGCGATCAGTGCCAGATACATTTTAGTTCTCCTGTGGCGCGCGCGACCGGACAGGCCGGGAGTGCGGCGCTCTAATAAAGCGTTTGTTATCAGTGATGTTGTTCCACGTAGACGGTGTTGAGATCTTGACTCAGCCGTCGCATTCGCGGGCGTAAATTCAGAGTTTGTACGGGCCCGATGAGCTCATCGGGTCGATTTCAGTTGCCGGACGCTCGCTCGGTTTGAGGATCGTTTCCGGAGTCTGTGCACATAACCTGTTACGTATAAGAGTAGCGATTGGTTCCGTTTGATGCAAACTTTTATCGCTCTTCCTCGCCGTTATTCGCACGCTACCCTTGGTTTATTGGGAAAAACGGGGCGAATCAGGTCTGAGTTGTAGTACGGAGAAGACGAGGGGGTAGTTCCATGGTGGGATGGAATTTCTTGATCTTCCGGATTTATCGGGGATTGATGGGTTTATTTGGTTTTTTGCGGCCTTTGTACCGGTAGATGGCGCAGAGTTCGTCGCCGGTGGAGCCGTATTCCTTTTGTTGGGCTATTGCGGCCAGGTCGGCGGCGTGGTCGGCGGGGGTCATGGGGACCAGGCCGGTCCAGAGGCGGGTGAAGGCGGGGTGGTGGTCGAGGTAGGAGTCGTGCTCGGCGTTGACGTAGAAGAGGTCGAAAGGCTTTGGATTGTTGGAGATGGAGGTCTCTACGTGGCGGAGGAAACGGCGCAGGATGGGGAGCTCGAAGGGGTGGAAGAGGAAGGCGAGGGTGGGTTCGGTGGGGAGGGGGTGGGTGGTTGCGTCGGCGTGGTGGAGGGTTAGGGGGGCCAGGGCGTTGGCTTGTAAGTCGTTCTGCCATAGGGAGATATTGGATTTAGCTATGCGGGCCAGGTCGGCGTTTAGTTCGATGCCTTCGACTCGCAGGAAGGGGAACTGGGAGGCCAGGAGCAGGGCTCGGCCTTTGCCGGCTCCTACGTCGAGGAAGACGGTGCGGTCGATGGGGTGGGGGGCGGTGCGCTGGAGCCAGATGTCTAACAAACCATGGAGGATAGAAGGAGCTACGCCGTAGTAGGCGGTGAGTTCGGAGACGCGGGCGGAGGTGCCTTTGACGATCTCGGAGCCGGGGATCAGGCCGGAGGTGTCGGTGCCGTGGAGCTGGTCGAAGGGGTGGATGGGGGGATCGGTTTTGCGCTTGGGCATGGGATTTGTGTGAGTTTGAGGCTGGTTTGAACCCGGTTTGGTGATGCAAATCGGGTGCTTGAGGTCGTTTATTGGTGTCGCGCGGGTGAGTTGTGGCTCGGTTTGTGTCAAGGAGGCTTTACAGGGCCTTGAGGATGGGGAAGAGGGCGGGGAGGAGGTGGATTTCGACGCGCGAGATGGCGGGGTGGCCGAGGAGACGGTTTTCGACCTGGGCGGAGAGTTGGGCGGCGGCGGCTTCGTCGGTGGAGGGGGAGCGG
>JBAVDD010000382.1:0-7995 GCA_049587035.1 Acidobacteriaceae bacterium | reverse complement strand
GATGCAGCCCATCTGGGTGGCGGAACGGAACTACGCCAACTCTCTGACTTCAAGGGCGCAGAGTTGGTGAAAAATATACTTGCGATTGTCGAAAGGGAGCGGCCTCTGCATGTTTCGCTGGTTGGAGGAGACCCCCTGGTGCGGTTCAGGGAACTGGAGGCGCTTCTTCCTGAGTTGGATGGGCGGGGAATACACACCCAGATTGTTACGAGCGCGTTTCGAGTGATTCCTGCTGAATGGAGCCGGTTCAGCCGCCTGAACATAGTGGTGTCGATTGATGGACTGCAACCGGAACACGATGAGCGCCGCAAGCCGGCGACCTACGAGCGGATTCTGAAGAATATCGCCGCGACGAAGGTCACGATCCATTCGACGATCACGGGGAATATCGCGGGACGCCCCGGCTACCTGGAGGAGTTTCTTGAGTTCTGGAGCGCGCGGCCGGAGATCAACAAGGTTTGGTTCAGCTTGTTCACTCCCCAGATTGGTGCGACAGGACCCGAGATTCTGACACCGGGACAACGCGCTTTCGTGGTTCAGGATCTTTTGAGGCTGCGTGCGCTGTATCCGGTGCTGGATATGAGGGAGGGTCTGATTAGCGAGATGCTTTCGCCGCCGAAGAGTCCTAAGGATTGCATTTTCGCGCTAACAACGCATACCATCTCGGCTGATCTTAAGACGAAGATCACGCCATGCCAGCTTGGTGGTAATCCTGATTGCTCGCAGTGCGGCTGCATTGCGTCGATGGGACTTGCGGCTGTTGGCCATCATCGAGTGGCTGGTTCGCTTACTGCGGGGCAGTTGTTTTATGTGTCGGATCAGATAGGGAAGTCGTGGGGCGCGACGAAACGCGCCTTTAGTGGCGGGGCGGAGGATCATCGGGACGGGGCGTAACGCGGCGTGGGGTTGCGCGAGGCCTCTGGTGTTTGGTGGGAGCGACACGAAAAATTGTTCCCCTACGCACTCGATCGGACGATGGCCGATCGAGTGCGTAGGGGATTTGAAGTTGAGAAGCGGCTAGTCTTCTTCGCCTTGGTGAGGATCTTCTTTGAGCTTGCTGGCGATGTTGGACCAGACGGTGTCGCTGGGGTCGAGGCCGCTATTTTCGTCTTCGCTGGGTGCGAAGAGGCTCTTGGCTTGCTCGGCTATGGTTTCCAGGTCGCGAACGAGGGCGGCGCAGTCGGGGTGGGCCTTGAAGAAGTTGGCGAAGCGAGGGTCGGAGCTGATGGAGCCGCCGCTTACTTCGAAGAGCTCGGGGAGGTATTCTTCAAACTCGGCTGTGGTCATGTGGTCGAGGTTGGCGCTGGCTAGGTCTCTCATCGTGCCATCCCCTTCTGGCCTGCGGGCGCCGAGACTTCACCGACGGGTTCGAGAGCCTGTGGCTCGCGGAGAAGGTCGCGGAGTTTGAGGCGGGCCTTGTGGAGCTGGGACTTGCTGTTACCGGTGGAGCATTCGAGCATCGTTGCGATTTCGTTGTGTTCGAAGCCTTCGACATCGTGGAGGACGAAGACCATGCGGTAGCCGGGAGGTAGCAGGGCTACGGCGCGCTCCAGGGTGACGCGGTCGACGGAGCCGGCCAGGGTAGTGTCGCGGGAACCGAAGTCGCGCTTGGGTGCGTCCTCCTCGGAGGGGTTGATGGTCTCTTCCAGCGAGACGAGCTGGAGGCCCTTTTTGCGCAGGTGCATGAGGACGAGGTTCACGGTGAGGCGATGGAGCCAGGTGGAGAAGGCGCTCTCGCCGCGGAAGCTGCCTAGCTTGCGGAAGAGATGGAGGAAGGCGTCCTGGGTCATGTCTTCGGCTTCGGAGACGTTGCCGAGCATGCGCAGGCAAAGGGTGTAAACGCGCCGTTTGTGGAGCGCGTAGAGCTTTGCAAAGGCGTCGGGGTCGCCGTTCTTGGCGCGCTCGATGGCTTCTGCTTCGCCGGCGATTGGAGCGTTCCGCTTGAAGAAGCCGGGGTTCGGTTTCGTCTGCATTCTGGGTAGGCCTTGAAGATCCATAGTGAATTTGTCCGCTCTTGGTTGTTGAATCAACGGCGCAGCGTGCTGGACTGTATCTGTAACGCTGTGCGAAAGATAAAGGTTTCAAGAGCTTGGACTGAGGAAAGAGCCCGAGGGTTGTACGGGGGAGAGGTTGCTGGGGTAAGTGTCGGATGGTATTCGGCTTGCAGCGTGTGGGTAGTGTACGCTAGCTGCCGATGAAGCGGGCGTAGAGGGAGCGGGCGAGGCCGATGTCGGTGGTGCCCTGGATGAGGGCGCGGCCGTCGGGGAAGACGGTGAGGGTGTAGGGGGCGTAGGTGAAGCGGAGGAGGAGGCCGTTGGCCTTGACGGTGCCGAGGGGCTGTAAACGGGACTCGAGCTCGGAGAGGTTGATGGGGTGGTGGTGCTGATGGATTTGGACGGAGTTGCGGCCGCAGAGGGTGATGTGTGGACGCTGGTCGCCGGCGAGGGCGCGGAAGATTCTTTGGCCACAGACTACGCAGTCGGGGCGCGGGGTGGTGGTGGAGATCTCGGAATGGTCGCCAGACCAGAGATCGAAGGAGATCAGGGTGCGGCGCATGCGGTCGGGTTGGTGGGTCAGGAACTTGAGGGCTTCGGTGACCTGGATGGAGGCCGCGAGGTTGACCGCGGTGGAGAGAATGCCGGAGGTGTCGCAGGTTTCTACGTTGCCGGAGGGTGCGGCGGGAAAGATGCAGGCCAGGCAGGAAGTAGGAAGGGTTTGTGAGGGGTTGGGTTTGGCGAAGCCGCGCGGGAGGATGTTCATGGTGGCGGCGTAGGCGCCTACGGCGGCGGCGTAGATCCAGGGGCGATGGTCGCGGACGCAGAGGTCGTTGATCAGGTAGCGGGTTTCGAAGTTGTCGGTGCAGTCGAGGACGATGTCGGCGGCGAGGAGCTGGGCGGCGTTTTGGGGGACGAGATCGGCGATGTGCGCGTCGACGTGAATGGCGGAGTTGATGCGTGCCAGGTGGCGGCGTGCGGCTTCGGCTTTGGGGAGGGCGTCGCGGGCGTCGTCTTCGTCGAAGAGGGTCTGGCGCTGAAGGTTGGAGGGCTCTACGAAGTCGCGGTCTATCAGAGTAAGCCGGCCGACGCCGGCGCGGGCTAAGAGGCCGGCGGTGGCGGCTCCGGTGGCTCCGACGCCTACGACGGCTACGTGGGAGGTGCGGAGGAGTTGCTGACCGGCTTCGCCGATGGGGGCGAAGAGGATCTGGCGGGAGTAGCGGTCTTGATCGGAGATTGGATCGGAGATGGGAGCGGGGATTGGGACGGGCGCGGAGTCTGCGTTGGGTGTAGTGGCGTTGGTAGAGGGAAACGCAGGCATATTCGCAGTATACGGTTGGTGGAGGGGAATCTGGAGGGGGTCGGGCAAGCGCTCAGCGAACCTGTTGGGTACGAAGTGCATCTGTAAAATGAAAGCTATACGGGAACGCAGAACGCCGTGCTTTTAAGGCTCTGCGTGGACATGTAGCCGCAGGGTGATGGGTTGACGAGAGAAGGCGGCTATCGAATTTGAAGGTTGAGAGGAAGGCGGCGTTGGCGCGGAGCGAGTGGTTGAGCGAGCGCGAGAGCAAGCGACGCCCCACGCGCCTGCTGGAGGTTTGGGTAGAGGCGCGCGCAGGCGGGCTGACGCGCTGGGCGACGTTGTTGGTGTTGATGTGCGCGGCGGGGATGGCGGGCGCGCAGGGAGTGACGTCGAGCGCGGCGACGGCGAGCCAGAGTGCCAGTGTCCAGAGTGCGTCGGGCCAAGATGCGAAGAGCCAGAGTGCGCCGGCTCAGAGTGCGACGGGGGTAACGGACGGGCTGCCTGCGTTGGCGGTGAGTTTGTGGTCGAGGGCTGGTGAGGCGGTGACGGCGGTGCGCTTTGCGGGCGTGACGTTTGGAGCGAAGGATCCGATCTTTGGGGAGCTGAAGCAGAAAGCTGGAGAGCCGTTGGATCCGGCGAAGGTTCGTGCGGATGAGCGGCGGCTGTTTGCTACGGGACTGTATGTGAATATCAGCGTGGACCTGGTGGGCGAGGGGAGTGGGGTGGCGGTGGTGTACGCTGGCCAGCCGCGCTACTTTGTGGGACGGGTGACGATTGCGGGCGTGAAGAATGAGCGCCTGGCTTCGTTGCTGGAGTTTGGGACACGGCTTGATCCGGGGGCGGAGTTTACGGATGGGGCGCTGCCGACGGCGGTGGAGGCGGTGAAGGAGTCGCTGGCAGAGAACGGGTTTTTTATACCGAAGGTTGCGATGACGACGGACGTGGACAACGTGAACCATCAGGTAAATGCAACGTTCACGATCGATACGGGACCGCAGGCGCGCGTTGGCATGGTTGCAGTGGGAGGGCCGGACCCGGGGATCGATGTGACGATGTTCCGGAAGAAGGGACATCTGGATTGTGGGTTTCTGACGATGTCTTTCGATAAGACGTTTGGCAGAACGTGCGTGCTGAAGGTGACTCGGGACACGGTGAGCAATGCGCTTTCAGGGGTACGGTCGTACTACCAGAAGGAGAACCGGCTGGAGGGAACGATCAGCCTGCAGAAGTCTATTTACGCGGCGCCGCGGCGGCAGGTGGACTATGACTTCTCCGCGAACCAGGGGCCGGTGGTGAAAGTTGTGGTGGATGGAGTGAAGCTCTCGAAGGCACGCACCAAGCTGCTGGTGCCGGTGTTTGAAGAGGGAGCCGTGGACAACGACCTGCTGAATGAGGGCGCGTTCAACATCAAGGACTACCTGCAGCAGAGTGGTTACTTCAATGTGACGGACAAGGTGCAGCTGGTTGGCAAGGGCACGGGGCATGTGGAGGTGCAGTACACGGTCGACACCGGGAAGAAGCACAAGGTGACGGCGGTTAACCTTCGCGGGAATAAATACTTTGACCGGAGCACGCTGGACGATTTGTTGCGCGTGAAGAAAGCGGATGCGTACCAGAGGAGCGGGCGGTACAGTGCGCAGTTGATGGCCGAGGATGTGAACTCAATTGAGTCGTTGTATAGGGCGAATGGCTTCAGTCAGGTGAAGGTGAGTTCGGCGGTGAAGGACACCGATGACGGGCCGAATGGAGCGCCGTTGAAAGAGGCCCGGATCCAGGTGACATTCACGATTGATGAGGGGCCACAGCAGCGGTTCGGGAGCGTTGAATTGACGGGCGTGGCGACGGAGCGGCGGAAGGGCGTGCGGACGCTGCTGAGTTCGCAAACCGGGCAGCCGTTTTCGTTGATTACGTTGTCGAGCGATCGCGATGCGATTTTGAGTTACTACCTGGCGCATGGATTCGACCACGCGCGGGTGGAGATTGCACAGAAGGTGGAGAGCGGAGACAAGTCGCGCACGGATGTGGCGCTGAATGTGACCGAGGGGCAGCAGGTGATGGTGAAGAATGTGCTGCTGACGGGCATTGTGCATACGCGGCCGAAGGTGGTGGAGGGACAGATCCTGGTGCATGCGGGGGACCCGCTGGACCAGTCGGCGCTGCTGCAGACGCAGAGGAATCTTTATAACCTGGCGCTGTTCAGCGAGGTGAATGCCGCGGTGCAGGACCCGCTGGGGAACTCGCCAGAGAAAAACGTGCTGGTGCAGGTGACTGAGGCCAAGCGCTGGGATGTGACGTATGGATTCGGGTTTGAGGCGCAGACGGGAACGCCGGCGATCACAACGGGACTAACGCGCGGGAATACGGCTGCGCAGAATGGGCAGGCGGGAGTTAGCCCGCGGGTGTCGCTGGATGTTGCGAGGATTAACCTGCGTGGGACACCGGATTCGCTGACGCTGCACTCGACGTACGGGCTGCTGGAAAAGGTGGCGACGTTGAGTTTTAATGTGCCGCAGTTATTTGGGAATCGGAGACTGACCGGGTCGCTGTCGGGCGGCTACTCGAATGTGCAGAACATTACTACGTTCGCGTCATCGACGCTGCAGGGCGATGTGCGGGTATCGCAGAGGGTGAAGCGCGCGGACACGTTTATTTATGACTTTGAGTATCGGCGGGTGTCGGTGGACCCGAGCTCGCTGGAGATTACGCCGAACCTGATTCCGCAGTTGTCGGAGCCGGTGATTGTGGGCGGGCCGCAGGTGACGTACATCCATGACACGCGCGATCCGAGCCCGCTGAATGCAGGCAAGGGGAATTATTTTTCGCTGCAGGAGTTTCTGGCGACGTCGAAGTTTGGATCGGGCGCGGACTTCAACAAGGTGGATGTTACGGAGTCGACGTATTACACGTTTGGGAAGCGGAAGTATGTGTTTGCGCGGAACCTGCGGGTGGGGTTTGAGAAGTCGTGGGGACCGAATCCGAATGCGTATGACGCGGGCAACCAGATTGGGGTGGTGTCGACGGCTTGCGCGGGTGCGCTGCTGGAGACCAATCCAACGTGCAATGCGGTGCCGCTGCCGGAGCGGTTGTACGTGGGCGGAGCGACGTCGCATCGGGGATTTGGCATCAATGATGGTGGGCCGCGCGATCTTACGACGGGATTTCCAGTGGGCGGATCGGGGGCGGTGGTGAATACGTTCGAGCTGCGGTTGCCGCCACCAACGTTGCCGCTGGTTGGAGACAGCATCTCGTTTGTGCTGTTTCATGACATGGGGAACGCGTTCGAGTATCCGGGCGACATGTTCAAGAGCATCGTGCACTTTCATCAACCGGACAAGTCGGAGTGCAGGAACCTGGCAGGGCCCCTGGCGGCTGCGGGTGGCGTGGCCAAGGATGCGGTCGGAAGCTGCAACTTCAATTACTACTCGCATGCTGTGGGCGTGGGGTTGCGGTACGGGACACCGGTGGGGCCGATTCGCGTGGACTTCAGCTACAACCTTAATCCGCCTATCTATCCGGTGTTTGATGATTACACCGGTGCACTGCCGTATGTGGGCCGGGCGAGCCACTTCAACTTTTTCTTCAGTATTGGACAGAGCTTCTAGCGATGATGCGACGCGCGGGACAATTCGAGCACGGGCTGGGCAACGGTCACAGACGGCGAGCGGGCGGCGGTGCGTGGATGGTGCTGGCGGTGTTGCTGGCGGGTGTGGCTCGGGCGCAGAACGTGACGCCGATGCCGGTGACTACCGCAGCGCCGCCTGCATTGCCAGCGCTGCCTGCGGGGGCTACACCGTCGGTGGCGCAGTCGCAGTCGCCGGCGACGATGATGGTGCTGCCGAAGCTGCCGGGGATGCCGGCTGTCGAGGGCGAGCAAGTGGACCGGGTGGTTGCGATTGTGAATGGGGATCTGATTCTGGACAGCGATGTGGATCGCGAACGTCGATTCGCCGCGCTGCTTCCGTATGGCGAGACGGCGGGGCCGTACAGCCGCGATGCGGCGATTGAGCGGCTGATCAATCGCGAGCTGATTCTGCAACAACTGCAGTTGCAGCCGGGGACGAATGTCACGCAGGAAGCGGCATCGCGGGACCTGGATGAGCTGAGGAAGTCGATACCGACTTGCAAGGAGTATCACTGCGAGACGAAGGCGGGATGGGACAAGTTTCTGGCGACGGAGGGGTTTACCGAAGAGAGCTTGACGACCATGTGGCGGCAGCGGATGGATGTGCTGGCGTTCATTGAGCTGCGCTTCCGTATGGGGATCAAGGTTGAGCCGGCTGAGATTCGCGAGTATTACGAAAAGACGCTGCTGCCGCAGTATGCGGCGCTGCAGGTGACGCCGCCTCCTGTGCATGAGATCTCGGGCCGCATTCAAGAGGTGCTGCTGCAGCAACGTGTGTCGAAGTTGCTGGATGACTGGCTGGACAGTCTGCGCGCGCAGGGCAATGTGGTGGTGCTGCATTCGGGAGAGGAGGCGCCATGAGTGAAGAGAGTTCGGCGCAACCGCCCGAAGAAAAGGTGAGTTCGAAACAGGAGGAAGCGACTCCAAAGAAGCGAAGCCTGGTGCTGCGGATCTTTGGATGGAGTGTGCTGTCGCTGGTGGGGCTGGTGATCCTGCTTGCGGCGGGAGCGACGTGGTACACGGGTACGGCCGACTTTCAGCGTCGCGTGGGCGGCGAGGTGGTGCAGACGCTGGAG
>JBAVDD010000381.1:0-10594 GCA_049587035.1 Acidobacteriaceae bacterium | reverse complement strand
ACCGAGATCTGCGCAACCATCTGCTGTTGCGAGATCGCTGTGCGGATCGAGATGTTGCCGAACTCGTTCGAGTGCATGCCCACATGCATCTCTGTCTGACCCATCGTCTGTATCACCCTCGCTGCGTTGATGCCCGAAGCCGAAGCATCTTCGCCTCCCGTCACATGCGCAGATGCCGCAAGTTCCTGCCCTCTGGCTGAAGCGCGGAGCGCTTCCGCGGTCCCACTCGATGCATGTTGCGTGGCCAACACTTCATGCGACACCACCTGCGTCGCGTTCGAAAGCATCGAAGAGTTCGGCCCCTCGGCAACCTTCAGCATCGGAACGACCGGCTTGGAGGAATCCGTCTGACCACTCAGCTGTGCTTGTGCGACGCTTGTAACCGAATGCGACGCTGTATCCGCCGCTCCCGTCGCCGAGCTGCCGGAAGCACTCGCAGCGTCCACGCCTTTCGTGACCACAGCAATATCCTGCGGCGCGCTCTCCATCCCCATCGTTGTAGACCCGGACGAAATCACGTCCTGCGTTGCACTGACACCGCCGGCCACAGGTATCATCAATCCAACCTGGAACGACTGGCTCTGAGGCTGAATGGAACTACCACCGCTCCAGTCAAGACTTCCATTCGGTGCCGTCGCAGCTGCTGCGACGCTCCGCGTGCCCGCATCCAGAGATGCTTTTGATGCATCCGGCTCCTTAGAACTCACATCAGCACTCACATCTCTGCTTCGCTTCGTTTGATCCGGTGGCGCATCGCTGAACTGCTCCCGTGTCGAACCATCCAACCGGAACGCGCTCATGACGATGTCTTTCGCCGGGATGGGGACCGTCACACTCACCCCAACTCCCTGCACCGCCTGTCCCTGCGTCTTCGACCGATCCTGTTTCCCAGGCATACGCGATGTCCCGCTGGCAGCCGTTGGTGTTGCTTCGTCTTGTGCGGTGGCGCTTGCGGCAATCTCATCGACCCGTAAGCTCGCTGGCATGGGATGTTGCACACTCGCGAAAGCCGTGGCTTGGATCGTACCAAACTGACCCATGCTCCCTCCCGCTGGAACCGGCGTCGTTGAAGCCATCGTTATAGCAGCGCCAGAGCCTGTCGCTCCCGGAGTGGCATTTGCTCTTACGATGTCGGAACCGGTCGCAACCTTCGCCCCATCTGCGGAGACCGCCAGGTCGTCCGCCAGCGCATCCTCCTGTTCACTCCCCTTAGCGCTCTCTGAAGTCGCGGGCGCACCAGTCTCGTTGCCACGCGTCATAGGCTTGCGCTCCGGCTCATCCTTCGCCGATGCACTCGCCAGCACCACATGGAAGCTCTCGCCACCACGAGGCACCTGCGGCACTGTAGCCGCCGTCGCACTCGTACTCATCGCAGCCGCAGAAATTCGCACGCCATAGACAGTGCAAGCCGTGCGCCACTTTACCCTGGGCCTTGCACATGCAGGTGCAATCTGATTCTAAAGACGTTATGCAGCCTCAGCTCACTTGCATCCTGCTCCACACATAACAACCCGGCAATCCTTACCGGCTCACTAGGCAACCGGTGCCCACCAGTTGCGGCGATAGAGCAACGCAACATTCCAGAGCAACGCAGCATCCCAGGGCAACGCAATACCGCAGAGCAAGTTAACATCTCACGCAGCTCAGCCTCTCTGCCGCGCTTACCCCATCCCGTCCGCGCAGGTCTTCCCGACGACAAACTTCGCCGCGGCCACCACCCCGCCCATCTCGACTCAGATACGGATTCGCCGCGCAATGAACAGGTCATCCAACTTCTTCTGCTCGTCACGCGACCGCATCTTCTCGTAGAGATTCTTCTGCTTCTGGCGCATCTCAGTCAACATTTCGCGCTCACGATGCGCTGCCAGATAAATCTTCCGCTGCGCATCGCGTTGCTGCTCCACCGTATGAAGTTGCGCCAGCGTCAGCCTCAACTCACGCTCCGCCGACTGCTCTTCACACAACAACGAATGCAGTTGCCCCGCGGAGATCGACTGCCGCAGCGCCTCCTCGCAAATATCGCGAGCTCGCGCCGTCGCTCCTTGCAGTGCGCCCACATGATGCTCCAACCGAGCGATGTCGAGCTGGATCGCCTGCAGGGCACGCTCCTCGCGTCGCTCGATACTTTCCCGAACCCGCAGCACCGATGCAAGCGGAAAACGAAACGCCATCAGCCAAACACCTTTCCTGTAATCACTCGATTGTGCATCTCCGCAGGCGCGCCGCACCGCAATCTACTCACACCGGCAGCGCCATCAGCTGCTCCACAATCTCTCGATGACCGTTCAACACATCGGGATTCTGCTGCAGAAATGCATTCAGCGCAGGCAGGCTCTGCACCGCGCTGTCCAGGATCGGGTCCGCATTCTTCTCATACGCTCCAATGCGGATCAGGTCCTCCGACCGCGCATACGCAGCCATCGACCGGCGCAGCGCATTCGCCTTCGCCATATGCTCTTTCGACACGACCCTCGGCATCAACCGGCTCAAGCTGTCCAGAATCGAAATGGGTGGATAGTGGTTCCGCATCGCCAGACCTCTGTCCAGTACTACGTGTCCATCCAGCAGCGAACGAACCGTGTCGACCACTGGGTCCTGTTGATCGTCGCCTTCCATCAGCACGGTGTAGAACGCGGTAATGCTTCCCTGCGCAAAGTTACCCGCCCGCTCCACCAGGCACGCCAGCATATTCAATACCGAAGGCGTATATCCCTTGGCTGTCGGTGGCTCGCCTGCCGCTAACCCGATCTCGCGCTGCGCCATAGCAAAGCGCGTGAGCGAGTCGGTGACCAGCAAAACATTCTTGCCCAGGCTTGCAAAGTACTCCGCCACCGCAGTCGCCGCCAGCGCCGCACGGAGCCTCAATAATGGAGATTGATCAGAAGTCGACACCATCACCACGGCGCGCTTCAATCCCTCCTCGCCCAGCTCTTCCAGAAACTCTCCTACCTCACGGCCACGTTCGCCAACCAGTGCCAGCACCGTCATATCGGCGGCCGTTCCTCGAGCCATCATCCCGATGAGCGTGCTCTTTCCCACACCGCTTCCCCCAAAGATGCCGATGCGCTGTCCCCTTCCGCAGGTCATCAATCCATCGATCGCGCGGATACCGCAGCCCAAAGGCTCTCGAATCGGAACCCGATCCAGCGGCAGCGGCGCTGACCCATCAATCATGACCGACTTCGCAGCGCGGTACTCGCCTTTACCGTCCAGCGGATTCCCCCCCGGATCGATCACCCTCCCCAACAGCTCCGGCCCTACGCGCACCGACGGGCGCGCTCCCCACGCTACGATGGAGTCTCCCATGCGCACCCCCTTGGGATGATCTACCGCCATCGACAGCACCGTCGATCCTCGGAAGCCAATGATCTCCCCCGCATAACTCTGACCGTCGGACGTCTTGATCTCGCACGACTCACCCACAAACCCGAACGGCCCTTGGGACTCCATCAGACTGCCCACCACCTGGCTCAACCGCCCCTTCCAGCGCAGCGTAGAACCTGTTTCCAGTTGATGCAGATACGGTGCCAGAACTCCGCCACTCATGCTTTTTCAAGCCTCGGATTTTCAAGCCCTTGGATTCCAGGTCTTAGGGCCATCAAGTCGAAGAACCCCTGCTCGACTTCTTTCAACTGCGTATCCAATCCAAAGTTGGCCACACCCAGCTCGGTCTCAACCAGGCAGTCATGATCGGTCAGCATCGCGTCCTCCACCACCTCCAAGGGCACCTTATTCGTCTGCCCATCGAGGCAATCCTTCCATCGCGCCGCCTGCCCGCTCCCCACCCGCACGGTCACACTCGACCCCTCTCGTATCTTGTCCACGGCCATCCTCACCAGCGTTGCAACCAGCATGGGATCCACCTGAGCCTCACGATGCAGAATCTTCGCTGCAATCGACAGCGCCAGTTGCACCACCTCCGCCTCGGCACGCACAAAATACTGATCACGCTGCAACCCGAACTCAGCAAGGGCAGCCGCTACTGACGATCCTTCGGCGAGTAGGTCGCGTTCATACTCGCCGCGCAGCCGCTCTTCCGCTTGCTGCGCCGCATCGGCTCGCTCCTGCTCGATCAGTCTCCTGAACTCTATGTGCGAAAGCTCAACCTCCGCATGCTGCGGGCCTGCCTCTGCACCACTGTCTTCGCCATCCGCTTGAGCCCCAGTCCCCGCCAGAGATTGCCCGCTCGCCATATCAAGATACATCAGCGTTGTAACCGGCACAGCTGCAAGGCCGCCGTTCCCCACCCAGCTAGACGACATACTCATCCTCCCCCTCGCTCTTCAGCACAATCTTGCCTTCCGACTCCAGCTTCCGCGCAATCGCAATAATCTCCGACTGCGATTTGGCAACATCCTTGCTGCGTATTGGACCCATCGCGTCCGAATCTTCCTTCATCATCTCCACCGCACGTGTAGACATCGTCCGATAGAAGTGACTCCGCAAGTCTTCACTCGCTCCCTTCAACGCGATCATCAGCACCTTCTTGTCGATCGCATTCATCAGCTCACGTAGCTCCTGCTCCGACACCTCAAGAAAGTCGTCGAAGGTAAACATCAAATCTCGAATACTCATCACCAGCTGCGGCTGCTCTTTTTCGATGTTCTCGAGAATCTCACGCGCAATCAGGGGATCAAGACGGTTCATCAACTCCGCGACCTCGCGAAAACCAAAGTCGGTTCGCTTGCTTTGGTCACCTACTGAGCGCAGCCTTCGGTTCAAGACCGTCGAGACCTTGGTCGCCACGTCCGGAG
The DNA here is from genome assembly GCA_049587035.1 of Acidobacteriaceae bacterium. Classification (GTDB taxonomy): domain Bacteria; phylum Acidobacteriota; class Terriglobia; order Terriglobales; family Acidobacteriaceae; genus Granulicella. The sequence continues at coordinate 5,840 of JBAVDD010000381.1, read as the reverse complement.
AAAACTGCCCCATATTTGCCAGTCGCCGCACGCAATCCGCGCGCACCCCAGGCTCCAGCTTCATCAACAGCGCCGAGGCCTGCTTTGCATCGAGATGCCCGAGGATCAGCGCCTTGGTCTGCGAATGCTCTCCCACCAGAAAGCGCGCCAGGTGTTGCGGATCAGCTCGCTTCAGCGACTCCATGCGCATCGAGCTCGCCTCGTCCGTGCGCATCAACCGCTGCACCATCGCCTTTGCGCCATTCTCTCCAAAGGCTTTATTCAGCAGGCGCGTCGCGACATCGTGGCCGCCAACCGCCAGAAAATCCTGCGCAACCATGATTTGCTGAAACTCCTCCAGCACCCCCAGAGCGGTATCAAATGGAACCGACGTGAGCGCGGCGACCTCTTCGGTCACGCGTTGCAGATCCTCGTCTCCCAGGTTCTGGAGAATTGTCGCCGCGGCTTCTTCGCCAAGCACGGACAGGAGAATAGCAGCCTTGCGCGTCCCGCTGATCGGAGCAGAGTCCACAATGCTCATGATGCTTCCTCCCTCAACCACGCCTGCACCGCACGTGCCGTGTTCACCGGCTTGTTCTTGATTAGTTCCATCGTCTGCTCCTTGAGCTGTCCTGCCCGCTGCGTGGCGTCAGTGCTGTGCGCTCCGGCCAGCGCCAGCTGCTCGATGTTTGCTGGCCTCTCGAGGGCTGGTTGTTCTGCCTCACGGACCGCCACTGGCGCCAAGGCCTGTCTCTGAATCGGTCGCAACACAAACAGGTACGCGAGCAGGAACAACACCAACAGGGACACCGGCCGTAGTAGGCCCGAATAGTCCGACACCGCCTTCTGCACCTTCTCCGCCAATCCTGGTACCGGAATGCTTCCAGCATCTACATCCACTGCAAACGGCATATCCTGCACGCTGATCGTGTCACCACGCTTGGCGTCGAACCCTATCACAGCCTCCGCCAACTGCTGAATCTGGTTGAGCTCTGCCTGCGAGCGTGCATGATGTGAGAAGGTGACCTTTCCACCGCGCACCGTTTTCACCACAACGTCGTCCACCAGAATCGCGGCACTGACGCGCTCCAGTTGGCCAGCAGGCACTAACCGCCGCGTCACTGTCCGGTTCACCCCATAGCGAGCATTCTCCGTGGTTGAAAGCTGTATCCCGCTCTGCGGCGTCACCACCGCAGCCGACTTGGCTCGCTTAGGCGACGGCACATTACTCGCAGTCCCCGGAATTCCTCCAGTCACAGCGCCGCCTCCCTGGTCCTCCGACTTCTGATCACTCAGCAGCGCGCTCACCGTCGGATCGTACTTCTCCTGGCTCTCCTCACTCGATCCCTGGTCGTAGTCAACGTTGACGCTCGCCCGAATATCTCCCACGCCGACCACCGGCTCCAGCGTACTGATCAACCGTTGCGTCAGGCTCGCCTCCAGTCCCTCGCCTCCGATCGGTCCATCATGCGGCAGATTGAGCGACTTGTCCGAATCTGCGTCGATGATGATCACGCCCGCAGGTTTCAGTCCGGCCACAGCGCCCGACACCAGCCGTGAGATCGCCTGCACCGCATCCTTGGAGATGGTGTCGCCGTTCAGCTTCAGAATCACCGAAGCCTTTGCATCCCGCTGCTGGTTCTCATAGATGGAATCGGTCGGCATCACCAGGTGCACGCGCGCACTTTTGACGTCGCTGAGCGTCTCGATCGTCCGCTCCAACTCTCCCTCCAGAGCGCGCTGGTAGGTTACCTTCTCATCAAACTCCGTCTGTCCCCAGGACATCTTGTCAAACAGCTCAAACCCCATGCGGCCGCTGTGCGGCGTTCCCTGGGCCGCGGTCTGCATGCGCGCCACATCCAGCTTGTCTGCCGGCACGCTGATCGTCTTTCCGTCAGCGCTGGTCTGATGCGGAATGCCCTGCGCATCCAGCTCCGCCGAAATCGTCTGCACGTCCGTTGCCTCGAGCCCCGTATACAGCGGCTTGTAGTCAGGACTTCCCAGCAGTCCTGCAAAGAGTGCGACCAGAAGCACCGTCGCCACGGCTCCCGCCCCAAGCAACATCTTCTGCCGTTTGCTCCTGCTCGCCCAGAACTGTTGCGCCTGCTTCGTGATGTCGTTCAATCCTGCCATCGCCCCTCAACCCTCGCCGCTCAACGCCTAGAACTGCATCTTCTCGATGTCCTGGTACGCATTTACGATCTTGTTCCGGACCTGCATCATCAACTGGAACGACACATCCGCTTTCTCCACGGCCACTATCACGCTGCTCATGTCGCTGCTGCCGCCCTGTAGCAGATTATTGATCTGCGCACCTGCGCTGTTGTTGAGCGAATCAACGTTCTGCACAGCATTCTTCAACACATCGCCAAAGTTCACACCGCCGCTGTCATCGCCACCGTCCAGTGTGGGTACGTTAGGCAAACTCAGGTTGGCACTTCCGGTCAAGCTCACTGGGTTCATCATGGTTCTCCAACTACGTCGTCTTCAAAATGTCGATTGATTCCTGAATCATCTGTTTCGCCGCACTCACGGCCGACGCATTCAGTTGATACGAGCGCACTGCACCCATTAGGTCCACCATCTCGCTAGCGGGGTTGATCGCCGGATATGCCACATAGCCCTGCGCGTTGGCATCGGGGCTTCCCGGCTCATAGTGCATCACAGGCGGCGTGGGATCGTCCGTCACCTGCGAGATCTGCACCTCACCGGCCGGCGTCTGGCCGAACCGACCCATCCCCGCAAACACCCTCCCAAACGGGGATGCATTGCGCGTAGTAAATACCACCTCTTTGCGCACGTACGGGCCGCCTTGATCGGTGTGCGTCGTCTCCGCGTTTGCAAGGTTTGCGGACGTCACCTCAGCACGCAACCGCTCCGCCGACAACGCCGAACCGCTGATACCCAACATGTCAAACAAGCTCATAGTTAACTCCCTTCCTTAATTGCTGTCATCACCATCGACAGGTCCGACTTCACCAAATTCACGCCCAATTGAAACTGCAGCTGTGTCTGTGCCATCAGCATGCTCTCGCGGTCGATGTTCACATTGTTCCCATCCGGCCGCTCCGGCAGACCGCTGGTCTCCAGCGATGCCGGCTCCAACAGCGCACTGCTGCTCGTGCCTCCCTCGTCCATCACCTGCCGGATCGCCGCCTGAAAGTTCACATCCCTGGTGTGGTATCCAGGCGTGTCCACGTTCGCCATATTCGACGCAATCATCTGCTGCCGGTCGGTGAGCACCTTCAAATAGCCTTGCAACATATCAATAGAAGAAAAGACAGGCATCTATGCAGTCCTCCGAGGTGGTAGCCCATACTCGCGAATTCGATTGCGCAGGGTCCGCAGGCTGATGCCCAGCATCTCGGCCGCATGTGTGCGATTCCCATCCGTCAACGCCAACGTATTCTCCACATGCAACCTCTCCAGCTGCCGTATCGGCGTTCCCGCAAGCACGGCCGGCGATTGCACCGGCGAAAGGCTCGCCGACCGTGCCGCCATCTGAAACTCCCGGTCGAAGCACCCTCCATCGATCTCCGGACCATCGCTCAGCGTCACCACCCTGCGCATAAAGTTCGCCAGCTCCCGCACATTGCCCGGCCACGTATGCGACTGCAGCCGCTCCAGGAACTCTAATCGCAACAAAGGTGCCCGCGCCGCACACTCCTTGGCATGCCGCTCAGCGAAGAACTGCGCCAGCGCCGGAATGTCCTCCTTGCGCTCGCGCAGCGGCGGCAGCGAAAGCGGAATCACATTGAGCCGGTAGTACAGGTCGCCGCGAAACTTTCCTTGCTCCACCATGGCACCCAAAGAAACATTCGTCGTGGCAATCACGCGAATATCCACGCGCACCGACCGCGAATCACCCAGCCGTTCGATCTCCCGCTCCTGCAACGCGCGCAGCAGCTTCGGCTGCAGGTGCAGCGGCATCTCTCCAATCTCGTCCAGCAAAATCGTTCCGCCATTTGCCAGTTCAAACTTGCCAGCCTTGGCTGCCACGGCGCCTGTAAACGCGCCGCGCCCATGCCCGAAGAGCTCGCTCTCCAACAACGCTTCCGGGACCGCCGCGCAGTTCACCGCAACGAACGGCTTGCTGCATCGGTCACTCGAGTTATGAATGAACCGTGCGAGCAGCTCCTTGCCCGTCCCACTCTCCGCCTCGACCAAAACGTCCGCGCTGGTGCTGGCCGCCGCGCGCGCGCGCTGCAGTGCCCGTTGAAGCTGCGGCGACCGTCCGATGATCCCTCCCGACGGCGCCACCACTTCGCTGGTAACCTCCTTCGCCCGGTGCATCACCCTCGCCGCCGTCGCCTGCAGTTGATCAAACGAGATCGGCTTGGTCAGATAGTCCAACGCCCCATCGCGCATAGCGCTCACCGCATCGGGCACCGACCCGTACGCCGTCAACAGGATGACTGCGCTTCCCGGCGAGAGCTGCCGCGTCGACCGCATGACCTCCATCCCCGTTCCATCCGGCATACGAATATCCGTCACCACTAGGTCAAACTCCCGCACTTCCAGCTGACGAGTCGCATCCCGCACCGACGACGCTGTCTCCACGTTCCAGCCATGGCGCAGAAAATTCGCCCGCAGAGCGGTCCGGATGCCCGGCTCGTCGTCCACCACCATCACCGAGGACACTCCATCTCTCGTCCTATCGCCATAAGCCAGTTGACTCATATCGCTGGAAACTCCAGTTGAAACTTACTGCCGCAACCCAACTCGCTGGCGACCCGAATCTCGCCCCCATGCGCCGTCATCAAGCGCTTGCACACCGCAAGGCCCAGCCCCGGCGTATCGCCCTGCACGCTGAAGCCTGTGTCGAATACTTTTTCCATCTGTTGCGCCGACATGCCGCACCCCGTATCAGCAACCTCTACGATTGCGCGCACCGTTCCCTGCCTGTTCGATTCCTGGCCGCTCGTTCCCTGTCCAAGAACCCTATGCACGCGAACGCCCACACTTCCACCCACGGGCGTGTGGCGTATCGCGTTGCATACCAGGTTCAGCAGGATCTGCCGCAACTGGTTTTCGTTCCCCCGTACGCTCAGCCCCTCATCGGCCTCGACCGAAAGCAGAACCCCCGCCTGCTCCGCAATCGGCCGCACGAACTCCACGCCGCGCTGCACGCATTCCGGTAGTTCGACCGGCGCCAGCAGCGCGCCTCCGCCACCGTGCACGCTCAGCACATTGTTCACCGTCGCCGAGAGCAGTCGAATTCCCGCCCGCAAATGCGACACCCACTCCGCTGCATGCTTCGGATCATCCGCCACCAATCCCGCAAACAGCTCCATGCTCGCTAATGGATTTCTAATCTCATGTGCCAGCACCGCAGAAACCTCTGCCAGCGCCATCGCGTTACGCGCTGTTTCGCGCTCCTGTTCCGCTTCTTTCATGGCGCTGATATCGCGAAAGATCCAGATCCGCTGCAGCGCCGCCCGCTGCACTCCAGCCGCGGTACGCGTACCCACAGCGCACAGCCCGCGGTTGCTGATTGCCAGCCAGCGTCGTCCGCTCTCCGCCGGCAGACAAATCTCCTGCGCCGCCTCCCCCTCGCACGCAGCCGTCAGCGCCTCCAACTGGATAGAGCTCAGCGCCGCAACCTCCCGCAGCGTCTGCACACTCTCATCCCCCAACTGCAGCAGCCTTCGCCCCTCCGGATTGATCGTCACCACTCGCTCAGCGCTATCCAGTACCAGCACTCCGCACGGCATGGAGTCGATCATCTGCTGCAGCGCCTCACGCATCTGGTCGTTCTCCGCCAGGCTCCGGGTCAAGGCAGCGTTGCGCTCCGCCAGCTCCGTACCCAGCTCTTTCACCTCGCACTGCAGGTCGCGATACGAACCCTCCAGCAGCGAAGA
>JBAVDD010000380.1:0-14526 GCA_049587035.1 Acidobacteriaceae bacterium | reverse complement strand
GAGCGGAGATGGGCGGGGAGGCTCTAAACTGGAAGATGCAGATGGATCTCCACGAAAAAATACGGACGCTGCCGACGGGCGCGGGTTGCTACCTCTACAAGAACGCTGAGGGTGAGGTGATCTACGTTGGCAAGGCGAAGAACCTGCGGGCGCGGGTGCGGTCGTACTTTCTTGCGGCCTCGCAGGCGAATGCGAAGACGGGCACGCTGATGCGTGAAGCCGTGGACATCGAGTACATCCTAGTGGCCAACGAGCGTGAAGCGCTGGCGCTTGAGAACAACCTGATCAAACAGCGCAAGCCTCGGTTTAATATCCTGCTACGCGATGATAAGACTTATCCGTACATCAAGCTGACGGTGGCCGATAAACATCCGAAGATTTTTGTGACGCGGAAGATTCGCAAGGATGGGAGCGCTTACTTCGGGCCTTACTTTCCGGGGAACCTGGCGTACCGGCTGGTGGATGTGGTTCATCGCAGCTTTCTGATTCCGAGTTGCAAGGTTGACCTAAACCGCTATCATCCGCGTGCTTGTTTGCAGTACTACATCAAGCGCTGCCTGGGGCCTTGCGTGGAGGGCTTTGTTTCAACGGAGGATTATGCGCAGGCGATTCGTGATGTGCAGCTTTTTCTTGAGGGCAAACCTAGTGAGCTGGAGGCTCAGCTGACGGAGCGCATGGAGAGGGCTGCGGAGAATATGCAGTTTGAGTTGGCGGCGAAGCTGCGCGACCAGTTGATTACGATCAGCCAGGCGCAGGATCGGCAGAGGATTGCTTCGACGGACAACGAAGATGCGGACGTGTTCGGCTTCCACTACGAAAAGGACATGCTTGCGGTGAACCTGTTTCATATGCGCGGGGGGAAGATCGTCGATCGGCGGGAGCTGTTCTGGGAGGAGCTGCCGGAGTTCGGGGCGTCGGTTGTCGAGGAGACGGAAGCGGAGCCTGGGCTGGAGCCTGATCCTGGTGCGGTTGCGCCAGAGATTCATGAGGGCGGCGCGGAGTCTGATCAGGTTTCAGTGCTGGAGACGCAGGATGAGGGTTCGCCTGCGGTGTTCTCTGCGGCTACGTTCTTCTCTGCGTTGCTGAAGCAGCTTTATCTCGATCAGTCGTATGTGCCGAAGCATATTTATGTGCCGGTGGACTTTCCGGATCGGGTGCTGCTGGCGGAGGCGTTACGCGAACGGATTGGGCACAAGATTGAGATCGTTGCGCCACAGCGCGGGGATAAACGCTCGCTGGTGGATTTGGTTTGCCAGAATGCGAAGCAGTCTTATGATCAGCGCTTTCGTGTTTTGCAGCCGAGTATCCAGGCCCTGCAAGAGGCGTTGCAGGATGCGCTGATGCTGGCGGAGCCGCCGGAGCGGATTGAGTGCTTCGACATCTCGCACATTCAGGGAGCGGAGACAGTTGCGTCGATGGTGGTGTGGGAGAAGGGCGCGATGAAGAAGTCGGATTATCGCAAGTTCCAAGTGAAGACGGTGAGTGGCGTGGACGACTTTGCTTCGATGCGGGAGATTATTCATCGGCGGTATACGCGGCTGATGGAGGACAAGAAGCCGATGCCGTCGCTGGTGCTGATCGTCGGTGGGCTGGGGCAGCTGCATGCGGCGGCGGCGGCGCTGGAGGAGATTGGGCTGATGACGCAGCCGCTGGCTTCGATTGCCAAGCGTGAGGAGATCATCTACGTGCATGGGCAGGAGGACGATCCGGTGGTGCTCGACCGGCGGTCGCCGGTGCTGCATGTGATCCAGAGGATTCGCGATGAGAGCCATCGGTTCGCGGTGACGTACCATCGCAAGCGCCGGCAGATGCGCGACCGGACTAGCGAGTTGGATGAGATTCCGGGTGTTGGTGCGATCACTCGGCAGCGGCTGCTGGAGCACTTTGGCAGCGTGCGCGCGCTGAAGCAAGCGGCGGAGAAGAATCCGGATGCGCTGACCGCGGTGGTGAACCAGGCTACTGCGGAGAAGATTCGCAGATTCTTCGCCAAGCAAGATGGGCCTTCGGAAGACGCGGCGTTTCATATTTTGCAGTCATAATGCTAGGAGTTGGCGGACGGAGGAATTTGTGGAACTTCCCTGCCCTCGACGGCGTACCCGTGCTCAAACGCTATGACACAAACGACGATCGTTCGACCTGTTGACTCGACGCTGCGCGATGCTTTGAGACTGGCGATTATCTTCGCCGTGGTGAAGCTGCTGCTACAGTTTGCGCTGACGCTTTGGACACTGCATCTGGGGTATGGTTACTTCCGCGACGAGTTCTATTACATCGCTTGCGGAAGGCATCTGGCCTGGGGATATGTCGACCAGGGGCCGGTTGTGGCGTTGCAGGCTCGGCTGGGTGAGATTCTGTTCGGGGATTCGGTGTTTGGGATTCGCGTGCTCTCGGCTGTTGCTGGCGCGCTGTCGGTGTTTTTGACGGGCATGATCGCGCGGGGAATGGGTGGGCGGCGGTCTGCGCAGGCGCTGGCGATGTTCGGGCTGATCGTTTGCCCACAGTACATCGGGGTGGATGGGTTCCTCTCGATGAACTCGTGCGAGGCCGTGTTCTGGATGACGTGCGTGCTGGCGATTGTGCTGATGCTGCAAGGGTTTTCGCAACGGGTTTGGTGGATTGTGTTTGGATTGTCGGCTGGGATTGGGCTGCTGAATAAGCCGTCGATGACGTTCTTCCTGGTGACGGTTGGGCTTGGGCTGCTGCTGACGAAGCAGCGGTGGGTGCTGTTCTCGCGGTGGGCGTTGGTGGGGATTGCGCTGTTGATTCTAATTCCTATGCCGAACTTGCTGTGGCAGATTCATAACCACTGGCCCACGTTGGAGTTCCTGCGCAATGGCCAGATAGGCCATAAGACCGTTGTGCTGGGACCGGTGAAGTTTTTCCTGGCGCAGTTTTCTGTCATGGGGCCGGTGAATGCGTTGCTGTGGGTTACGGGCGTGGTGTCGTTGCTGCGCGCCAAGTCGATTCGCGATGGGCGCTGGCTTGGGGTCACGTATATGCTGTTTTATGCGCTGATGTTCGCGCTGCATGCGAAGGACTACTACCTTGAAGGGATTTATCCTGCGCTCTTTGCGGCGGGTGCTATCGCTTGGGAGCGACGGTTTGCGGAGCGGCGCGCTGTGCAACAGGATCGGGTTGTGGGCTTTCCGGTGCTCGAATCGGTGCTGTTGGTCACGAGTTTGATCATTCTCCCGATGAGCTCGCCGGTGCTGCGGCCTGCGACGTGGGTGCGTTATACGACAGCGCTGCATCTACGCGGCGACAAGCAGGAGACATTTGCAACCGGCCCCCTGCCGCAGTTTTATGCCGACCGCTTTGGATGGCAGCATGAGGTTGATGTCGTCGCAAAAACATATCAGTCGCTGACGCCGGAGGAGCAGAAGACGGTTTGCATCTTCGCGAGCAACTATGGCGAGGCGGGAGCGATTGATTTTCTGGGGCGGCGGGACGGGTTGCATCTGCCGCCGGCGCTGAGCGGGCAGAACAACTATTGGCTGTGGGGTACGCATGGGTGCGATATAAACACGGTGATTGCGGTGATTGGAGATACGCCGGCGGAGATCGCGCAGAAGTATTCGTCGGTGACCATTGTGGGGGTGATGAACACTCCTTACTCGATGCCGTTCGAGCATAAGAACATCTACCTGCTGCGGGGACGGCGGCCGTCGGCGGTGTTTCATTGGCGGGATGAGCGGTTTTACTTTTAGGTTCCGCGGGCGGAGGTGGGTGAGGCTCTGATAGTCTCCCTGCAATGGCATCCGATGCAGTACCGGGACGAGCGCACGAGGAACTGCCGCGCGTACTGACGGCGACGAACGCACTGGCGATCGTGGTGGGCATCATTATTGGCTCGGGAATTTTCCTGGTGCCGCGCGAGATGATGGCTGCGGTGGGCAGCTCGCGGATGGTGTATGCGGTTTGGGTTGCAGGGGGGCTGCTCTCGCTGTTTGGAGCGATGAGTTATGCCGAGGTTGCGGCGATGCGGCCGCGGGTGGGCGGCGAGTATGCGTTCCTGTACGACGCTTACGGGCCGCTGACAGCGTTTCTTTATACGTGGACATGGACGACGATTGCCAAGCCGGCTTCGATTGCTACGATTGCCGCCGGACTGATGCGCATCCTTGGAACCTTTCCGATGTTTGCGTTTCTGGATCGCGTTGCTTTACCGCATCTGCTGTGGAGCCAGGTGATGGCGATCGTTGCAACATGGCTGATTACAGGCATGAACATTGTGAGTACGCGCGACTCCGCACAGGTGCAGACGCTGCTGACGTGGCTGAAGGTAGTGATGATTGTCGTCATCGCAGGGTTTTGTTTTGCCAGCGCTCGGTATGGAAACTGGCACAACTTCAGCTCCGATTTTCATGGAGCGCGCGGAGGGTTTGCGGGCTTTATGATCGCACTGATCGCGGCGCTCTGGGCCTACGATGGCTGGTCGGATGTATCGCAACTGGCAGGCGAGGTGATACGACCACAGCGATCATTGCCGGTCGCGCTGATTGGAGGCGTGACGATTGTGGGAGTGCTTTATATGCTGACCAATGCTGCGATTCAGTATGTGATGCCGTCGGCCGCGATTGCGGCATCCGAACGGCCAGCTACCGATGCGCTGCAACTGGTCGCAGGAAGCATCGGCGCGGGTCTGGTAGCGTTTGGGATGGCGGTGAGTATTGGCGCGACGTTTGTGGGAAGTTCGCTCTCAGGCGCGCGCGTGCCGTTTGCGGCTGCTCGCGACCGGCTGTTTCCTTCCGTGCTGGGGCAGATTCATCCGCGCTTCAAGACGCCGTGGGTGAGCCTTTTGCTGCAAGCGATCCTGAGTTCGCTGCTACTCCTGGCGATTGGAAAGTTCCAGGCACTGTTTTCGCTGGCGATCTTTTCGGAGTGGCTCTTCTATGCGCTTACGGCAGCGACCGTCTTTGTCTTTCGAGTGCGCGAGCCGGACGTCTACCGTCCGTACCGCGTGACCGGATATCCAGTGGTACCCGCGTTGTTCATTCTTGCCGCACTGGTATTGCTGGTGTTCAGCTTTATCAGCGAGCCACGGGAGTCGATTGCCGGAGCGCTGGTGATTTTGTGTGGCGTACCGCTGCACTATCTGTTTCAGCGCGGCAACGCCCACAGGGATAAGGCCATCTGACGATGTCATCGAATCGCAAACCAAAGCTTGGCCAAAACTTTCTTGTGGACGAAAACGCCTGCTTGCGGATTGCCGAGGCGCTGGGAGACCTGCAACAGCGAACGGTGGTGGAGATCGGACCGGGGCATGGGGCGATTACAGCGTTGCTGGCCACACGATGCCAGCGGCTGCACTGCATTGAGTTTGACCCGGCGCTGGCGCGGGAGTTGACGTTCCGCTTCCGCAATCAACCGCATGTGACCATTCACCACGCCGACATCCTGGTGACGGACCTGAAGACGTTGCTGGGGGGATCAGAGTCGCTGGATGTTGTGGGGAACCTGCCGTATTACATTACGTCGGATATTTTGCTGCTGCTGTTTGCGGCCGCTCGCGAGGGCGTGGTGGGACGAGCGGTGGTGATGATGCAGCGGGAGGTGGCGGAGCGCATCGCAGCCGGACCGGGATCGAGCGAGTATGGGGCGCTCTCTGCGATAACCCAGATGCATGCGAGTGTGACAAACCTGTTTACGTTGCCGCCGCAAGCGTTTTCGCCGCCGCCGGATGTGTACTCGACTGTATTGCGACTGGAGTTTGCGCCGCGCTTTGGGGAGCTGGACGTGGCGTTTGATGGATTCAACCGATTTCTGCGTGCGAGCTTTGCGCAGAAACGCAAGACGCTGGCGAACAACCTGCGCGCTGCCGGATATACGGCTGTGGCGCTTGCAGCTGCGTGGCCGGTTGGCATTCCGCAGCAGGCACGGTCTGAGGCTGTGGCGCTGGAGTCTATGGCGGGGCTATACCGGGCGCTGGAAGCGGCGAAGGGCGAGGCGGCAAACTAACGGCGCATGTGTTCGGCGGTTTGCGCGTGATGAATGTGGCAAATGGCGATGGCGAGGGCATCGGCCGCGTCGGCGGGTTTGGGGGCCTCTTCGAGATCGAGCAGGCGAGCGACCATGAACTGCACCTGCTCCTTGGCTGCCAGGCCGTAGCCGACGACGGAGCTTTTGATCGTCAGTGGAGCGTACTCGGCTACGGTGAGGCCGCAAGTGGCTGCAGCGAGAAGGGCGACGCCGCGCACCTGGCCTAGCTTGAGCGCGCTCTTGGCGTTGGCGGAGAAGAATACCTCTTCGATGGCAACTACCTGGGGTTGCCAGAGTTGCAGGAGCTCGCAGAGTTCGGTGTAGACCTGTAGCAGCCGGACAGGAGTACGGTCCTTCTTGTTGAGGCGCACGGCGCCAGCGCAGAGGGGGCGAAGCTTGGAGTTGCGGTGGGTGTTGTCGAGCTCGACGACACCGTAGCCGGTGAACTCCGTTCCGCAGTCGATGCCAAAGACCCGCATGATTATGAGTCTATCGCGGGGAAGGGCTTGCGCTGGGGTGGCGCGGTGGGCAGCATCTGGGTCGTCACAGCAGCTGGGTCGCCACAGATTGATTTGGGGATTCGCAACCGTCCGACGCGACCGATACAATCGACGCGATGCTTCTACTTTTCCAAAGGCCGGCTACTCCTTGAATGCTCTGCGATTACCTGCGACTACCAGCCTCCTCGCCATCATGACGTTAATGGGTGGCGCGCAGATGGCGCGGCGGCCGACGGAGCGCGTGGCGCCGCGAGTGGCTAAGCCGGCGCAATCCGCGGCCGGTTCCCTGCCTTCGCCGCTGCCGATCACGATCAATCGCAGCGTCATTGTGATTGATGCAGCTCACGGCGGGGTGGATAGCGGGTCGCAGATCAGCGATACGACGGTGGAAAAAGATGTGACGTTGGCACTGGCTTTCCGGCTGCGTTCGATGCTGACGGCGCGCGGATTTACGGTGGTGATGACGCGCGATGCCGACAGCCCCTCGCAGCCCGGGGCTGCAGGGACGGCGCTAACGTTGGATGATCGCGCGGGCATTGCAAACCATGCGCATGCGGCTGCATGTCTCTTGCTGCATGCAACGGGCAGCGGGAACGGCGTGCATCTCTACAGCTCGGAACTGGACGCGACCGCGGGCGCGTTGCCGGTGGCGCCATGGCTCACCGCGCAGGCTGCATGGGTGCCGGAGAGCCGGAAACTCGAAAAACAGTTTGCCGCAGCGTTGACGCGGTCGGGCATTGCGCTCGTGACGAGCAGCGCTTCGGTGCGGCCAATGGATTCGTTGCAATGCCCGGCGTCGGTGGTGGAGCTGGCTCCGTCCGGTGACGATGCGGACAGCATCAACGATACGGACTACCAGCAGCGCGTGGCGTTGTCGCTGGCTGGATCGTTGCTGTTCTGGCAGAACCAGGTGCAGCCGCCGATGAGGATTTCGGAATCTGCACATGGGAACGTGGGAACAGTTGCGGGTAGCCACGTCGTGGGAGCGCAGCTATGATCCAGCGTCACCAACGCATTGTGTTCTGGTGCCTGGTGGTGTGCATCGTCGGCATGGGCGTGCTGTTGGCGATGGAGCGGCAGCGCGGGCGCCAGCGCGTTGAGGCACTGGCCTCCGACCAGACGCCGCTGGACGCGCCCACGGCGATGGCCGAGACGGTTACGCTTGACCTGGCAAACGACGACGATGGAAGCATCACCGCGGAGACGCGGCAGATTGCGCTGCCTCAGGAGGCAAATGCTCGAGCGCGAGCGTTGATCGAGCACCTGATCGCCGAGTATGCGCTTCCCGGCTCGCCGCACCCGCTGCCACCGGGTTCCGCCGTGTCCGAGGTCTTTCTGATTCCTCTGCCCGTGGTGGGATATACCACCGATGCGACCTCCCCCACGACCAACACGGCTGGATTCCGGCCGACCGTGCCCGTGGCTCCGGATCCCGGCGACACACTGCAGCCGAAGGAGCCGGGCGGAGAACTCGCGGTGATCGATCTGCACAGCACGTTTGTGAACCAGCATCCGTCGGGGGTAGAGGTCGAATCTCTGACACTGCGCTCCATTCTCGGGACGCTTCATGCAAATCTTCCCCAGATCGAGCAAGTGCGTTTCCTGGTGGATGGGCAGGCGCGCGAGACGTTGGCGGGGCACGCCGATCTGCTGCGCACGTATCCGGCACGCGATACCACGACGAGCGGAAATGTCATAAACGCGGGACAATCGATTCAATGAACTCTTCGAGCATTTCCACTAACTCACCTGGCCCGGTGGTGGGGGTCTTCGACTCCGGGTTTGGTGGGCTAACTGTCTTGCGCGCCTTGCTGCAGCGTGCGCCTTCGGCGAACTACATCTACGTAGGCGACACGGCACGGCTGCCGTATGGAGCGAAGTCGCAGGCGACGATTGCGCGCTACGCGGTGGAGAGCGCGCAGTTTCTTGAGCAACGCGGTTGCGAGTATCTGGTGATCGCCTGCAATACTGCAACTGCTCTTGCACTCGAAGACATTCGCCGCGCGGTGAGTGTCCCGGTGATGGGCGTCATCGAGCCAGGCGCGCGCGCGGCAAAGCAGAGACTCGCCGGTGAGGGCGAAGTGCTGGTGCTGGCGACGGCAGCGACGGTGCAGTCACATGCTTATCACGACGCGTGCGCGGCCATCGGTCTGCGCGCGACCGAGGTGGCGTGTCCGCTGCTGGTTCCGCTGGTGGAGGAAGGATGGACCGACCACGCTGTAACCCGCGATGTGCTGCGGATTTATCTCTCCGACGCGCTGACGCAGTGCAAACCCCAGGCTGTTCTGCTGGGGTGCACGCACTATCCGCTTATTGCGGGAGAGATCGAGAAGATGCTGCGGGAGCTGGGTTCGGATGCGGTGGTGATTGATTCGGCAGAGGCAACGGCCGAGGCTGCGGGTATGGCGCTTGGCACAACCAGGATGGCGGGCACAGCTACGCCGCGGTTTGAGTGCTTTGCGACAGATTCGGTGGAAAAGTTTCAGCGCCTCGGAAGCCTATTCCTGCGCCAGCCGATTGGGCGGGTGCATCCTCTCGATCTTGGCGGCTAGGCTGGTGGCAGCTAAACTGGTGGGAACTATGCATTATCTTCTGAAGACTGAACCAGACAAGTATTCCTACGACGACCTGCTGCAGAACGGCGAAACGGTGTGGGACGGCATTAAGAACCCCCAGGCGCTGATCACGCTGCGAAACATGAAGCCGGGCGAGCAGTGCGTAATTTACCACTCGAACGTTGGGAAGGCTGCGGTCGGAACGGCGAAGGTGGTCTCGGTGACCGCCGATCCGGATGATCCGAGAATCCCCATCGTAAAGCTGAAGGCGGGTAAGCGCTTGAAGCGCGAGAAACCTCTGACGGAGATTCGCGAGGCTGGTGTATTTCTGGGCTCGGTGATGTTCCGGCAGTTCCGGCTGTCCGTGGTTCCGCTCTCGGAGGAGCAGTTCGATTGGCTGGTCCACGGGTGAGCCATCTTCCGCAGCAGGAGTTCACGTCGAACTGCTATCCTTAGCGTCGGCTCGTTAGATCTGAGATTTGCAAGCAGTTCCAGGAGTTATCCGCATGATCGATATGAAGGGCAAAGTTGCCGTTATCCTTGGCGTGGCTAACAAGCGCAGTATCGCTTACGCCATCGCCGAAAAGCTTGCAGGCGCGGGCGCCACGCTCGTGCTTTGCTACCAGAGCGAACGGCTGAAGAAAGAAGCCGAGGACCTGATCGAGTCACTCGGCCAGACGGGGCGCGCGAAAGCCATCCAGATGGATGTGACCAAGGATGAGGAGATCGAAGCAGCGTTTGGACAGGTTGCCGTATCGTTCCCAGTGATCCACACACTGGTGCATTCGGTGGCCTTTGCCCCCGCGGATGCGATGAAGAATGACTTTCTGCTGACCAAGCGTGAAGACTTCGCGATGGCGCTCGACATCAGCGTCTATTCGTTGATTGCTGTGGCGCGCGCGGCAACGCCGCTGATGACCGAGGGTGGATCGATCCTTACGCTCACGCATTATGGCAGCGAGAAGACCTTCCCCAACTACAACGTGATGGGAGTGGCGAAGGCAGGGCTGGAAGCGACGGTGCGTTATCTCGCGGCCACGCTCGGCGGTAAGAATATCCGCGTGAATGCGATCTCAGCGGGCGCGATCAAGACGCTGGCTGCACGCGGCATCGGCGACCTGCAGACCATGCTGGATAAGACCAATGAGCGGGCTCCGCTGCATCGGAACATTGAGCAGGCGGAGGTTGGCAAAGCAGCGCTCTTCCTTACCAGCGACCTTGCCAGCGGCATTACGGGCGAGGTCATGTTTGTCGATTGTGGGTTCAATACCACCGGAATTTAGATCACTGACCGTTCAGGAGGTTGAGCATGAGAATCGCTGAAGTTCTTCTAGAGGATTTCGATGCTGAAATATCAAACACACGTCGTACGTTGGAGCGCATACCCGAGGACAAGCCCCTCTGGGTACCGCATGCCAAGTCCATGCCGCTGGGAAAGCTGGCGATGCATTGCGCTACGCTACCGCTGTTTGGCTACTACGTCCTGGAAGATGAAGGCATGGACATGGCCAACTCCAAGCGGGAGCATGCATCGCTGGTCTTTGAATCGAAGGAGCTGTGCCTGGCGCGGCTGGACGATTGTGGAGCCAAGTGCAAAGCTTCGCTTGCCGCGGCCAGCGACGAGCATCTCGGTAAGCAGTGGCCCTTCTCCTTTGGCGAGCAGATGATCTCGAACATGTCGCGGTCCAAGACGTACCGGCTGATCTTCTTCAATCACCTGGTGCATCACACGGCACAGTTGGGCGTCTATCTGAGACTCAATGATATTCCCGTGCCCGGACTCTATGGCCCTTCGGCCGATGAGCAGTGGCCGCCGAAGTAAGCTGCCCGCTGGCTGCAAGCCACCTGACGTTCGCGCTGGTTTGCAGTATTCTTCTTGCACCATGAGACTTCCACTTCTCGCCGTCGCCCTCGCAGGCTGCGCGGTCGCCATTACGGCGCAGCAGCCCGAAACTCACATCACATTCCTTCACGCGGCTCGCATTCTCGATGTAGCCGCAGGCAAGGTGCTCTCACCAGGAGAGGTCCTGGTGAAGGGCGAACGCATCGTCGAGGCAGGCGAGCATGTGGCCCACCCTGACGGCGCCGTGGTGATCGACCTGGGCGATACCACGCTGATGCCCGGGCTCATCGACGCCCACACGCACCTCTTCCTGCACCCCGGTAACGAGGGAATGCAGACGGTAGACGAGTCGGTTCCGCAGCGCACGCTGCAGGCGGCTGCCGCTGCCAAAGCCGATGTAATGGCCGGCTTTACGGCCGAGCGCGACATGGGGACCGAGGGCGCCAAGTGCGCCGACGTCGCCGTGCGCAATGCGATCAACAGCGGGCTGATCCCCGGGCCGCGCATGCGGGTGTCCTGCAACGCGATCGACATCCTCGGCGGCCACGAGGATGCAATTGGATTCAACCCCGCGCAGCACGTGCTCTCCAACGCGGACTACGCTAACACAGCCGACCAGATTGTTGAGGTGATGCGCGAGCAGCGCAAGGAGGGCGCCGACTTCACCAAAATGTACGAGACCGGGCGCGATCACCTGGACGGCGACACCTTCACCACGCCCTACCAGTTCACCGAGGCACAACTGGCTGCGGCCGTTGCGGAGGCGAACCGTACGGGATCGTTTGTGGGTGTGCACTGCACGGGTGAGCCGGGAGCCCTGTATGCCGCGGAAGCTGGCGTGGCAAGCATCGATCACGCCTATCATCTCTCGCCCGAAACCATGAAGTTGATGCACGAGAAGCAGATCTATGCCGTGCCCACCTTTGTCGTCATGGAGTACTTCGCCGACCATCCGCAGCACGGAGACGGTTCCGTCTATCGCCGGGAGCTGGAGTATCACGCAGCGCAGTTCAAGAAGCAGATGGCTGCAGGCGTGCCCTTCGTCGTTGGGTCGGACGTGGGTCCGTTCCAGCATGGGACACAAGCTCGGGAGTTCGAGTTGATGGTGAAGTACGGCATGTCGCCGGCTGACGTGCTGCGCTCCGACCTCATCAACGGGGCACGCTTGTTGCACTGGCCCGACGAAATCGGGCAGCTAAAGCCCGGCTTCTACGCCGACGTGATCGCTGTGCCAGGGAACCCCCTGAAAGATATCAGCAACTTATTACACCCTGAGTTCGTCATGAAGAATGGCGAAGTCTTGCTGCGCAGCTCTGCCCGCTAGGTGTTCGGCCTGTGCAGCCCATCGTGCGACCCCATCCCTATGGGAGTGGGCGTGCAGATTTGGAGGTTCCATGAATGCCCGAAGCATTACGATCCTTGCCGCGTCTGTGCTTTTGATTGCCGTCAGCGCGCCCTTGTCGGCGCAAAGCCCAGCAGATCCCCTTCTGAAGACACTGGATACCAGTTACAACCTGACCAAGATGGGATTTGGCGGGAGCTCGCGGGTGACACACCCGGGCACGGTATACATCGTCCATGTAGACGGTCTGCTGGCACGCGCGATCGCCGACCACGTCACACCAACGACAACCATCAAGGATGGGCAGGCGTTGCCCTCTGCGAAGGGCTTCAAGGGAGCGTTTGGTGCGACCGGGGACACGCGACAGGTTCAGCCAGGCGAGCGTTTTTATGTGGTGGGGATTGAGTTGAAAGGCGACGCAACCGTGTTCCGTCTTGTGTCGTTGGAGACACACGTGGTGGAGGCAAATGGAGGCTCTGTTCAGTCGCGCTTCCGCATGCTGGTTAAATTCCCATTAAACAACGTGGTGCCTGAATCGCTAACCGCTGCCGATGTTCAAAAGCTTAGCAATCCGATCTTTTCCCCTGAGGGCGCACCAGTTCCCGTTCCGCAGGTGCAACTCGGCGAGAGCCTGGCAGACGTTGAGACTGCCTTTGGTCAGCCGGATAAAATCGTCGATCTTGGTCCGAAGACGATCCTGGCCTATAAAAACCTGAAGGTCGTGCTGGTAGACGGAAAGGTGACCGACGCCGAGTGACGTACAGGCCGGCATTCTGCTGCCAGCTACCCGACCTTCTCGCTGAGCTCGGCCCAGCGCTGATAGACCGCGTCGTGCTCTGCCTGGGCGACGTCCATCTCGGCAAGGGCCGCTGTTAAGGCGGCAGGGTCGGTGACTACAGCGGAATCTTCCAGCTTGTCGTGCGCTGCGGCGAGACGGGCGTCGGCCTGATCTACGCGGGCTTCGATGCTATCGTACTCGCGCTGCTCCAGGTAGGAGAGCTTCTTTTTGCCGCTCGTCGACGTCGCGGAAGTGGCCGCCGCTGTTGCCTTTTGTGCGCTGTTGGCCGCGGCCTGCTGATTGGCTGCGTAGCCCAGTTCGCTGCCTCGCCACTCCTCCCACTGCATGTAGTCTGCGAAGATGCGGGCGTGGCCGTGGCCGTCCAGCCCGAGCACGGTGTTGGATACGCGATCGAGAAGGTAGCGGTCGTGCGTGACCATTACGAGCGCACCTTTAAACTCGAGCAACGACTCTTCGAGGATCTCGAGCGTTGGTATGTCGAGGTCGTTGGTGGGCTCGTCGAGCATGAGGACATCTGCCGGTTGAAGCATGAGCCGCGCGATGAGCACGCGTCCGCGCTCGCCGCCGCTGAGCCTGTCCACAGGCTGGTTCAGCTGCTCGCCGGTGAAGAGGAACTTCGCGGCGTAGCTGGCCACGTGTACGACGCGGTCCTGATAGATGACAGCATCGGAGTCGGGAGCTAGTGCTCGCCGCAGTGTGAGGGACCCATCGAGCTCGCGCATCTGCGAGAAGTAGACGATGCGCAGCGTGTTGGCGCGCTTCACCACGCCTTTGCTCACGGGAATCTCGCCAGCGATGGCGCGCAGGATGGTCGTCTTGCCGCTGCCGTTAGGGCCAACCAGGCCGAGCCGCATGCCGTTGGTTACGCCAAAGCTCACGCCCCCAACGATCTCCCGACCACCTAGTGCGATGCTTACGTCTTCGAACTCAATCAAGCGCTTGGTCTGGCGATCTGTGGCGGAGAACTCGATGCCTGCTGTTGCGGTGCGGGTGCGAGCGTCCACCTCGGCGAGCTTGCCGATGAGTTCGTGCGCGTTGTCGATGCGAGCCTTGGCCTTGGTGGCGCGCGCCTTGGGGCCTCGCCGCAGCCACTCGATCTCGGTCTTCACGCGATTGCGCAGGCCCTCCTGCATCTTGCTCTGCGCTTCGAGGTACAGCTCACGGCCCTCCAGAAACTTCGAGTAAGTTCCGCGCACACGCAGCGCGCCTTCGGCGTAGACGCGGCTCAGCTCCACCACCTCGCTGGCAACGTTCTCGAGGAAATAGCGATCGTGCGAGACCACCACGCATGCAAACCGCGAGGTGCGCAACAGGCCTTCGAGCCACTCGATGCCTTCGAGATCGAGATGGTTGGTAGGCTCGTCGAGCAGCAGCACATCGGGCTGCGTGACCATGGCTTCGGCGATGGCGAGGCGCTTGCGCCAGCCGCCGGAAAGACTGGCGGCGTCGGCATCCATGCGGATGTGCGTGTCCGCGCCATCGTCGGCGAAGCCCGCGCGGCCGAGGGT
>JBAVDD010000379.1:0-10870 GCA_049587035.1 Acidobacteriaceae bacterium | reverse complement strand
CCACCACCACCACCGCCACCACCACCACCGCCGATGAAGGTGATTCCGCATGTCGTCGAGGTGGACAACGGGCTGCACGCGCCGACGAAGATTCCTAAGGACATCAAGATGGTCAAGGAAGACGCGCCGCCACCACCGGCCGGGGCGGGCGTTGCCGGCATGAGCGGCATGGGTGGAGCTCCGGGAGGCGTGTTCGGCGGGATGATGGGCGCACATGGGCCGGCAATTCACGTGGAACCGCCGAAGCCGACGGGTCCAGCGCGTATTTCGGGTGGCGTAATTTCCGGCATGCGCATTGCATTTGTCGAGCCACAATATCCCCCGATCGCGAAGATCGCCCACATGAGCGGAACGGTGGTGTTGCACGCCATCATCTCCAAATCCGGCAACGTGGCGAACCTGGCGGTCTCAAGCAGCACCAATCCAATGTTCAACAACTACGCACTTGAGGCAGTGAAGCAGTGGCGGTACAGGCCGTACCTGCTGAATGGCGAACCGACCGAGGTGGACACTACCATCACGGTGAATTTCGCACTCAATGGTGGAGATTAGTGTGCAGGAAGCCGCGTGGCGCGGACCTCGGTTGATTATTAACCGCTTCGTCAACAGCGCGCCACGAGGCTCAACCTGCGATATGGTAATAATCTCGACGACAACCTCGGCGAGAACAGGCTAAGCCTCCTGTTCATATCCGTAAGCTAGCCCGATCGAGCTGCAGGGCTCGATCCAAACCAAGGTTCAAGCAGTATCGGTAGTACCAGATCAATGTACGTCCATCCACCAGGAGGAAAGACTTCGTGATTCTCGTTCATCTCGCAAACTTCGCTCACGCACACGTTGCACTCGCCATGTACTTCCAAGACGCCGCTCCTGCCGAAATCGGCTTCGGTCCTGCGGCCCTTTGGGCCCAAATGGGCGTGCCAGCCAAACTCGTCGTAGTCCTGCTGTTCATCATGTCCATCTGGTCGCTGGCTGTGATGATCGACCGTGCACTTTACTTCTCGGCTGCTCGCAAGCAGTCGCGCGAGTTTGCTCCGAAGGTGGCAGGCGCGCTGAAGGAAGGGCGTTTGGACGAGGCGATCAAGGTCGCCGATCGTTCCAAGAAGTCGCACCTTGCTGAGGTTGTGACGGCTGGCCTGACGGAGTTCCGTTCGTTCGGTTCGGGCGGCGCGATCTCGGAAGAGCAGATTGAGAGCTCCAAGCGCGCGCTTGAGCGCTCGGAAGCGATCGTTCATGCCAAGCTGAAGAAGGGTCTTGGCGGTCTGGCAACGATTGGTTCGACGGCGCCGTTCATCGGGCTGTTCGGAACGGTTGTAGGTATTCTTAACGCCTTCAAGGCGATCGCGACCACCAAGAGCCAGGGCCTGGCGGCTGTTGCCGGCGGTATTTCGGAAGCCCTGGTGACGACGGCGTTTGGTCTGCTGGTAGCCATCCCGGCGGTTATGACGTTCAACTATTTCACGGGCAAGGTTGAGTCGTTCGACGTGGAGATGGACAACAGCTCGTCAGAGCTGGTGGACTATTTCATCAAGCAGTCGCACCGCTAACCGCTGCCGGCTGGTCCTATGTGGGGCCGGCGCGTAGCAGTCTGATTTGAAGTAATCAGCACGACCTTGCGGGAATCACGCTGGAGATGTCCCGGACGCCGAAGCGAACGGCGTCCGGGCACTCAAGCTCTCGCAATAACAATCAGGGCAGGACGCTGGAGACGGCGGCCACGACCCGAACGGAGTCCACTTTTATGTCGATTGCAAAGCGGAACGAGGGCAAGAAGGTCAACTCGAACATCAACGTGACACCGATGGTGGACGTGATGCTCGTGCTGTTGATCATCTTCATGGTCATCACCCCCATGCTGGGAGACAAGATCACGGTGACTCTACCCAAGGTCAATGCCGCGGTGATCATGGAAAATGCCACCAAGGAAGACGCGATTACGGTCGCGGTTACACGCGACGGGTCAATGTTTGTGCGTGGCGACAAGGCCCAGACAACCGCCGAGGTGACGAGCAAGGTACAGGCCCTCGAGGCGCTGAAGACCAATCCTGGAGACGACAAATCTGTTTATCTGCGCGCAGATGAGCGTGCCAACTTTGGCAAGGTGGAAGATGCGATTGATGCTCTCCGCGCTGCCCAGGTCAACACGTTGAACCTGATGACGGACAAGACTGCATTGCAGTAAAAGGATTGCTCGCGCAATCTTCTGTACGCGCTGTTGCAATGAGCGCTACACATTCGCAGTAAGGAAATAAAGGAGTCTCACTATGGCAATGGGTGGTGGTTCAACAGGTGGTGCAGTATCGGACATGAACGTTACGCCGTTGATCGACGGTCTCTTGGTGCTTCTGATCATCTTCATGGTCATCCAGCCGGTGACACCGAAGGGCCTGGACACAGTGGTGCCGCAGCCGCCAAAGGATAAGAACACGCCCCAGACCGATACCAAGGTCATCGTGGTTTCGGTGCTGAATACTGGCGCTGTGCCGACGTACAAGATCAACGACCAGACGTTCCCGGCGGACCAGATGGCCTCGGAGCTGACGAAGATCTACGAGACGCGGAACGAGAAGATCATGTTCATCAAGGGTGACCGCGATCTGAACTTCGGCGCCGTGGCTGAGGCAGTAGGCTTTGGCAAGGCGGCGGACGTGACGAACATCGCGATCATTACGCCGGGTGTCGAGAACGGAAGCTAAGAACGCAGCCTGGCGGTAACGTCGGGTATCAGATTCAGACAAGGCGCTCCATCCTTGCGGCAGATTGCTGCAGCAGGGTGGGGCGCTTTTGGCGTTTGAGAGGGTGGGAGGGCGACTCCTGAAGAAAGTTGGGAGGTTGCTGCCTGGCGTGGTGGGGCGGGAACTCGTGAGACGTTAGGACTGGGAGGGGGCACTGGCTTCCCTGGGGCTGTA
This sequence comes from Acidobacteriaceae bacterium, assembly GCA_049587035.1. Lineage (GTDB taxonomy): Bacteria > Acidobacteriota > Terriglobia > Terriglobales > Acidobacteriaceae > Granulicella. The sequence continues at coordinate 7,961 of JBAVDD010000379.1, read as the reverse complement.
GCGTGGTTGACTGTAGCCAGGTTGGCCGCAGAGTTTGCCTGTAGAGAGAGTGGCCTTAGCGAGGGCGTAGGGCGGCTGGGGTGGGTCTGTACGGACCTTGAGAGGGCAGGGAGGGGGCGTGGCGGCTACAGGCTCTTCTTGGCGGCTTCCAGCCAGGGGAAGCGGGGGAAGAACTGATCGACGCAGGTGGAGTTGAAGAGGGCCCAGGCGCGATCGGAGACACCAACGACGGCGAGCTTATCGCCTTTGTTGGACTGGGAGACGTAGGCGTTGACGATGACGCCGGGGCCAGCAGAGTCCCATTCTGTGAAAGGACGGGGAGGGTTTGGTCAGGAAAGAGCAAGGCCTCCCGGGCGGGAGGCCTTGCTGTGGGACAGAGGGCTGTTAGGTGAAAGGATTAATGCGTGGCAACGCCGCCGTGCTCCGCGAGCTTTTCCTTGGCGACTTCGTTGGCCTTGCGGGCTCCCATGGCGCGCTGGACCCAACCATCAGCCTGCGCGAGGTCAGCCTTGCGTGCGGCATCGTCGCCACACTCGAGATCGGCCTTGCGGCGATAGGTGAGGTTAAGGTAGCTCATGGCGTCGTCGTAGTTGGGATTGATATTGACTGCCTGTTGCAGGTACTTGAGAGCGTCGTTGACAAGATCCGTGTTGGCTGCAACGAGTTTCTCGCAGACGGGCTTGGACTTCTTGACGTTGCCTTCGCCGTCGTCCTGGAGGCCAGCGGCGCCGAGGATGGTGGTGGCGTTCTTGTAGGCCTGAGTCCAGTCGATGACGCCGATGGTGTAGTTGGCTTCAGAGTCCTGAGGATCGAGCTGGATGATCTTCAACTCGTCGGCCTTCGCCTCGTCATACTTGTGAATATTGCGATCGATGGAGGCCACCTGGCGGAGGGCATCGAGGTCGTTGGGATTCTGGGCAAGGACGGTATTGAAGCCGTTGAGGGCCTTCTGGGCGATGGCCAGGTTCTCCGGCGTCGTGAGATCCGGAACTACCTGGTAGCTGTAGGCTGTGGCGAGGTACAGGTGGCTCTCAGCGCTGGTAGGGTCAAGGGCGACGGACTTCTGGAAGTAGTCGACAGCGTCCTCGTATTTGCCAGCTTTGAAGGCCTGGATGCCCTTGACGAGCTGGTCGCGCGCCTTGAGTTTGGTACATCCCACTGTGCTTGCTAAAACCAATAGCAGCGCTGCACCTGCGGTCATTCGTGCACTAAGTTTCATCAGTGAACCCTTCCCAATAATTTAACGATATCGCCCTTGGCCCACGAAAGGGCTAAGCAATCCAAATACTACACCTGAGGCTACGTCTTTTTGATTGTAAAGGTATACAACATGGTTTACCAGCACTCGAAATTGGTATAGGGGCCTGCTCTGCAAGTGGTTTGATGGCACGGAACAAGCGGGGCCGTGGGGTGAAGCGAAGGCTGGTAGCATCGGGGATGCTGGCGGCGCCGGCGGGTATGGAGGGTTGCGGAATGGGATTGAGCAAGTGGACAGCGGGGCAGATGCCGTCGCAGGCAGGGAAGACGGCGCTGGTGACGGGCGCTAATAGCGGCATCGGATATCAGGCGGCGATGGAGCTGGCGCGGCATGGGGCGCATGTGTTGCTGGGTTGCCGCAGTGCGTCGAAGGGGCAGGGGGCGCTGGAGCGGCTGCTGCGCGAAGCGCCGGGCGCAAGCGCTGAGGTGGTGGCGTTGGATATGGCTTCGCTGGCGTCGATACGGGCGTTTGCGGCGGGTTTTGCGGCGAGGGGGGTTGCGCTGGATCTGCTGATCAACAATGCGGGCGTGATGGCTCTGCCAACGCGGGAGCTGACGCCGGATGGGTTTGAGCGGCAGTTTGGAACCAATCACCTGGGGCACTTTGCACTAACGGGGCTGTTGATGCCGCAGCTGCTGGCTGCGCCTGCTCCGCGGGTGGTGACGGTGGCGTCGCTGGCGCACCGCGAGGGGAAGATCGAGTTCGACAATTTGCAGAGCGAGCGGAGCTATGAGCCGTGGAAGGCTTATGGCGCGTCGAAGCTGGCGAATATTTTGTTTGCGAAGGAGCTGGATAGACGCGCGCGGGCGGCGCAGAGCGGGCTACTGAGCTTGGCGGTGCATCCGGGGGTTTCAATTACGAATATCTTTGCCAATGGGCCCGGGGAGAATACGCTGAAGGCTTTTGCGGTGAAGGTGCTGGCGCCAGTAATGATGCAGAAGGACGATGCGGGCGCGCTGCCGACGTTGTATGGTGCGACGTCGTTGGAGGTCCATGGGGGCGAGTACATTGGGCCGGATGGGTTTATGGAGCTGAAGGGGGCGCCGGTGGTGGTGCAGCCGAAGCCGCAGGCGTTGGATGTGGTGATGGGCGAACGGTTGTGGACGGTGTCAGAGGAGCTTACTGGCGTGCGCTATCCGGTGTTTGGATGAGGTGCGGCAGGCAGAGCTACGGTCTCTCCACTGCGCAGGACGATGTCCTGCTTCGGTCGAGATGATGGTGGTGGAATTTTAGCGGTGCCGCCTTAGCGCTTGCGTTTTTTGGTTGCGACTTTTTTTCGCGCGACTGGGGTCTTGGCTGGGATTTTCTTGCTGGCTAGACGCTTGGCGGCCGATTTCTTCTTTGCGGGGACGGCGGCGCGCCTGGGCGCTGCGGCGTTGGTGGAGGTAGCGGCGGCGCTGTTGGCGAGGCGCTGGAGTTTGGCGGCGTGGGTGTCCATCATCTTTTCGATCTGGCGGATGAGGATGGCGGTCTGCATGGGCTTGACGAGCATCTTGTCGGCGCCGATGTCGGCCCAGTCGTCGTCTGGGAAAGCGGTGAGCAGAGCGACGGCGGGGTGATAGGGCGCAGTGCGGGCGGCCTGAATGACGTCGCGGCCGGCGGCATCGCTTTCCATGCGCATATCGGTGATGACCATCTGGTACTCGCGGAGCTTGATTCGGGAGCGAGCTTCGCGCGCGCTGGCGGCAGTATCGACATCAAACCCGCTGATCTCGAGAACGGCTTTCATGGTCAGCAGAACAGAAACTTCATCATCGACAAGTAGAACGCGGCGCTTCGCCAAGGGAGTATCTCCTGAGCTTCATCTGAGGGATGCAGGCAACACCGTTTGATGTGCGGTTTGCGCGGACAGATGTATGAGCTATGGCCCAACGTTGTTATGGTCGCAGCTTGTCGCTGGTGGTGCAAGGGGCGTCACCGGCAAAGGAGATGAAAGATGGATCAGGGTTCGACGAGGACGGAATTTGCGGCGTGGTCGCGCACTTTGCGCAGGAAGAGATCCATGGACCAACCCTGCACGACGATGGAGAAGACTACGACGATGTAGGTGGTGGGGAGGATCCATCGGTTGGCATCGGTGACGGGAACGGCGAAGGCCAGGGCGAGGCCGAGGCCGCCGCGCAGACCACCCCAGCTGAGGGCGGCGATGGAGCTGCGGTGTTGCTGGCGGAGGGCCTGGATGGTTCTCAGGACCAGAGCGACGACGCCTACGCGGACGGCGAGAACGACGAGGATGGCGACGAGGCCGGAGGCGAATTCATGGCGATCGAAGCTGATGGAGAGGACTTCCAGACCGAGGAGGACGAAGAGGAGGGCGTTCTGGAGCTCGTCGATGACCTCCCAGAAGCGGTCGATGCTTTCGTGGGCGATGGCGTGGCGGGCGTGTTTGCGATTGAGCTGGCGGAGAGCGATGCCGGCGACGACGGCTTCGAGCGGGGCGGAGAGGTGGAGGACTTCGGCGAGGGCGTAGCCGCCGAGGGCGAGGGTTAGGGTGAGGAGGATCTCCACCTGATAGGACGGAACGAGACGCATGAGGTAGGAGGTGACGATTGCGCCGAGTATGCCGAGGAGGATGCCGCCGCCGATTTCCAAGATGAGAATCCAGCCGATGTGGAGAGCTGTGGGCTGTACGCCACGGGAGGCGGAGAGGAGGGTGAGGAAGATGACGGCGCCGATGCCGTCGTTGAAGAGGGACTCGCCGGCGAGTTGGGCCTGTAGGTGCTTGGGTGCGCCGACGCGCTTGAGCATTTCGAGGACGGCGATGGGGTCGGTGGGCGAGATGAGAGCGCCGAAGAAGAAGCAGGCTAACCATTGGGGATGCATGCCCAGGGCGGTGAGCGCGAGCCACATGAGGCCGGCTACGGCTCCGGTGGAGAGCAGGGTTCCGATGACGGAGAGCAGGGCGATGATGAGACGTTCCTGGACGACGTACTCGAGGTCCAGGAGGAAGGCTCCGGCGAAGAGCAGCATGGGCAGCATGCCGTGCAGGATGAGGGATTCGAAGTCGATCTGCTGGACGAGATGGATGGCAAAGCTGTGCAGGACGGGGGCGCGGGCGCTGATGGCTTCGAGGAAGAGGGAGGCGACGACGGTGAGGAGGACGCAGCCGACGGTGAGAGGGAGTTTTAGCCAGCGGGAGCTGATCCAGCCGAAGATGGCGGCGATGGCGATGAGCGTCCCGAGGATGTGCAGTGTGGTCATGGTGTTGCCTGGTTCTTCGAGTCTAACTGGCGGGAAGTTTGGCCGGTGTTTGGGGGGCTGGATGGTTGAGGCGGGCGGATAGCATCTTGTGGATGCGGTGGATCGCCTCTAAAGCACAGGGGTGAAATGATTTGCGCGGCGTCTGTGGGAGGAAAACCCCTGAAGTTTGCGTGCAGACCTGTGATGAGTTGGGATAAACTATTGATTCCGAGAGTCTTGTTTTGCATCAGACGGAGTAGACCGGAGTGCGTGCGCGCCGCGTGCGTGCATCGAGGCTCCGATTATGTGAATGCTATACTCCGAGTGCTCCGGTTTCCGGCGTCCTAGCGCGGAGATCGAAACCAATTTCTGAAAACATGGCCGCAGAGAGTGTGAGCCGTGGAGGCTAAATATTCCACCACTAGATAAGCGTTCCGCAAAATCCTTTATCCGCACCAACGAACGAATCCGCGCGCGCGAAGTTCGCGTGATCGACGAGAACGGCGAGCAACTGGGCGTGATGGCTCCGTTTGAGGCCCTGAAGATGGCCCGCGAGCGATCGCTGGATCTGGTTGAGATCTCGCCGAACGCCACCCCGCCGGTGTGCAAGATTCAGGATTACGGGAAGTACCTTTACGAGAAGGACAAGAGCGACCGGGCTGCGCGCAAGAAGCAGAAGGTGATCGTCATCAAGGAGGTCAAGTTCTCGGTTACGGTCGATGAGCATGACTACCAGACGAAGAAGAACCAGGCTGTTCGGTTTCTTGGGGATGGCGACAAGGTGAAGGCCAGCCTGCGCTTCAAGGGGCGGCAGATGGCGCATCGCGACCTGGGGTACAAGATTATTAATCGCCTGATTATGGATATTGGCGATGCAGGGACGGTGGAGTTTATGCCACGCATGGAAGGCACTACGCTGCATGCGATCCTAGCTCCGACGAAGAAGGCGGAGGCTCCGGCACCTGCGGCTCCGAAGCCTAAGGCGGTTGTTGAAGCGCCTGTTGCGGCGGCTGCGGCGCCCACTGCTTAGAGTCTGAGAGGAAAGCTGAATTAAACAACAAGGCCCGCGAGTGATACTCGCGGGCCTTGTTGTTTGTGATGAAGCGCATTCGCTAGCGTTCGAGGCCCCATTCGTTGACCCAGTGGAAGCCGCGTTCTTCTAGTGGGTAGTGGGTGGGGAGGGGGACGCGGACCAGGGTTAGGGTGCCGTTGCTTTTGGCGTCCTTGCCGGTGGGGGTTAGGACCCAATGGGTGGGATCGGGTTGGGTCAAGGCATATAGGGGCGGGGGGCCGTCGTGGCCGAGGCAGAAAAGTTGGAGGGTGTGTTTTTTCTTGTCGAGATCGACTCCTCCGCGCCACAGGACGCCGTCGGTGGAGCGGAACATGGTGCGGCCGCTGGGGTCGAAGAAGATGTCGGATAAGGGGACGCCATCGCCGGTGAGGAAGGGTTTGGTGGCGGAGGTGAGATGCCATTGGCCGGTGCGTGGAGGTGGGTTGCGCTCGGAGGCTAGCTGCTGGGAGTAGCCTTTGGCCTCGCCGATGAAGTTGGGCAGGGTGGCGAGCAGAAGAACGACGATGACGCAGATGGTTTCGATGCGAAGGCCGTAGCGGCGAGCTGGCTTGACCCAGCCGTCGATGGGCTTGCAGGGGCGGTGGAGGAAGAAGAAGTTGAAGAGGCCGGGCATGTCGGGAACGATGAGCGCGATGGACAGGAGGAGGAGGTTTGCGGCGTAGAGCTTGACGGGGACGTCGTAGCAGAAGTTGTAGAGAACGATGTTGGTGGTGAGGAAGGCAGTGAGGAGTTCGCCGAGGAGGCCGGTGCGGCGGAAGAGGATGAGGAGGCCGGCGGTTACTTCGGCGGCGCCACAGATTATTTCGTAGACCGGGTTGAGACCGATGAGGGTCCAGAGCATGGTCATGGGCGAGGTGTTGCCAAGGGGCTCATTGAGGACGGCGAGGGAGGGCGGGGACATCTGGAAGGGGAAGAGCTTGGCGAGGCCGTAGTTCAGCATGGCTACGCCGAGGGTGAGACGGATGGTGAGGCGGAACCAGAAGAAGAGGCGCGGGTAGGCGAGGGTGCGGCGGGTGGGGGTGCGGAGTTCGGCGAGTGCCGTCCAGATGATGGTGAGGAGGATGGCTATGGCGAGCATGATGGCGACGGCGATCCAGTCGAGGATGGTGTCGCCGGAGCCGGTGCCGTGGAGTTTGGCGCCGACGCCAGTGAGATGGAAGAGGTGCTGGCCGAGCCATTGCGCGGCGTGGAAGAAGGGCCACGCGGTCCAGTTGTTGAGGTACTCGCCGATGTGGAAGGGGATGACCTCCCAGAGCGTTGCGTTGCCGCAACCGAGGGCGTAAATCATGAGGTAGCAGAAGGCGAAACGGAAGCCGAGGCGGGTGGCGAAGGACCAGCGCCGGGGCTCGGCGGTGATGGGCATGGCTGATGGAGGAGCGGGGATGTACGAGGGATCAGACACCGGTTCGTGGGAGAGTTCGGGTGTGGGCTCGGACGTTGGCTCGGGCGTCGATTCGGACAAGGGGCTACCTTTCCTGATGCGAAGAGTTGGGTGGAACGATTGTTGCTTGCGGTGAGGCGGACGTCAACGGGGGAAGTGGCTTTCCTGATGCCGTTGAGGCAGGGCGGACAGAGCTGCAGGTCTCTCCACTGCGGCGCAAAAGCGCCTCCGGTCGAGATGACAACGTTATACAGATAGAGAAATCGTGCGTTTACGCGGGTCCGTGATCCTGGTAAGCGGCTAGAGCGGCCAGGTGGCCGCACATGCCATGGACTCCGCCGCCGGGAGGCGTGGAGGAGCTGCAGAGATAGACGCTGGGGTTGCTGGTGCGATAGCCGCGGGAGGTGGGGCGGATGAGGAGTTGCGAGAGCGTCATGGCGCCGCCGGAGATGTCGCCGGCGATGAGGTTGGGGTTCCAGGTGGCGAGGGCTTCGGCGTTGCTGGCGCGGCGGGCGAGGATGCAGTCGCGGAAGTCGGGGGCGTAGCGGGTGATTTGAGCTTCGATGGCCTCGGTGCGGTCGACGATGCTGCCGGAGGGGACGTGGCAGTAGGCCCAGGCGGTGTGCTTGCCTTCTGGGGCACGGGCGGGATCGAAGAGGCTGGGCTGGACTACGAGGACGAAGGGGTGGTCGCTGAGACGGCCGTAGAAGGCGTCGTGCTCGGAGTGGGCGATCTCAGTGAGGGAGCTGCCGAGGTGGACGGTGGCGGCGCGGAGACAGTCGGGTGAGCGCCAGGGGATGGGTTGGGTGAGGGCGTAGTCGATTTTGAAGATGCCGGGGCCGCGCTGGAAGCGGTGGAGCTGCTGGATGTAGGAGGGTGAGAGCGCGGAGCTGGCGATGCGGGCGATGGCGTCGACGCTGGTGTCGAAGAGTGTGGCGTCGGCGGGTGGCAGCTCGCGGAGGTCGGTGACCTCCGCGCTGAGCACGATGCGGCCGCCGAGGGAGTGCAGGAGGCTGGCGAGGGCGTTGGTGATGGACTGCGCACCGTAGATGCCGGGGGTGGTGCTGGAG
>JBAVDD010000378.1:0-6227 GCA_049587035.1 Acidobacteriaceae bacterium | reverse complement strand
CGTGCTGGGTGAGCTTCCACCCCAGCGGGCCAAGAACGCCAGCCGGGGACCCCGGCTTGTTGGATTTTCCGGTGCCGATGATGAGGAGGCGTTCGGCTTTGATACCGCTGGGTGTGGCGAGGAGAAGGGTTTCGCCGAGGGTGGCTTTGAACTCGCCGGAGGTTAGCCAGGGGTTGGCGGCGGTGAGGATGGCGGCGTCGGTGGTGAGGAGGGTGGGGGTTGCGGGGGCGTCTTTGGCGGTGGCGGTGTCGGCTGCGAAGACTACTAGGAGCGGGGTGCTGAAAGCGGCGGGTGGCTGGTTGAGCAGGTGGGTGGTCATCACCTTTTATGCTACTTGAGGCTTCTGTGGGTGCAGATGTTCAGGATACCCCCTCCCCCCTCCCCCCTTGTGGCTGTTTTGGCTGTAAGCCGCTGAAAAGGAGTGGGTTAGGTGCCAGGTTCCCATTTTTATGCCTTTTTGTAAGCGGCTTGTTTTCATTGGGTTGCAGAGGGTGTTGCTTGTAAGTGAGGCAAATGCAATCAGTTACGGGTATCTAATTGCAGGCGTTGGGGTTAGGGGTGCTTTTTGGGGTTGAGTCCTGAAAATGCTTGTAAGTGGCTGGAGATAAACAGGTTACGGGTAAAATAAAGCAACGATCGGAGTTAGCGCTTTGGGGTTTTGTGGGTCTAGTTAAATTGTAGCGAGTGGGTGGGGGTAACTATGCCAGGTTTTAAAAATATTTCTGTCCACTGTTCATGCAGGTTTTATGGGTTTTGGGGTGTTGGAGGGGGTTGACAGGGTTTGGGAATCAGAATGGTTTTGCTTGATGCCCACGCTGTGCTGCTCAACGTGCTGAGCACGCCTTGCTAAATGTCAGGGGCCAAAACTGTTGAGATCTCTTTTATGCAATCGGCTGAGGTTAGTTGATAGCGCATCTTTCGTTTGCAGCTCACGAGGGATAGCGCGATCGAATCACAGAACACTAGATCCGCGCCGCGCATGTCTACTTCCTGGTCCGTCAGCAGGTGATCCTGGTAGGTGTGTTCGCGTCCGATTGAAGGAGCTAGCAGGCTTCGTGCAGTCTTCAGGAGGCTTTCGCTGACCGAGGCTACAGCGATGGTCGATGGCATACCCAGCGCTCGGATCACGGAGAGCTGCTCCGCAGCGCTGGAGTATTGGAGTGGAAAGCATGGGCGGTGAGCAGGAATGACGGCTCCAAGGTCACCTGCAATGTGACTTGGAGCCAGAACCTGGGCGCCAATGGCGAGGCCGGGCTCTCGAAGCAGTTCGATGGTGGAACAACACTCGACTCGCCAACCGAGGGCCTCTTCCAGCTCGCACTGAATAATCTCGCGGAGGCCCGCTTCACGTTCTACAACGAGAAGGTGGTCCGCGGGTTCTGCAAGGAGTCGTTCACGCACGCGGTTGCGCAATGTTTGAAGCGAGTGGCCGAGGCTCCTGGCACGCCGGATGGTCTCGTTGATAAGTTCATCGAGCCCAGGATCCAGTTGCTGGTCTTGATTTGCTGGTGTCCTGACGATCAAGCGACTGCCGGGTTTTCGCGTAAGCCACTGGCGACGGACAAGCTCCTGATAGGCTTTGCTGACCGTATTGTGGTGCACGTTGGCACGCCGGGCCAAAGCGCGCACGCTCGGCATCTCTTCTCCTGCACGAAGCTCGCCGGTGGTGATCAGGAAGACAATCTGCTCCGAGAGTTGCTGACGGAGTGGCACATCGCTTTCCTGACTCAGTGAAATGTTCATGAGCTAGGTGATTCTACTCCTGCGGTTCGATGGGGCTATACGGGTAACGATTGCATAGTCAGTGTGACACTCCAACAAACTGTCATGCGCTGTGTAGAGACTGCGTCGGGCTGTGCCTATTCTCAGTTCAATGAGTTCACGTTGAAGGAGAGAGATATGATCCCGATCACAGTCATCATCTTCGCTACCATTCTGTTTTTCGTTGCTGAGCGGGCGTTTCCGGGGCGCGAACTTCCTGAGGCGCCCGGGTGGTACGCTCGCGCTACCTTCCTCAATCTGGCGCAACTCGGCATCATCTTGTTGGCTGGCGTTGCGTGGAACCGGTGGCTGCAGAGCTTTTCGCTCTTCCACATCTCCCACGCGATGACGCCATTTCTGCAGGGTCTGCTTGGCTGGTTTGTTGGAACGTTCTTTTTCTACTGGTGGCATCGTGCGCGTCATCAATCCAATCTTCTTTGGCGCGTGTTCCACCAGGTACATCACAGCCCGGCTCGGATTGAGATCCTCACCTCGTTCTATAAACATCCGGTTGAGATCATGGCCGATTCCATTCTTGCGAGTGCGCTGATGTTTTGTCTGCTGGGAGGATCGCCGCAAGGCGCTGCATGGTTCAATGCGTTCGCGGTCGTGGGTGAGTACTTCTACCACAGCAATCTGCGTACACCGCATTGGGTTGGCTACTTTCTGCAGCGCCCGGAGCACCACTCGATTCATCACCAACTCGATGTTCACATGTTCAATTATGGGGATATTACATGGTGGGGTCGTATCTTCGGGACTTTCCGCGATACGGATGAATTCGCACCCGCTTGCGGTTTTCCTGAGAACCACGAGGCGAATCTTGGACGCATGATTGCATTCCATGACAACTACTGATGGGCACTAGATGGTTTGGTAAGTACGGAATTCGCGTCCCACTCATGCCCAGATGCGGGCATGAATGGGGCACCCGGCTTGGTTGCGGGTTGTGAGGTTAGGAGATGGGTGCGCTGTCGAGGAGTTGTGTGGGGTTTCGGGATTTAGTTAGGTAGATGGCGGTTAGGAGCATCCAGATGAAGCCTATGAAGCGGGTTACGGGGATGAAGAAGTTGGCGGGGTAGGTTAGCAGGCTGAACCAGGAGAGTTCTCCGGCGAGGGCTACCAGCAGGCCCAGGAGGATGATCCAGCGGGGGAGCAGATGCGCGTAGTGGCTGGTGATGGAGATGCCCGCGGCCATTAGGCCGAAGCCCATCGCGTAGAGGGCTCCGCCGCTTAGGAAGCTTAGGTAGAAGATGGCTTTTACCAGGGGCGCGGAGGTTAGGACCTCTGGGACGGAGAGGATCCAGCCGGCCATGCCGCTGAGGAAGAGTGCGAAAGTGGCGGTTAGGCCGCCGAGGAGGGTGATGTTGGTGCCGGCGGCTCGGATGCCGAGGTAGCGCAGGCGGCTGACGGCCGTGACGGCGAAGATGCCCAGGGGGACCGCGGAGCCGAAGAGGAAGAAGTTGGTGAGGCGGTCGAGGAAGGGGGATTGGGCGAAGAAGAGGCGGACCTGCTCGGCGGGAGCGACGGGGGAGACGAAGGATGGGCCGTGGCGGAGGGCCGCGGCGGCGAGGAAGCCGGCCTCGAATAGGAGGATGTGGACGATGGCGAGAAGTGTGAGGGAGGGACCACGGAAGCGGATAGGTGGTTTCATAACATAATCATTTATATAGTAAATGAATATGATGTGCAACAATTATTTTTAAATGAGCGACGAGCGTGTTGGTCGAGAGATGGGGCAGGGTGGACCGGCGTTTTTGCTGGCTCAGTTGGGGGCGCATGCTGCTTCGCAGTTTGCAGAGCGGCTTAGTGTTATGGATCTGACGCCGGCGGATGCGGGGATTCTGCGGATGCTGCGGGTGGCGGCTGGGTTGAGTCAGCAGGAGCTGGCGGGACGGTTGAAGATTCATCCGAGCCGGTTGGTGGCGATTCTGGATCGGCTGGAGAAGCGGGGGTTGGTGGAGCGGCGGGCGAATGTGGAGGATCGGCGGTTGTATTCGCTGCACCTGACCAAGGGTGGGGATGAGACGCTGGTGGGGATTGGGAGGATCGCGCGAGAGCACCAGGAGGCGTTGTTGGGGGCGCTCGATGGGGAGGAGCGTGGGAGGCTGAGGGAGTTGCTGAAGAGGATTGCCGATGAGCAGGGGCTGGCTCGGGGGGTGCATCCGGGGTATCAGAAGATGGGGTATCAGCGGATGGGTGGGCCGGCTTCAGGCAGCTGAGTGGCGCGGGGCTGAGGTCGAGAGGGTTGGATATGGATGCGAGTTGGGCCACGGGCGCTGCGGTTGTGGTGGCGGTGCTGGATGTCTGGGTGGGAGTTCGGTATCGCCTGAAGCTCATTCGCGGGGAGGCTCATCCGCGGATTGCTTAACTTGGGATATCGCGAGGGCGAGATTAGCGGCGCTGGGAGCGGGCTACTGCTGCTTTGGCTTCCTTGTCGCCTTCGCGGGCTCGTTCGGTGGCTCGCTTGTCCCAGTCCTGCTTGCCTTTGGCCAGGGCTAGTTCGCACTTGACGCGGCCGTTTCTGAAATAAAGCTTGACGGGGATGAGGGTGTAGCCCTTTTGCTTCGTCAAACCCTCCAGCTTGTCGATTTCACGCTTGTGCAGGAGGAGCTTGCGGGTCCGGAGGGACTCGTGGTTCATGATGTTGCCGTGGGAGAAGGGGCCGATGTGGGCGTTGAGGAGGAAGCACTCGCCGTCCTTGAGGAGACCGTAGGCGTCCCTGAGGTTGGCTTTGCCTTCGCGGATGCTTTTGACCTCGGTGCCGCGGAGGGCTACGCCGCACTCGAAGCGGTCGGAGAGGAAGTAGTTAAAGCTGGCGGAGCGGTTGAAGGCGGCGTCGCGGAGTCCGGATGCCACGGGGTCACGCGGCTTTTGTTTGGCCGAAGGCTTGGCGGCCTGGGTCTGGACGGTCGGGTTGGAGAGGGAACGAGGCATGAGGGAGCAGGGATTCGAGGACAGGGATTAGGGAACGGGTATTAGCGATTCGGTTCCCGGCCACGACGAAATGGTTGGTGGGACGTCCAAAGCCTAGGCCGTCCGGAATTTAGATGCTAGCAGATGGATAGATGCAGGACGAGTTTGGATCGATGCAGATGGAGGGCCTGGAGTGCGAGGGCGGGAGTTTCGGGCTGGGTTGTGGATGTGCGGGTGAAGTAGCGCTGCGAGAGAGGTTTGCGGGATCTCCGCGGACGGGTTGAGGTAGCTGGATTGAGGCTGAGGGGCTAGTGACGCGAAGGATATTGGCTGTATCATCAAACGAGCCCGACCAACCGCTCGAGACCGCAGGAACGGATGCTTCGATGGACCCGGAAGAGGGGTTTGGAGTGAGCGTTCGGCGGGGCTCTGAGACCAGTGTCCGAGGCAGGTTGAAACGGATGGCAGGGGAGCGGGTTGCAGGTATGCAGGAGCGGCTACCGGATGGAAGCGTGAGGCAGGACGGAGTGGGCGCGCGGCTGCCGCGGGCGCTGGTGATGTTGATGCTTGGGCTGCTGCTGTTTTCGGGTGCGGCGGTGAGTAACGCAAAGGCGCAGTCGGCGGGCAAGTGGGACAAGCGCGGAGCGCAGGCGGAGGCGCGGCAGGATTACGATGCGGCGTTTGAGGATTATCGGCAGGCGCATCTGAAGCGGCCGGGCGACCTGCGCTACCGGACACACTACGAGAGCATGCGCTTCAAGGCGTCGAATATGCACGTGGACCGCGGCCGGGTGCTGCGGCAGTCGGGCGATGTGGATGGGGCGATCAACGAGTTTGCGCGGGCGCTGCAGATCGATCCGGGCGACCAGGCGGCGGCGCAGGAGCTGCAGGTGATGGAGAAGCGGGCGCCCCCTTCGAGCGGGCCGGCGAGCGCCGTCGGCGAGCCTTCAGGTGTGGGTGGGGCTTCGCCGGGGAATGTGATTGTGCCGGGGATGGGTGAGCAGACGCCGTACCAGCGGGAGATGCAGAAGGAGATTACGCTTCTGGATGGGCCGGTGCAGCTCCAGCCGGTGTCGGACGACCCGATTACGCTGCATATTCAAGGGGAAGACACGAAGGTCGTGTACCAGGCGATCTGCAAGGCGGCCGGGCTGAATGTGATCTTCGATCCGGAGTACATCTCCAAGCGGATCCCGGTGGATTTGAATAACGTTTCGTTGCCAAATGCGCTGCACATTGTGGAGGTGCTGAGCGGGACGTTCTGGAAGCCGGTGACCAGTAATACGATTTTTGTGGCGCAGAACACGCGGCAGAAACGGACCGAGGATGATGACCTGGCCGTGCAGACGTTCTACCTGACGAATGTGTCCCAGCAGAATGACGCGAACGAGATCCTGGTGGCGATCCGTAATTTGCTGGATCCGGGGCTGAAGATTTATTTGGTGCAGAGTCAGAATGCGCTGGTGATTCGCGCGACGCCGGATGAGCTGATTTTGGCAGAGAAGATTATCAACGACCTGGACCGGACCAAGCCCGAGGTGGTGGTGGAT
>JBAVDD010000377.1:0-2477 GCA_049587035.1 Acidobacteriaceae bacterium | reverse complement strand
GGAGGGAGTCCCGTCTCAGGCGGAGCATCGGTGGGGGTGTTGGGCATGGTGGTGTGTTTCAGCATAAATGGCGCGGTGTGGTGAGAGCTGTGCGCGCGGAGTGGTGGTTATTGTTCGGGGAGCTTGAAGTCGCCTTCGTAGCGGACGGGTTGGCCGTTGACGAGGTAAGGGTGGAAGGTGCAGTTCATCAAAGGCACAACGTCGGAAGGAAAGAATCGGCCCCAGAGTGCTGGGCTGTTGGGATGGAGTTCGGATACCTTGCCGGTTTCGGTGATGGTTAGCTTGACGATGGCGTGCTGACCCTTGGTGAGGAAGCCGTTGGGAACGGGAGGAGGGTCGCAGCGGCGGACCTGGTGCTTCATTTGCTCGGGGGTGAGATAGGGTGGCGCGTTCTCGATGCGCGAGGTGAAGTGGAGGACGAGGGGCATCTCCATTTGGACGGGTGCGCCGTCGACTAAGAGCGGCTTGAATTTGTAGTTGAGGGCTTGCTGCATGCCGAAGTCTTCGAGATCGGGGTTGTCGGAGTTGTGGGTGGTGGACTCGCGGACCTGACCGGTGCGGTCGGTGCGGGCGTAGATGATCATGTAGCCGTCGGTCTTGCCTTCCTGGACGGATGGCCAGTGGAGGGTGGGCGCGTGATCGAGCAGGCTTTCTTCTTTTTGTGTGGAGACGAGAACGGTGTGGATGCGGTCGGTGGGTGGGGTGGGCGTGGTGACGGTGAGGGTTGCGGCGTCGGCGGGAGTTAGGGGTTCGAGGGTAGTGAGGTTGCCGACTACGCTGAGATCGTCGAGAACGTAGGTCTGGTAACTGTAGGCGATCATTCGGTTGTCGAAGGGCTGGCGGTTGGAGAACTGCATGAAGTAGTTGAGGGTGACGATGTAGTCGATGGCTGGCTTGGAGCTCTTGCGGTCGAAGCAGAGGATGCCCCAGGTGAGGTCGTTGGTGATGCCGTTGGTGCGGTCGTCGCGACGGATGCAGGTTTGGGTGGAGAAGCCACCGCCGAAGGAGCGGCCCGGTTCGAGTTGGGCGCCTGCGACGGAGGTGAAGATGGGTGGGACGGGGTCGAGAAGAGCGCGGACGAAGGTCTGGAGCCAGCGTGGGTAGAAGTCGCCGGTGTGAGTCTCGGAGATGCTGCCGTTGGCGACGGTACGCTGCAGGGTGAAGGCTGGTGAGGTTAGGGCCAGGCGGTAGGTGGTGGGGTTGCTCCACCAGAGCTCGACGCGGCCGGTGTAGGCGGGGCCGGGGGAGGGATGGTCGCCTACAGCTTGCGGGGAAATGTCGAGGATGGCGTGGAAGGGTTCACCGTTGTGGGTGAGAGTGGATTGATCCAGTGTCTGCTGGAGGAGCTGGCCTACGGTGGTCGGGCCTTGAGCGTATGCGGACGCGGTTGCGCATAGGCAGAGGAGCAGGATGCGTTTGAGCATGGCGAGATGGTACACGGTGCGGTGCGCGGTTACGAGGCCGGAGTGTTGAAGCGGAGGATGGCGAAGGTCAGGTCGTCCTGGGCGTCGCTGGGTGGGGAGAAGGTAGTCAGGGTTTGGAGTAGGTGGTCGCGGAGATAGGTGGGGGTTTCGTTGGCGTGGGCTTGAAGGAAGGTGGCTACGCGGTCGTCGCCGAACTCTTCGCCGGTGGCGTTGTTGGCTTCTACGAGGCCGTCGGAGTACATGACTAGCAGGTCGCCGGGAGAGATTTGTAGAGTAGTCGCTTCGTAGGTGGCGGTGGGTAGAAGGCCGAGGACGGGGCCGCCGTGGTCGAGGCGCGTGGTGACTAGCTGGCCATTGCTGTGGGTGAGTAAGAAGGGTGGGCAGTGGCCGGCGTTGACGTAGCGGAGGGTGTGGAGTTGCTCGTCGTAGACACACCAGAACATGCTGGCGAAGCGGTTGCCGCTGGCGTGCTCGCAGAGGAGGAGGTTCAGCTTGCGGGACTCTTCTTCGTGGTGGGCGGCGGTGGATTGCCAGGAGGCGGTGCGGACGGCTCCGTGGATGACGCCCATGAGGAGCGCGGCGGGAATGCCTTTGCCGGAGACGTCGCCGATGACGAGGGCGAAGCCGCGGGTGGGGCTGGGGAAGACATCGTAGAAGTCGCCACCTACGAGGCCGGAGGGTTGGTACTCGGTGGCTAGCTGGTGGCCGGGGAGGGCGATGGTGGTGCTGGGGAGAAGGCGGGATTGGACCTGGCGGGCAATCTCGATCTGCTCTTCGAGACGGCGGCCACGGACGTAGGAGCGGAGGCCTATGCCGGCGAGGAGAACGGTGGCCAGGAGAGCGAGGGCTGCGCCCAGGTTGATGGCGAGGTTGCGGCGGATGGGGGTGAGGATGGAGGTGTCGGCGGACTTTAATGGGAGGGCGACTTCGAGGAGGAAGGGGCGGTGGTCGGGCGGTGCGGTGTTGGTGTGCGGGTTAGCGCTGGGCGGTTGGCGGTGTGCGGCGCGGAGGGCGAAGAGTTCGGCTACGATTTCTCCGTGGGGGGTCTTGAGG
>JBAVDD010000376.1:0-3175 GCA_049587035.1 Acidobacteriaceae bacterium | reverse complement strand
AGGTGGATGCAATCGCGCAGCAGCGGCGATTGGGGTTTACGGGCAAGGCTCCGCGCTGGGCGATTGCTTACAAGTTCCCGGCTCGTGCGGGCGTTACTCAGCTGGAGGACGTGCAGTTCGGTGTGGGAAGGACCGGGAAGATTACGCCGGTTGCGATCCTTGCTCCGGTGTTCATCGGTGGGACAACGGTTACGCGCGCTACGCTGCACAATCCGGATGAGGTTGCGCGGTTGGGCGTGATGATTGGGGATTTCGTGTCGGTGGAGCGCGGCGGCGATGTGATTCCCAAGATCACGGAGGTAGTTTCGGATGCGGCGCATCCGCGTGGGACGAAGGAGGTTGTGTTTCCGATCGACTGTCCGCGATGTGGTGAGTCGCTGGTGCGGGAGCCTGGCGAGGTGGATCTGCGCTGCGTGAATGTTAGTTGTCCGGCGCGATTAGAGGAGGAGCTGCGGCACTTTGCGTCGCGTGGTGTGATGAACATTGAGGGTCTTGGCGAGGTGATGGTTGCGCAGTTGCTTGGGCACACGATTGCCGAGCAGGAAGAGCATTCGGAGGAAGAGGAAGTCAGTGCGGTTGATGAAGCGGAAGAGCCTACTCGCAGGGCTTTGGTGCACTCGATTGCCGATGTGTATGACCTGACGAAGGACGAGCTGTTGACGCTGGAGCGCGTTGGTGAAAAGACTGCTGATGCGGTGTTGGAGCAGATTGAGCGGTCGAAGAAGCAGCCTTTGCAGCGTGTGTTGCTTGGATTGGGGATTCGGCATGTGGGTGAGCGAACGGCGCAGGCGCTGGCTGAAGAGTTTGGGTCGATGGATGAATTAATTTCAGCGACTGAAGAAGAATTGACGCGCGTTAATGACATTGGGCCGAAGGTCGCTGCTACCGTGCGCGAATTTTTTTCTAACGACCGTAATCTTGCGCTGGTGGAGCGTCTGCGCGGTTATGGGCTTACGTTTACTGCCGAGCGGAAGGTGCGGGGGACTGCGCTCGACGGGCTGACGTTTGTGTTGACTGGGACACTGCCTACGTTGACTCGCGAGGAGGCGAAGGAACGGATCGAGTCGGCGGGTGGAAAGGTTTCGGGCTCGGTGAGCAAGAAGACCAGTTATGTTGTGGCCGGCGAAGAGGCCGGATCGAAGTTGGAGAAGGCCGAGCAGTTGGGGGTTGCGGTGCTCGATGAGGCTGGGCTACTGGCGATGCTCGGTTAGGTCCTGCGCGGAGGGCGAGGGGCTTCGCGTGCCTTGTTTGGGGGTTACGAGCGTCCCGGGGGTACCCCCCTCCCCCCTGCGGCGTTTTTGGCTGTAAGTCGCTCAAAGCAGGTGGGTTAATGGCAAAGATCCCATTTTTATACCTTTTTGTAAGTGGTTTGTTATCAGGTGGTTGTGGAGGCTCTTATCTGTAAGCATGCCGTTCTAAACGGGTTACGGGTATCTTCTTCTCTCCCAGTGGGTTATAGGGGTGCTGGCGGTGGTGTTGGCGTTTTTTGCTTGTATCTGGTTCATTCTAGATCGGTTATGGCTATGATCAACTCCCTGTTGGAGTTAGGCTCGTCGGGACGGCTTCGCTTGGCTCGGTTTGGGGTCTGCGGCGGGTTTGAAGAAGGCAATTTGGTCGTTTCGCCTTCGGCTTCACTCCGGCGTTACCACCCTGGCAAGCAAAGAACGCTTGCCAGGGGCCCGGTTCTTCGGCAGAGCGGTTGCGTCTGCGACGCGGCTGCTTGCGGCCCGACTGAAGTCGGGCCCTTCCGGAGTGGTCGGTGGGCCTTGGGGTGTTCCGGTGGTGCTTGGTGGTCGGGCTTCGCTTCGTTTGGTTGGATTTGGGGGCTAGTTAAAGTTTAGCGCTTTGGGTGGGGTAGGTATGCCATGCGGATGTGGTTTGGAATGTGTGGGTTGAGGGGTGTGGGGGGTTGACATGGTGTTTTTGGGCTGTTTTTGAGGAAATTATTTTGGATGGTAAGGATGGCGAGCGTTGTGGGCCTCCGGTGGCCCGTGGTGATATATCTGGCTGCACAGTTTATTTGTTGGTGAGGTTGTGCGGAGGATAGCGATGGCGCGTTCGCGTAGGGAGTTTCTGGCTAAGGGGTCGATGGGGTTGGTGGGCGCCGCTGTCGCGGTGAGGATGGCGAAGGGTGAGCAGACGCCGGTAGCGGGTGGGCCGCAGGTTCCTGGTACGCCGGGTCCCGGTAAGGCTGGGGCGCAGGTTCCGGGAGAGCCGGGGGCGTTTGGGACTTCGGCGGCTACGGGGCCGGAGGTGTCGGTGGAGACGTTTGTGCAGGCCGAGAAGCTGGTGCGGGTGGAGATGTCGGCGAAGGATATGAAGGAGGCTGCGGGGAACTGGCGGGAGTCGATGGCTGCGGTGGTGGAGCGGCGGGTGGGGCCGAGGAAGCTGGCGATTGGGTATGGCGATGTACCGGCTACGGTTTGGAATCCGTTGATGCCGAAGACGGAGGGTGGGGCGGCAGAGGTGGCTGCGCCCCGGCCTCGTGATTCGCGTGGGGGTTTTGTGAGCATCCTCGTGTCGAATGGGCCTCCGAGCGGCAGTGATGAGGGCATTGCGTTTGCTTCGGTGTGGCAGTTGTCGAGGTGGCTTGAAGCGAAGCAGCTTAAGTCGGAGCGGCTGACGAAGATCTACCTGGAGAGGTTGGAGCGGTTCAACAAGGAGTTGAACTGCGTGATTACGCTGACGGCGGATCACGCGCTGGAGCAGGCTCGGAAGGCGGATGCGGAGATTGCGGCGGGGAAGTATCGGGGGCCGTTGCATGGGATTCCTTGGGGTGCGAAGGATCTGTTGGATACGGCGGGGATTCGGACGACCTGGGGGGCGGCGCCGTTCAAAGATAGGGTGCCAGTGGAGGATGCGACTGTCACGAAGCGGCTGAATGAGGCGGGGGCGGTGTTGGTGGCGAAGCTTAGTTTGGGGGCGCTGGCGCTGAATGATGTTTGGTTTGGCGGGCAGACGAAGAATCCGTGGAACCTGGATGAGGGGGCGTCGGGGTCGAGCGCGGGGCCGGCGGGGGCGGTGGCGGCGGGGTTGGTGGGGTTTGCGCTTGGGTCGGAGACGCAGGGGTCGATTGTGTCGCCGAGTATGCGATGCGGAGTGACGGGGCTGCGGCCTACGTTTGGGCGCGTGCCGAGGACGGGTGCGATGACGCTGAGCTGGAGCTGCGACAAGC